>CAZKAI010000037.1:0-17773 GCA_964550565.1 uncultured Pirellulales bacterium
TATGCAGCCAGACACAGGTTGATCGCGGGAGTCCCAAATTATGCAATACACAGGCAGCATCATGGTGTGGGGGCTGCTTTTCTGTATTTGTCCTCTGTGTTGTGCAGCAGGAGAACAAAGCCCCTATGCCCAGTGGCCCGAAGGCCCCGGGACGGATGCGGATTATTTTCCCCTTGGCGTGTGGCTTCAGGACCCTGCCGATGCCCCGCGATGGAAAAACGCGGGCATCAACTTATATATCGGCCTATGGGAAGGTCCGACAGCCAGACAACTCTACACGCTGCGGAACGCGGGAATGCAGGCTATTGTCGAACAGAACCAAACCGCTCTTGAATTTCGGCCCCAGCGTCTTTCTGATGGACGCCCGTTGATTGCGGGCTACCTTCTGCCGGATGAGCCGGACAACGCCCAGCGCTGCCCCGACGGGCAAGGCTGGTGTGAGCCTATCCCCACAGCGGTTATCCAGAAAACCTATGCAGCCTGGAAAAAGAATGACCCCAATCGCCCGGTGCTGCTGGGATTAGGTCAGGGAATCGCCTGGGATTCGATGGTGTGGACTGGCCAGGGCGGGCATATCGTACCAAACCGAGATTACCCGGCCTATATTGCAGGATCCGATATAACCACATTTGATATTTATCCCATGGACTGCGGCCAGGCCGCTACGTGTGGGCAGGCCTGGCGGGTTGCCCTGGGACTGGATCGGCTCTATCAATTCTCCCCTCCAAAGCATATTGTATGGAACACCATGGAAACCTCCGATATCAGCGCCAACGGGATTCAGGCAACCATGGAGGAAGTCCGTGCGGAGGCCTGGATGTCCATTATCCATGGCTCCAGGGGTCTGATTTACTTTATTCACGGGAAAACCTCCGTATCCAAATTTGATCCGCGGGCCATGCTGCGGCCGGAGAATGCGAAGCGACTGGCGGCTTTCACTCAAATCAACAGCCAAATCCATCAACTGGCGCCCGTTATCAACAGCCCGGCAGTAAAAGGATTAGTAAGCATGGATTCCATTGACAACAGCAGTCCTGTTGACTTTGCTGTGCATATCCATCAGGGAAAGACTTATCTGTTCGCCGTGGAAATGCGGCAAGACCTCACCAATAAGCGATTTACTCTGGCGCATTACCCGGATGCGGAAGTTGAGGTGATAGGTGAAGAGCGTCGATTCACATTGAAAAATGCAGCGTTTACCGATCAATTTGACGGCTATCAATGCCATCTCTATAAAATCCACGCCGAGGTTCCCGTACCCTAATAATGCATTATCGCAAACGGGTTCGCTCCAAAAATCATAGCCGCGCAGACGCTATCAGCCCATACATAGTTTTTGAGAAAACTTAGGCCACCTAAAACCAAATAGAGCATACTGCATTTGAGTCTTATCTGGATAATACATAATCTTTTATACTACATAGTAATGTAGATCGAATTTTTTCCGCATCCGGCGGCAACCCACATCCGTATATATTGTCAGGATCCAAGGTCGGCTCTTGTTATGAAAGGGTGAATTTATGATGTGTATACACTTATATCCAAGCCGGCTTTTCTATTGGATGGCCTGGATGGTCTGCCTGGGATTACTGGGTTGCAGTGCGGGAATGCAGTCGGATCACGAGCCGGACCCGCCGATAATATCGGGTGTTCGAGAATTTGATCCAAACTCCATTTACTCATTTAAGTTAAAGGATATTGACGGGCGGCCCATCGCCCTGTCCCGATATGAGGGCAAGGTCCTTCTGGTGGTGAATGTCGCCAGTGAATGTCGGTTTACCGACCAATATGCAAACCTGCAGCGGCTTTATATGAAATACAGAAATCAGGGATTGGTTGTGCTGGGCTTCCCTGCCAATGACTTTGGTAACCAGGAACCGGGGACTGATGCAGAGATTAAGGAGTTTACCACCCACCAGTTCAACATTATGTTTCCCCTGTTTTCAAAGATCTCCGTCAAAGGCAAGAATATTCATCCGTTGTATCAGTGCCTGACCACTCCGGAAACCAATGGCGAGTTTGGCGGGCCTATTACATGGAATTTCAATAAATTCCTGATTAACAGAAATGGAAAGACGATAGCGCGTTTCCCGTCCGAGCTCGATCCATTGGATCCTCAGATTACCGAGGCTATCGAGGCGGCATTGCGATAATACATACAAGGGTCACAAAACTCACTTTAAACTCAGTTGGAAATTTCATCCATCATAACAATTGCATCACATTGGTTTTTGTAAGCTGTTTATTTTACTATGCTTAGCAAGCCTGAAGTAAAATCATCAAGACCATTTACACAGTTACTGCTCTTCAAGCGTTGACAGTCTTCTTTGGCCGGCTTTTTTAAAATAATCCAGGGCACTTTCGGTATCCGGGAAATCCTGGAGGGTGAACAATAAGATCGTGTCACCAATTTGAATGCGGTCTTCGTCATTTAATACTGTTTCATCTGTAACTTTAAGAGAATTGATAAAGACGCCATGTTTACTCTTCATGTCGGTGGCAATATAGGCTTTCGTGGTGCTGTCATATCGGATTTGCAGGTGCTTACGCGATACTTTCTCATCGAGAATCTGTATGAGCAGCGCCTCGCTTCGTCCAATGACTGTAATTCGGTGCCCCAGCGGATAATAACAGCCTTGATTTTTACCGTTTTCGATAATGAGTGAGGCCATTTTCGCACCTGCCAAATCCGGAATATACTATTGTATTTCTATTCTAAAAGGATATTCTAATATGAGCTTGAAGTCAAGCCGTATCAGGAGGGACTTATGGCGAAACAGGAAGAAGACAAAAAGCCTCCAGAAGAGGCCGGGTCACCGACCGCCAACCTGACGGACTTCTCCGCTGCTATTGTTGACCCTATCGGGCCATATACACCTCTGGGAGTGCTGGGGGAAGGGGGATTCGGGATTGTTTATCTGGCCGAGCAGAAACATCCCATCAAACGTCAGGTCGCCCTGAAGATCATCAAACCCGGAATGGATTCGAGGCGGGTTATTGCCCGTTTCGAAGCAGAACGTCAGGCATTGGCCCTGCTGGACCACCCAAATATTGCTCATGTTTTAGAAGCCGGTTCCGCCGAGTCCGGCCGTCCTTATTTTGTGATGGAATATATCAAAGGCCTTCCTGTCACAGAATACTGTGATCACCATCAGCTCAAGATCGAACAACGGCTGACGCTCTTTATCCAGGTCTGCGAAGCCATTCAGTATGCCCATCAGAAAGGAATCATCCATCGGGACATTAAACCGTCGAATATTATTGTCTGCAATCAGGATGGCATCACAATTCCCAAGATCATTGACTTTGGAGTAGCCAAGGCGATCGGCATGCCGCTGACGGATAAGACCCTGTTTACTCAGCAGGGTCAGCTTATCGGCACGCCGGAATATATGAGTCCTGAACAGGCGGATTTCAAGGAACAGGAGATTGATACCCGCTCGGATATCTATTCTCTGGGTGTCGTGTTGTATGAACTGGTGGCAGGCGTATTGCCGTTTGAGTCCCAAACGCTCCGGGAGGCCGGCTACGTGGAGATTCAGCATATTATTCGGGAGCAGGAACCTCCGCGTCCCAGCACAAAACTGTCGCATCTGGGACACGATGCAATTATTGTCGCCCAGAATAGACGCACAGAACTTACAACGCTTGTCAGAAGTCTTCACGAAGAGCTGGAATGGATTCCATTAAAGGCGATCCGCAAGGACCGCACGCTTCGCTATCAGACGGCCCTGGAACTTGCCCAAGACATCCGCAATTACCTGGAAGGCAATCCTCTGAAAGCGGGTCCGGAGACCGCCGGATACAGGGTGCATAAATTTGTTCGAAAGTACAAAGGCCCCGTCGCAACCACAGTCGCCATCGCAACACTGATTATCATGAGTTTATTTATTATTACCGCAATGTATTTACGATCGGAGAAATTGAAAAAAGAAACGGTCATTGCAAAGATCGATGTCGAAAAATCCAGAGATGAAATCGAACGGCAGCTCTACAACCATTGCATGGCGCTGGCGGATGCATCGAAGGTTTACAATGTAAAATACGCTCGCCAATTACTGGATTTATGTCCTCCAGCATTGCGGCGATGGGAATGGGCCTGGCTGAATTCCCATTTAGACCAATCCGTACAAACTCTCAGTGGTCATCCGGGTATGGTCAACTCCGTCAGCTTTGGATTGGACGCCGAGCGGATTGCTTCAGGGGGCGACGATAAAACAGTCAAAATCTGGGATGCAAACAGCGGCCAGTTGATACGAACGATGTACGGACATCAGAAAGAAGTCGAATCTGTCAGCTTCAGCCCGGACGGCAAACGGATTGTGTCCGGAAGCCTCGATACGCAAATCATCCTCTGGGATGCGGACAGCGGGCTTGAGGTTCAGACGCTCAGAGGACACAAAAACGAAGTTCTTTCAGTCTGCTTCAGCCCGGACGGCAGGCTGATTGCTTCAGGAAGCGCGGATAAAACCATCCTCCTCTGGGATGCAGACACAGGCAATCCGATACGGACTCTCAGCGGGCATCAGGATGTTGTGCTCTCAGTCTGTTTCAGCCCGGACGGCAAGCGAATTGCTTCAGGAAGCGCAGATAAAACCATCCTCCTCTGGGATGCAGACAGCGGTCAACGGATACAATCCCTGAGCGGGCATCAGGATGTTGTGCTCTCGGTCTGTTTCAGCCCGGACGGCAAGCGGATTGCCTCAGGAAGCGTCGATAAACAAATCATCCTCTGGGATGCAGACACAGGCAATCCGATACGACCTCTTGGCGGCCATCAAAGTTATGTCATTTCCGTCTGCTTCAGTCGGGACGGCAAAAAGATTGTTTCAGGAAGCTACGATACGACAATCAGACTCTGGGATACAGAAACCGGCCAAGAGATTCGACCGCTGAGCGGCCATCAGGGCATTGTCAGTTCTGTCTGTTTCAGTTCGGATGGCAGACGGATTGCTTCGGGGAGCTGCGATGGCACCATCAAAGTCTGGGATGCAGAACACCTGTGTCACGTTCAACTCCTCAGCGGCCATCAAGGCGATGTCATTTCCGTCTGCTTTAGTCCGGATGGAAAGCGGATTGTCTCGGGAAGCGCCGACAATTCAATCAAACTCTGGGATGCCGACACCGGCCATCAGTTACGCCTTCTGGAAGGTCATACCGATAAGGTTTACGCTGTTTGTTTCAGGCCCGACGGCAGGTGGATTGCTTCAGGAAGCAGCGATCATTCAATCAGAATCTGGGATGCCGACACCGGCCTCCAGGTATGCCCCCCTCTGAAACATCATGAAGGCAAGGTTTTCTATGTTTGCTTTAGCCCGGACGGCAGACAACTTGCGTCAGCAGGCACTGATGATAAAATCATAATTTGGGATACCGACACCGGCCGCCTGCTGCAGACGATAAGCGTCCCCTGGATGCTGGGTGCCTGTTTGGGCCCAGACGGCAAACGGATTGCTGCTGGAACTCGCTTTAAAACCATACGACTATGGGAGACAGACTCTGGCCGTGAGATTCACACTCTGAAAGGGCATGAGGGTCTTGTTCAACGGGTAACCTTCAGTCCGGACGGCAGGCGGATCGCCTCGGGAGGCAATGACAATTCAATCAAACTCTGGGATGCACAAAGCGGTCATGAGATACGCACCCTCAACGGTCATCAAGGTGCGATTCATTCCATTTGCTTCAGTCCGGACGGTAAACGGATTGTCTCGGGAAGTGCCGATAACACAATCAAAATATGGGATACGGACAGCGGAACTCCCCTGCTGACCCTGTGCGGCCATCAAGGCATGGTCTGCTCAGTATTTTTTAGCCCTGACGGCAGGCGTATTGTTTCAGGAAGTTATGACAAACAAATCATAATCTGGGATATCGACCATTGAGGCATGGATCGAGAAGAGCCATATAGCAAATCCCTTTAGGCCTCGATCGTCATCCTGCATTTTTCCAGGCCCAGACAAATATTCATGAAGATAACCCGACGCTAAGAAACAGGCCGCCTCTTGTTTTACAACAACCGAATCCCGGCCTCTTTGCATCGCTTTACGGTGTCTTCGGGCCAGATGCTGGCTTGCACTTCCCCGATATGCATTTTCTGCAGGTAGAACATGCACAATCTGGACTGGCCGATTCCTCCTCCAATCGTCAGGGGGAACTCATCATTAAGCAATCGCTGATGCCATGGCTGTTGTGTCCGCTCAAGACAATTGCGGATTCTCAACTGTTCCAGCAGGCTGTTTTTATCCACTCGGATACCCATGGAACTGAGTTCAAAGCCCCGCCGCAAAACCGGATTCCAGACAAAAATGTCGCCGTTAAGCCCCCGTTTGCCATTGCCATCGACGGTAATCCAGTCATCATAGTCCGGGGCACGGCCATCGTGCGGCTTGCCATCCGACAGTTCTGCTCCTATGCCGATGATGAAAACCGCCCCGCACTCCCGGGCTATTTTATCTTCCCGTGCCCGAGGGGACAGCGCGGGATACTTGTGTGCCAGGTCGTCGGCATGGATAAACGTTATCTCGTCGGGAAGCAGCGGAATCAATGCGGGAAATCGCCGGCAGACCGCTTTTTCTGTGGAACGGATCACATGATATATTTTTCCAACAATTGCTTTCAGGAAATCCAGGTGCCTGTCTTCTTTGCGGATAATCCGCTCCCAGTCCCATTGGTCCACATAGACAGAGTGTATATTGTCCAGTATTTCCTGGGGTCTCAGGGCGTTCATGTCCGTATATAAGCCTTCGCCCTGCTCAAATCCATATTCGGCCAGGGCCATTCGCTTCCATTTCGCCAGGGAAAAAAGACACTCGGCCTGGGCCATATCCGCATCAGGAACCTGGAAGGAGACCTTTTTTTCGACCCCGTTCAAGTCATCGTTTATGCCCGAACCCCTTCGCAAAAAAAACGGCGATGAAATTCGCTGCAGATTAAGTTCCCCGGATAACTGCTCCTCAAAGGTATCCTTAATAAACTTAATGGCCAGTTCAGTTTCCCGCAGCGACAGGCTGGACTTGTAATTTTCATCAATCCATAATTCCGGCATCTTCACCTCGTTGGCATTGTCTTCTAATCTTCGCACTGGTTCCGGTTGAACACGGAGTTCACCTTCGATTAAACGCCCTATTATATCTGATTTCTGACCAAAGAGCAACACCTTTAAAAAAGCGATGTCGCAATGTGAAATTTGCCCAGTTTCACTTGGTATGATTGACGGAACCAAGAAACCTGTTGCCGGACTATTCGTTTTTATGAATCAAAGACCAAATTTTTTCACTGCAAGCAGATATACTATGACATAATCCTCGACCTTGCTTTCAACAAAACCAAAAATTTCTATCCTATCGGTATTTTTCCCCTCTAAAATACTGTGAAACCACGGTTGCTAATCAGACTTTACAGGATATAATGGTCCGATAATAAGGAGAGCTAATATGAGAAGAACAGGACATTTTAACCCTGGAAAGACAGGAACCCACTGCTAACCTTCAAAGGATTACTAGCAGTGGGTTTCTTGTTTCATATTCTATCAACGAAGACAAACTCTTGATGCTTCTGAGTTGATTGATTTGCACCTTAACGCGATGTCAGCCGTTTTTACCTCTTTTACAATTCGATCCGGGAACAATGCATATCAGTCGACCACATAAAGGTTCCCGTTATTATGGACATGTTAGTCATCCATATTGATGAAAGGAGAAGGCGATGAAAAAACTGGACCGATTGTAGCAACAGGATTGCATGTCGTTATGGAGAAGATTCATTTTGCCCCGATAAATGGAAAAAGGAGAAGTAACGATGAAAACCAGGAAAACCTTGTTTTGTTTTGTTTTAGCAGCATCCCTTCTGTTGGCCGCGCCGGGATGGGCGGTTAATCTCATCTCGATGAATTTTGCTGAAAATACCAACCAGGTGTTTGCGGGAGGCCAATTAATCGGCCCGCTCAAAACCAACAGTTCGTACTGGAATAATACCGGCGCCAATATCCCTACAGGCTCCATGAGTGACCTGATGGACAAAAACGGCAAGCCGACCACGGCGGACGTATCCTGGGAATCCAAGAACTGCTGGTATAACGGCGACGGCACCGGCTCCGACGAGGCCAAACTTGCGGTCGGTTATCTGGACGACGGCGATGACGGTCCCAGTTTCACCGTGACCAGCATTCCGTTTTCAACGTATAATGCCTATATCCTGTTCACATCGGACCAGAACGGCAACTATACACACGGCTCGTTAACCGTCAATGGAACCGTTATTTTCGGCGGTCCGTTCCCTGCCCATGGCCGGGTAACAGATGGAACCGGATGGGTGGAGTCCGACGGCACCGTGTATGGCAATTATGTCAAGGTGGCCAATCTGTCAGGCAATCTGACTGTTTCCACGGTCAAAGATGCCGGGCGAGCCCCGCTGACAGCCTTTATTATTGAAGAAGTTCCAACCACGGTGTATGTTGATAACTTCAGCCCCGCCATTGGTGCAGCACGGGTCGGTCAGGATGTTCAGTTGGATTGGGATGTTTTCAATGCGACAGGCACCCCCAGCTTCACTGTCTATCTATCGTCGAATCCGAAAGAAGTCGATCCGAGCATCGACCCCAATATACCGACAGTACCGACAGCAACCACCGGAGACACATCCTATATTCCTCCGTCTCCGCTGGAGCCTGGAACCCTGTATTACTGGCGCATCGACGCAGCCGATGACGTCAACACGGTCCCGATTATGGGGGATATTTTAACCTTTTCCACCGGCGGTGATGTTACAGGTCTGTACCCGGCCGACGGAGCAACCGGTGTTGCAACGGATTTAACAATAACCTGGACGGGGGATGCACCCGGCTCAACCTACATCGACACATACGCCGTCTATTTCGGAGAAACCCTGCCGGCAACACCGACAGTGACCGTCACCGAAACACAATGGCAGCCGCCGGCACTTTCGGACGGCACGACGTATCAATGTAAAATCGTCAGCCAGCATCAGGGGGCACCGGTCAGCGAAACCACCATCAGCTTTACTACAGGAGCCCTTGTCGGATACTGGCCGTTTGATGACAACCTGACCGACACAGTCGGTTCCAATGACGGCACACGTGCCAATCCGCACTTTGCCGGCGGTGTGATCGGCAGCGGTGCGGCGGCGGAATTCTTCGGGGATGAACCGATTACTCTGGCTATTCCCGACATTGCGACAGGCGGAAACTGGACAATCAGTTTCTGGGATTACAGCGATCCGAAAATCGGCGGCGGCTGGGAAACGATTCTCGGCAACGGCGCCGGGCCTGACGGGTGGGAAATCTTTGAATTCGGCCGGTACAATTTCAATCGTTACATTTTCGGCATCGACAATACTTACATAGCAACCCCTAATGATTCCAGCTACCTGAGAGGCGGATGGCAGTGCCATACGATCACCTACGACAGCGCTGCAAAAATAGTTATCTGGTATATCAATGGAGCCAAAAGGACGGATTACCCCGGCAAGACGATTACCCTGTACGAGGCATTGTCCGTTGGGAATGTCAGCGGCGGAAGTCAGCCGTTTACAGGCAGAGTTGACGACTTCAAGGTGTACAGCAGACCATTGAGTGCCGGGCAGGTCTTGCAGGCTTTCATTGACGACCTTGCCGGCAAGCCTTACAATCCCAATCCCGCTTCGGGAACGGTTAATCTGTTCTGGGATCCTGTGCTGACATGGCGTTTTGCCCAGGCACCGGACTCTGCTGTCATTGAAATCGGCATGGAACCGGATCTTTCAGATGCAACACCAATAGCCCTCACAGGCGACCTGGAAAGCTTCGATGTCTATGCAGGCCTTGGCATTCATCTGGCACCATCAACCGGGTATTACTGGCGCGTGACTCCAACCTACGCAGGGACACCGGTTGCGGGTCCGATCTGGTACTTTGTTATCCGGGATTTGATTACGGACCTGAATAATGATCTGGCGGTCAATAACGCCGACCTGCTCCAGGTGGCCGATAAATGGCTTGCAGACACAACAGCCTCTCTGACGGCTCCCTGGGCCTATCTGGACCAGGACTATTGGAGCACAACGGGCGATCCGAATGTGGTGAATTACGCCCTACCGTGGGCCGGCGACGGGACGACATGGGCCGTAGGGACTGTAAGCCTGCAGGCCCCCGCGACACCGAATATCGACCCGGAAGTGCTCTTTGACCCCAATGACCAGACGCTCGTGTGGTCATACGACACCAGCAAGGGCGGATGGGCTATCGGCATTACCATCACCCTGCCTGAGACGGTGGATTTCTCGAAGTTTGATAAATTCGGTTATTGGGTCTATCAGCGAAATTGCACCAGCACCGCGGATATCCGGATTGATGATGAAAAAGGTGGTTCCTACAATATCTACAGAGACTGGTATGACATGTCCTCTTACAACAATCAGTGGCACAAATATGAGTGGGATATTCCCGCCGGTACCGCTACGGCTGTCTATCAGATTCGTTTCTATCGTGGAACCATCAACCCATCGGCACAGTCGTCTGAAGAGTTCGGCGATTTCTTCCTCGTGAAGAATGACCAGACAGTCAAACTGTGTCTGCCGATTAATTTAACAAATGCCGAAGATCTTAATCAGGACTGCAAAGTGAATCTGATTGATCTATCCATTCTGGCGCAGGATTGGATGCTGGATGCCAGCAACTAACAGACATTGCCTGTCTTTTTAAAAGAAGACTCGAAACAGGGGTTCATCACGGACCCCTGTTTCTTTTTTTGTGATTATAGGACCCGGCTCGTTTGCAATTTGAGTATTTCCATATCTTTTTGCACAGATTTACAGTCCTCAGAATTTAACTTTACAGGTCATTGCGATTTACCGATAATACTTGGGCCGCACTGAATTATGAACTATTTCTATTGATAAAGGATGCGTTATGTGTGGAATTGTCGCGTATTTCGGCCAGAAAACGGCACAACCGATCTTAATTGAAGGGCTGAAACGTCTTGAATACAGGGGCTATGACTCCGCAGGCATCTGCCTTGTCGAAGAGGATGACTCGTTTAATATCTTCAAAACCAGCGGTCGAATCAGCGCGCTGGAGGAACTGCTGCCCCGGCCTTCCAACACGTCCAGTATCGGCATCGGGCACACCCGCTGGGCGACACACGGCAAACCCAATACGATTAACGCCCACCCGCATGTCGATTACACCGGCAAGATTTGCCTGGTGCATAACGGGATTATCGAAAACTATACGACCCTGAAAAAATGGCTGCTGAAGGAAGGCTGCACGTTCCAGAGCGAAACCGATACGGAAGTACTGACCAACCTGATCGGGTATTTTTACGCCAACCAGAAGACCAAAGACGGCAAACAGGCCCCGGAAAACTGCCATCGCTTTGAATGGGCGGTGCAGCAGGCGCTCAACGAAGTGCACGGCACCTACGGGCTTGCGATTTTGTGTTCGGATTGCCCGGACATGATGATCGGGGTGAAAAAAGGCAGCCCGCTGATTCTGGGTGTCGGCGAGAATGAATACATCATTGCCTCGGATGCGGCGGCGATTGTCGAGCATACCACGCAGGCGATTTACCTGTCCGACGGCGAGATGGTCACTGTCGGTGACAACGGCTTTTACACCAAGACCATTAGTAATCAGCAGGTCCAGAAGGAACTCAAGGAAATCGAGATTTCGCTGGACCAGATTGAACTGGAGGGTTTTGACCACTATATGCAGAAGGAAATCGCCGAGCAGCCCAAGGCGATTGAAACCTGCTTAGGCGGTCGTATTGATCTGAAAAACGGGCGGGTGATTCTGGGCGGATTGCAGAACTATTTCCGCGAACTGACCCGGGCCAAACGCTTTATCGTAACCGCCTGCGGAACAGCGTGGCACGCGGGAATTGTCGGGGAATTTCTGCTGGAGCAACTGGCCAGGATTCCGGTGGAAGTGGAATACGCCAGCGAATTCCGCTATCGCAACCCGATTCTGGAAGAAGGTACGGCGGTCATCGCCATCAGCCAGTCCGGCGAAACAGCCGACACACTGGCGGCCATTGAACTGGCCAAGGAACGCGGCTCACTGGCACTGGGGATTGTCAATGTCGTCGGCTCGACGATTGCTCGGACGACCGACGCGGGCGTATATCTGCGTGTGGGGCCGGAAATCGGCGTGGCCAGCACCAAGGCATTCACCGCGCAGGTGGCGGTTTTGGCGATGCTGGCGATTGAACTGGGACGCAGGCGGCATCTGAGCTGCGATGTGGCCCAGCAGTTGCTCAACGACCTGGTTCAGATTCCGGACAAGGTAGCGTCGATTATGGGGCAATCGGAATATATCAAGCAGATTGCCGCGGCCAATATCGACAAACCCAACTGGCTGTTCCTGGGACGCGGATTTAATTACCCGGTGGCTCTGGAAGGCGCGCTGAAGCTCAAGGAAATCAGCTATATTCACGCCGAAGGCCTGCCTGCGGCGGAAATGAAACACGGGCCGATTGCCCTGATTACCGACCAGATGCCGGCGGTGTTTATCGCAACCCGCTGCTCGCAATATGAAAAGATTCTGGGCAATATCCAGGAAGTTCGCGCCCGCGGCGGCAAGACGATTGTCGTGGCCACCGAAGGCGATGAGCATATCCGCGCCTTTGCCGACCACCTGATTTATGTGCCGGATGTCTGCGAACCGCTGCAGCCGATGGTGACGGTGGTGCCGCTGCAGCTGCTGGCCTACCATGCCGCAGTGCTCAAGGGCTACGATGTGGACAAGCCCCGCAACCTGGCCAAGAGCGTGACGGTCGAATAAATTCTGATTTTGTGCACATTCCAAAAGAGACACGATTCGTTCGCGGGTCGTGTCTCTTTTTTTATTGATATGGCACAGATTCCCGGCTTGCCAACGCCATTTTCGATGGTATAATATTTCTCATATCAGAACAATATTCAAGCATCATTGAAAAATACAGATTGGATAACGGGATACTGAGAAAGGAGCGTATTTATGGGTCAAATGTTCAAGGTCTGGGCCGGTATGGTGCTGGGTGTTATGATTCTGAGCCAGACCGGGTCAGGGCAGGTCACCGAAGACCAGATATCGCTGGATTTTCGGGAGATTGTGCAGACAGCCAAGGACAAGGTCTTTCCGGCGGTGGTGTATATCAAGTGCCTCAGTGAAAATCACGAAAGCGGCAAGAAAATCACGCAGGAAGTCGGCGGCAGCGGCACGATTATTTCCCCGGACGGCGAGGTGCTGACCAACTGGCATGTGGTGGACAAGGCCGTCGAAATCCGGTGCCTGCTGTACAGCGGGGTATCCTATTATGCCAAACTCATCGGATCGGACAAGGACACCGACCTGGCCCTGCTGAAACTGGAACGCAAAGGCGACACCTCCGCCCTGCCGACGGCGAAGCTGGGGGATTCGACGGTGCTCAAAGAGGGCGATTTTGTGATGGCCATGGGGGCGCCGTGGGGATTGTCGCGCAGCGTATCCATCGGAATTATTTCCTGCACACACCGGTATCTGCCCCAGGGGGAATACAGCCTGTGGCTGCAGACGGATGCGGCAATCAGCCCCGGCAATTCAGGAGGCCCCTTAGTCAATACCAAAGGCGAGATCGTGGGCATCAATACGCTGGGGGAACTGATCGGCGGCGATCTGGGATTTGCCGTGCCCAGCGAGACTATACAGTACATGCTGCCGCAGTTTCGCCAGTTCGGCAAGGTCAACTGGAGCTGGCTGGGTTTGCAGCTTCAGCCGCTTCGGGATTTCAACCGGAACATCTACTTTGATGCGACCGAAGGCGTCATGGTTGCCGAGACCGATCCGGACAGCCCCGCCCGCAAAGCCGGGATCACAGCCCGCGACCGGATTGTTCGCATCGACGGCAAGCCTGTCACGGCCATGACGGAAGAAGACCTGCCGGTGCTGCGGCGCACCCTGGGGCTGCTGGAAAAAGAAAAGGCTGTCGAGATTGAACTGGTACGCAATCAGGAAACAGTCAAGGTCCAGTTAACTCCGACGGAAAAAGGCAAGGTTCAGGGCGACGAGCTGGATTGCCCGCGGTGGGATTTCACCGTCAAAACCATCAACCAGTTTGAAAATCCCGACTTGTATTATTATCGCAAGGAAGGGGTGTTTATCTTCGGCATCAAGTATCCGGGCAATGCGTCCAATTCCAACCTGAGGGAACAGGATATTGTCCTGAAAATCGACGGGCGGGACGTCAGGACGCTGGATGACGTACGGACCATTCATGCTGAGGCCATTGCCGCCGTGCAGCAGAAAAACCGCTGCGTCTTTACAGTGCTGCGCAACGGCCTGATGCAGCAGGCAGTACTGGAATTTTCACGGGATTACGAAAAACATTAATTTCATAATTGATACCAAAGAAAGGGCTTCTATGAAACAGGTCATGATTTATGGATTCATCCTGACAGCGGGACTGTATAGCTTTGCTGCGGCCGCTGTTTCGGATTCGGATATGATTAAACAGGTGCAGCCCTCGCTGGTGCGGGTGGAATACACCCTGCGATTTGACAAGGGTGAAGCACCGGAAATAGCCGGCTGGGGGCAGCGGTGTCCATCCTGCGGCCAGATTCACGGCTATGGCGACGCCAGCCAGTTGATTCGCCAGGAGCGTCCGCTGGAAGTGGCGGGATTTGTCCTGTCGGCCGATAAAGTGATTACACCAGATATCGCGGTTCATCCCCGCTTTGTTGAGAAAATCCGTGTTCGTTTTCAGGATGAATTGATTGATGCCAGGCCGGCGGCATACCCCCTCGAACAAAGCGCCGTCATCCTGCAACTGGACAAACCCCTGCAGAAGGCCCGCCCGATTGCATTTGCCAAAAGCAGCGTCAAGGCTTTCAAGGTGGTATCCTATTCGGAACAGAACGGTCAATGGAGCATCAGTGTCGAAAAGATGCAGGAAGTCCCCACCCTGCGTGAAGATGGATTTTCCTATATCGCGGGGACGACGACCGGCCTGATTATGGACCCCAACGGCATTGCCGCGGCGGTTTGCATGGGTCAGGCACTGCCGGTCGATGGTTCCTGGCAGCAATCGCCGCTGGACTGGCCAGCGATTTCAGCGGAGGAATTGGCACGAAAACTAACCGACTTTGAGAGCAAAATCAGTCGGGAAATCGTGCGGGTTCAACTGAATTTCCGAAGCCCCCGGAATACGGAAAATAATTACAGGCGGTATTCCTATGGTGACGAAGACGGCAGTGCAACGGAAATGAACAAGGCCGGGATTTTGATCGATCCCAACCATGTCCTGATTTTGGCCAAACTGCCGCCCAAGCAGACCTCACGGCTGGAGCGGGTTGTGGTTTATCCTCATAAAAGCCTGCCGGTGGAAGGCACGTTTACAGGCTCTCTGGCAGATTACGGCGGACTGGTTATCAGTCTTGACCGGCCGCTGAATAATGTCCAGACAACCCTGTCGCCCGAACCGGTCGTCGCATACGACCAGAAGATGCTGCTGGGAGCCGAAGTCCGGATTCAGGGCCAGAATAAGACCGTATATGTCCAGCAATATCGCATCGCCTCCTTTGCTCTCGGGTGGCGCCGGCAGCTTCAGCCGCAATTATTGGGGTCGGTCAACAATCGATATTTATTCGACCTGAACGGTCGGCTGGTCGCCCTGCCGCTGTCCCGGCGCGAGAAAATCATGTCCGATGAAGACCGCTGGATGTCGGACTATAACCAGGCACTGACAGCGGTCTGTTATCTTGAGCCGGTTATGAAAGTCCAGGCATCCGGCTTTGATGCGACCAATGTGCCTCTGGCGGAATCCGAGGAAAATCGTATCGCCTGGCTGGGCGTGGAAATGCAGCCGCTGGATGAGGAACTGGCCCGGATTAACCACGTATCGGACATGACCCGCGACGGCGAAATCGGGGCGATTATTTCGTTTGTTTACGAGAACTCACCGGCTTCCCAGGCCGGGCTGGAGATGGGCGATATTCTGCTTCGGCTGCATATCGACAAGCAGCCCCGCCCGATGGAGGTCGCCCTCGACGATTCTGACAGCGGTTTCGGGGAGATGTTCCCGTGGGATCAACTCAGCGATCTGCCGGAAGAATATTACGACCAGTTGCCGACGCCCTGGGCCGATGCGGAAAACACCCTGATTCGCTCGCTGACGGATTTCGGATTCGGGACGCATTTTCAGGCCGAGATTTTCCGCAATGGCGAGGTAATCACCAGGGATATGGTGATTACCGAAAGCCCCTCGCACTACAACTCGGCCAAACGGTTCAAATCCGAAGCCATGGGCATCACCGTCCGCAACCTGACGTATGAAGTGCAGCGGTACTTCCGTCTGACATCAGCGGACCCGGGCGTTATCGTGTCCAAGATCGAACCGGGCAGCAAAGCCAGCGTCGGCGGAATCAAGCCGTTTGAAATTATCACGCATGTCAATGATGCGCCGGTGGCGAATGTGGAAGCCTTTGAGACCATGATTCAGGCCGGCGGTGAAATGAAATTATCAGTCAAACGGATGACCAAGGGACGGATTGTCAACCTGAAGCTGGATACCGCAACTCCAACTGAGAAAACGGATGCTGCCGAAGCGGTTGAGCCGGAAACGGAAACAACCCCCGCACCGCAGCAATAAGAACCATTGTGAAGCAGAGGTCAATTATGAAGCCAGTCAGATATACTGCAATTCTTCTGGTCGCGGTGTTGCTATGCTCGCCAACCTCGGTCTGTCGGGCAGCCGCTTCGGATTATTTTTTCATCCACGTGGTGGAGGAGCAAACCGGCCGGGGTGTGCCGCTGGTGGAGCTTCGCACGACCAGCATGATTCGGCTTTATACCGACAGCGGCGGCATGGCGGCATTTTACGAGCCAGGCCTGATGGGACAAAAGGTCTTTTTCTTTGTCGAAAGCCCCGGCTATGAATTTGCCGCCGATGGTTTTGGAATGCGGGGTGTTGTTCTGGATACGCAGCCGGGTAAGACCGCGACAGTCAAGGTCAAACGTACCCAGATTGCCCAGCGTCTGTATCGCGTGACCGGCCAGGGGATTTACCGTGACAGCATCCTGGCCGGACGGGAGGTGCCGATTGACCAGCCGCTGCTGAATGCCCAGGTCTGCGGCCAGGATTCGGCCAATAATTGTCTGTATCAGGGCAAACTCTACTGGTTCTGGGGGGATACGGCACGGGTTAGTTATGGACTGGGGCAGTTTGCCACTTCCGGAGCCGTCAGCGCCCTGCCGGGCAAAGGCGGACTGGATCCGGATAAGGGGGTGAATTTGACCTATTTCACCGACGACTCCGGCTTCAGTAAAAAGATGTTCCCGATAGATGGGCCGGGGATGGTCTGGATCGACGGCCTTATCACCGTCAAAGACCCGCAGGGCAAACAGCGGATGCTGTGCCACTTTGCCCGAATGAAAGACCTCGGCACATTTCACGAACGGGGAATCGGGATGTATAACGATACCAAACAATGCTTTGAGCCGATCCTGCGGGATGCCGAACAGCCGATGCCCTATCACGCCTGCGGCCATCCGACCCCGGTGCTGGTCAACGGTGTTTCCTACTGGTATTTTGCCATCCCATTTCCGGCGGCGGTTCGAATGCGGGTTGAGGCCGTATTGAGCAAGGCAAGCGATCCCAATCAGTATGAAGTCCTGACGGCGCTGGGGCAGGATGCGGAACAATCCGCCAGTCGATGGATTGCTTTCGGTAAACTGGCTGAGCGTCTGGGCTCCAAAGCCGCTGTACAAAAGGCCCTCCAGAAGGAACATCAGGCCATGCACATGGTGGACAGCGACAGTAAAAAA
>CAZKAI010000037.1:17873-35394 GCA_964550565.1 uncultured Pirellulales bacterium
CTGGAGGGGACCTATTGCATCACCTTTTCCGGCGACGAAAAACATGCGACGCCGCGGTATGAATACAATCAGATGATGTATCGACTGGACCTCTCCGATCCGCGATTAAAACCATTGCAGGAAACCCAATCTCCGGAGTATAATCTGTCGGACCCGCAGGCCAGGCCGGATTTGTCTGTCTTTGGCAGTCCCGCGGATTGATAAACATGAGGACAAAATCATGATTGGAATTATCGGCGGCTCCGGACTGGGGCAGGCTATTATCGATCAGCTTACCGACGTACGGACAGAAACAGTCAAGACCCCCTTTGGCAGTCCCAGCGATGTGATACGCATCGGCAAACTGGGCACTAGCGAAGCGGCATTTCTGAATCGTCACGGACCGGGGCACTGCTTTAATCCCTCGCGCGTGCCGTATGCGGCCAATATCTTCGCCCTCAAACAAATCGGTGTTACCGCCCTGATTACCAGCGCCGCGGTAGGTTCCCTGCGGCAGGATTACGCCCCAAAGCAGTTGGTCCTGGTGGATCAATTCATCGACAAAACCTTCCGGCGGCAAAATACGTTTTTCGACGCCCTGGGAGCGGTGCACTGCGAGATGGCCCAGCCCTGCTGCGGACGACTGCGAAAACGGCTGAAGGATGCCGCCAAACAAATCCACACGATCGTGCATCCGGCCGGAACGTACGTCTGCATGGAAGGCCCGCAGTTTTCTACGCGGGCTGAATCCCTGATGCATCAGAAATGGGGCGGGGATTTGATCGGAATGACGGCCATGCCGGAAGCCAAACTCGCCCGCGAGGCCCAGATGTGCTACGCCCTTGTGGCCCTGGTCAGCGATTATGACTGCTGGCAGGAACATCACGGCCAGACGGACAAACAGCTCCTGCTCAGGGAAATCATCGGCAATCTCAACACCGCCACCGAAAACGCCATCAGCCTGATTAAGGCGGTGCTGGCCGCCGGGGACAGTCTGTGCGAGGATACCTGTCCCTGCCGCAAAAGCCTCGAAATGGCAGCCTGGACCAATCCCAAAACCATGGACCCCAAAACCAAAGACCAATTATCCATTTTATTCCAATAAATTTTCCAGACTGACGATAAACAGACTGGATAATTTGAACCCTGTTGGATAAAATACAGGACGATGCAGAATCTCAGCGAACACAACATTTTAATTTTTCTGGTTCAGTTGTTCGTGCTGCTGGGCCTGGCCCGGGGACTGGGGGAATTATTTCGCAAATGGAAGCAGCCGCCCCTGACCGCTGAAATCCTGGTCGGCATTCTGCTGGGGCCAACCATTCTGGGCAGATTCCTGCCGGGCTGGCATCAGGCGATTTTCCCGGCAGATGCGGTTCAGCAGAATATGCTGGAAACCGTGGCCTGGATCGGTGTTTTATTCCTCCTGCTGGAAACCGGCCTTGAGATTGATCTTTCATCCGCCTGGCGCCAAAAAAAAGATGCACTGGCAATCGCCTTGTCCGACATCGTCATTCCAATGGCTATTGCTTTTATCCCCTGTTACTTTCTGCCTGAACACTATCTGACCAATCCGGACCAGCGACTGATATTTTCCATTTTCATGGCTACCGTAATGACCATCAGTGCCCTGCCGATTGCCGCAAGGGCTTTGCACGATTTGAAGCTGTCCAAGACCGACCTGGGATTTTTGATCATCTCTGCATTATCTATTAATGACATCATCGGGTGGCTGCTTTTCACTATCGTATTGGGATATTTTACACAAACGGGCCTGAGCCCCATGGCAATCTTTGCCATCGCCGGCGCCACCGTGGGATTTGCTGCCATTTGCCTGACTGGCGGAAGAATACTGACCCATGCAGCTCTGGCTAAAATAAAAGAAAAAAAACTGCCGCAGCCCGGTATTTCATTGACATTCATCTGCCTGCTGGGGCTTTTGTGCGGAGCGATTACCCAAAAGATCGGCATTCATGCCCTGTTTGGTTTTTTTATTGCCGGCATGATGGCCGGCGGCAGCCGAGCCCTGTCCGAAAATGTACGCCAGATTATTTCGCAGATGGTTTACGCCATCTTTGTGCCGCTGTTTTTTGTAAATATTGGCCTTAAGGTTGATTTTTTGAGGAGCTTTGATGTTTTTCTTATTTTACTGATGAGCGTAGTTGGTATCCTGGGCAGATATCTCGGAGCCTGGATTGGCGTCTGTTTCACGCGGCTGCCAACCTCAAACCGCCAAGCTATCTCCATCGCACACACCCCGGGCGGAGCCATGGAAATCGTCATCGGCATGCTTGCCCTGGAATACAACCTGATTACGGAACTGGTATTTGTCGCCATTGTGTTCAGCGCCATCGTTTCTTCTGTTACCCTGGGGCCCTGGTTGAGTTATTCCATACGTAAACGTCGGGAAATCAGTATTCTTGAATATTTTTCACACAGGGCTATTCTGTCGAACCTCAAGTCCAGGGATAAAGAACATGCCATTGGAGAACTCTGTGCTTTGAGTGCCGGAATTGACGGTTCTCTTGAACCAGAAGAGGTGTATGACCACGTTCTTCAGCGTGAAAACACGATGGGCACGGCCATGGAAGAAGGGATTGCCATTCCTCACGCCCGGCTTGCTTCTCTGAAAAGTCCCCTTGTTGTGTTTGGAAGGTCATTGGGGGGTATTGAATGGAATTCACCCGATGACAAGCCGGCCCGGCTCATCTTTTTAATCCTGACTCCCGCCTCCGATGACGATGTGCAGGTACAAATTCTGGGTTTGATTGCTCGGGTAATAAGCAATGCTCAGCTCCGGCAGGATATCATGCAGTGCGAAAATGCGGACCAGATATGGACCATTCTGCATACCGCATTTACCACCAAGGTGATTATCCGAAAATAAAAATCCAAATCTGCTGTGCCTGTCGTTTAATCGGCTTTGACTTCTTTTTTGATCGCCTCAATATCCAGCTTGCGCAGCATGGCAGGCAATTCCGTCCAGAGAGGATGGAATCCGAATCCGCCGTGCGTCATTTCGCGGATAGCACGGTCCCGGTTCCATTCCTGAATGATTGTTCGATACGCCGCCACCATGGTGCCGGTTCGGTCAGAACCATGCTGACAGTGAACAAATATCGGCGCCGCATTAGGGTCGGCGGCAATGCGTAAAAACGCCACGACATTGTCCGGCGTCACATCCCAGGTATCCATCGGGATTGGTTTATAATCCAGACCCGTCCCGGCCAGTAATTCCTCGTCGGAGTGGTAACCTCGCAGATTGACCACGGTTTTTATCCCCAGCTTTTTGAGGTTCTCAAAGCCTTCTTTGGTCGGCTGGGCGCCGCGATACAGCGAGTCGCTGACTTTGTGCAGATTAGAACAGCCGGGCAAATCAAACCGCACGGCATGATTGGTGGCCAGAGCTTTCTGTACCTCCGGCCCGTTGGGATTGTCTGCGGCACTGGCAACCCGCAAGGAAGCAAAACCCGGATCGGGGGAAATGGGCTTCAAAAACAGCCAATAGACATAAAACGCCAGCACCAGAACAATAAATACACAGGCCAGCACAATCTGTCGCGGCTTAAACGGTGATTTGATTTCTTTTTTTCTCACGTGCTGTATCCTCTCTTATTTACACCCAACTTAATTAATTTATTGAAAGAAGATTATACACGTTTTGAATATCCATGTAAATCCTTGATTTTCTATCCATTTGGTGGTTAAATATCAGCCATGTTCAAGACCGTAACAATTGTTGGTGATGGTGCGATGGGCAGTGTGTGTGCGATGCTGTTGTGTGAAAACGGCATCCGAACAACACTGTGGGGCTTTGATGCTGCGCAGCTTGCCCAGATTGCTGAAAAACAGGAAAATACCCGATTTTTGCCGGGTTATCCGTTGCCAAAAGAATTACGATATGAGGCCGACGATGTAAAGGCATTGTCTGAGACGGAAATGGTTGTTTCCGCGGTCCCCTGTCAATATATGCGTGGTATCTGGGCCCGGCTTAACCCCCACCTCCCGGCCGGGGTTCCCGTTGTCAGCACCACCAAGGGGATAGAAAACAAGACTCTGCTTCGTCCGACGGAGATTTTAAGGCAAATCCTGAGTGACAGCCATCCGCTGGCGGTACTATCCGGCCCGACGATTGCCGATGAACTGGCTCGCAAACTGCCTGCTTCGGCGACTGCCGCCTGTGCGGATATCGAACTGGCCAAACAGATACAACATACCTTCAATACATCGATGTTCCGTGTTTATACCAACGACGACCTTATCGGCGTGGAACTGGCCGGAGCAATGAAAAATGTCATTGCGATCGCCGCCGGGATCATCGACGGCATCGGCGCCGGCGACAACGCTAAAGCCGCCCTGCTGAGCCGTGGACTGGCAGAAATTGAACGGCTTGGCATCGCTATGGGGGCTAAAGAGAAAACCTTTGCGGGATTATCGGGCCTTGGCGACCTGGTCACTACCTGTGTCTCGCCCAAAGGCCGGAATCGCTCCTTCGGCGAACGCATCGGCAAAGGGGCATCGGCTGCCGAAGCCCTGGCCGCCACACACAGTGTCGTCGAAGGTGCGGCAACGTGCGAATCAGTCCTTGGGCTGGCCGCTAAGTATCAGGTTGAAATGCCGATTACCGAAGCCGTGTATGCCATTATTCACGGCCACAAGAGTGTGCATAAAGCCCTCGCGGACCTGATGAGCCGTCAGCTTAAAGCTGAATAAATTCTGAAACTACCCTCCCGTAATTATTTCCCCGATTCAACACCAATCCTCTTGACAAAATCACGACAAATTGCAATGATATTATACAGAAATAATGAAAGGCCTGTGTGTCTGCGGGTCAACGGGATGCCCTGACGAGGATGATTCATGAGCGCCGAAAAGTCGCAGGTCAAAGGATTGGATACAGTTGCGGTTTTTTCATTTACCCCGCAGGGGCAATGTGAAATTCAGAACGATTTATCCGTTTTAAACGGACTGGGCAGAGACAAGGCCCTGTTTTTGCACCGCTGCCTCGAATTAACCTGGCAAACCGTACAGAAATATAACCCGCAAGCGTTTACCTATCTTAACACACGAAAGATTCGTCTGCGCGTCAGCCCGGCCGTTCCGCTGGTTCCCACCCTGATGCCGCATGAAATCCTGTTCAACTCCCGGCTGCTGGATTTCGCCCCCAAAGAGCAGGTACAGCGGGAATCTCTTCTTATCGGCTGCCTGACAATGGTCTTGTATCACCAGTGCCATGCCGACCAGCACATCAGCCATATTCACTATGCCGCATTGCGATTCTACAAGGCACACAAGGTCATTCTGGAAGCAACGATTCGTCAACTGGAGGCTTTTGCGGAAGACCCTGATTTCGCCCATCTGCACAACGTCCTGGTTGAGCTTGATACGATTTTATCTGTTCATGAATTTTGGACGTATTTCGGAAAGACCGCTTCCGCAACGGAATTTTTAAAAGTCGCCCAGGTGGACTCGGACAAACGCCGTGTGCAGTTGCGATCCATCGTCGTTCATGAAGCGACCCTGTATGCCGAGCATCAGAAATTAAATCTGACCGCAGCCAAAAAAACTGCCGCCGGGTTCAAGCATCTGTTTTTTGATTCCGGCACAGTCGTTGTGCTGTACGAACTGAAAAACAATGTCATGCAGGCTATTCGGCTGGCACCGGAGTATTTTATCGATGCTATGAGTATCGATGCCGCCCGCCTGAGTGTTGTTCACGGCGGCATACGGACGGAGATTTTCCACGACCAGGGGCCGTTTATCAAACCATGGATAGAACGTCTCAAAGCCCGCGCCGCGGACCCGGCACTGGACGAATTGTCCCGCATGCTGATTTCCGATCATGTGCACACAGTCAACGCCGCCATCGACGAACTGGTTCGCCGCATTCGCCTCAAACAGAATCCCCAGGAATCCCTGCGATTACTCTATGCAGGCCTCTATTACTGGTATCATCCGAACAAAGGCATCAGCCGCTCGGTCTGCCTGCGCATCAGCAAGATTCTGGAAGATTTGCTGACCGAGCGTCCGCCGTTTTTCCCAACCGCCCGCATCAACCGCAGCTTCTTCCGCGGGGAATCGCCGACGGTGCGCATCCATTTCAGCAAACCCGCCCGCATCAGCCTCAAGCATATTCAGGCCCGGATTCAATGGTCGGTCAACGGCCGACGCAAGAAACCGGTGGCAATGGCCCTTGACAAACAAGCCAGCACCGGGGAAAAACTGTGGTTTGAAGCCCATCTGCCCGGCAAAAACGGATGGATTCACTACTCCGTTCAGACATCCTTTGATGACGGCAAAACCTGGCAATTCGAAAAATTCGATGAAAATTCTCACGGCCTGCTCAAACGCGTCGCCGATGAACGCGGTCACCGCGTCTTAAGTCTGTACGCCGACACCTTCAACCTGAAACTCGACGACAACATGCGTCCTATGCGGGATGAAACCGGGGCATTCGTCTATGGCACTTTCGACGACCTGGCCGAACAGCTCCCCTCCATCAAAAAAGAAGGCTACACCCGCATCTATCCGCTGGGAGCCCTGGAGCTGGGATGGGCCGGAGAAGCAGGACCGGATCCGTCGGTCTTTTCCATCTGGGATGGCCGTACCGTCCGGCGTGATCTGGGCGGCGTTGAGGCCCTGCTGCGGCTCAAGCAAAAAGCAGATGAACTCGGCATGAAAATCCTGCTGTGTGTGCTGAGCCATTTTTCACGCGCATGGCATAGCTGGCCGTACGCTATGCCGGTCTATATCGCGGGTCCGGATGGCAAATTGACCCGACGGGCCGGCTGGGATGGCGAGTGGGACGAATGGCTGGACAGCTTCATGGTCAATATGCGTGACCTTGATAATGTGGAATACCTGGTCGATGTCTGCACCGAACTGACCCGGATGGGCTTTGGCCTGCGTGTCGATGTCGGTCACGGATTCGACACGGTTTTCCCGGTGCGTCCGGATCTGGCCCAGATGCCCAAGCTGCTGGGCGAAGTCACTGTCAAGGGATTCGAGCCAGTGGACCTCCGCGGCACCAACGAACCGAATATCCCCCTGATGTATATCGCCTATCGCGTCCAGAAAGCCGTCCCCGGTGCCCTGCTGGCCTACAGCGAGCAATGGCACGCCAACGAAGTCCGCATGATTAAATCGGCGACAATTCCCTACAACGCCATCATCAAAAATCTCGAAAATATCCGCAGCGGCCAGGCCGTCCACAGCCCGCTGGGACTTAATAACAATCTCGAATATCTCAAGCGGCTGCTGCATCGCTACGGCGGCCAGACCCTGTCGATGTTCAACAGCCACGACGAGGAATCCCCCGCCAGCAATTATCAGAACATGATCTGGCCTGCGGCGGCCCTGCTGGTCTTCAGCAGCTACGGCCCGATTATGTATCATATCAGCCGTCTGCCCGGCCCCGAAGCCGGTTCATTCCCCCGACGGTTCGACATGGCCTACACCGAATGCTGGAAGCACTGGGTCAACAACCGCTTCTCGCATCCCTGGTACGACGAAAACCTGGCCCGTCAGGATATCCTGAATCATTATCCCTATCTGCGCGGCTTCGGTACCTATCTGCGGGGTCTGTTCGCATTCGCCAATGAACACCCGGCGCTGACCAAAGGCACGCTGACCCCGATTGCCACCGGCAACGGCCGCATCGCCGCATTTGTCCGCAGCTATCAGAAAGAAAAAATGCTGTGCGTTTTTAACTTTCCCAACCCGATGCTGGACGGCCAGCATGCCCTGGCCCGTACGTACAATTTCCGCCTTCGCAGCGCCGACACCGGCCAGCCGATTGAAGGCATCGAGTTCGGCGAATTCTACGAAATGCGGGAACGCTACAACAACGTCGAAGGCAAGATGCGATGGGGACAAAAGGAATTCTGGTCCGGCCACGAACTGCTCGAACTGGGCTTCGGCGGCGTCATCCAGCCGGTATCCAGCAGCATTTTCGAAATCGTCTCCAAGGAGCAGGCCATCCAGGAAAAACAGGTTCTCTTTGATTCCTTCCGGCGATTCTTCCGGTACGGCCGCGCCGACCGCATCCGCCATTGTTATGTCGCCCGGGTCTTTTCGGAATGCTGCCACCCCGAACGGGCCGACTTCGACCGTTTCAGCGAATTGTTCAGCCTGCTGATTCACTGGTCCATCAAAGAAAATGATTTTGGCGCCGCTTCCGTCGGCCTGCTCCTGCGGGAAGTCAGCGCCGACAATCCCGCCGTCCGTCAGGTGGTCACCGACAGCTTGATGCGCATCACTGTCAATGAAAAAGACCGGTTCGATAAAGACCTCACCCGCGCCGCTGCCGATATCCTGCAATCCATTGCCATCGGCACCATTGTGCTGGTTTCGCCGGAGTCACGCTTCAGCGGCGCTTCCGGCGGCGTCGGCATCTACACCACCGACATCGCCGACGTGCTCAGCGAACTGGGATTCCATGTCGTGCTGGTGACTCCACTGTATGAGAAAAACCGAAAACAGATTCTATCACACTTCGGGCCCAAATTCGAAGGCCACCAGTTCCCGATTCAATTCCCGGATTTCAATGACGCCACCCAGACCTCGTCGCCGGGAAAAGTCGAAATCGTCAACATCCTGCGGGCCAATCTGCTCCGCCGAAAACACGGCAAACGCGCCCGCATCGAAGTCCTGTATCTGGAAAATGCCGCCTATCTGGACGCCCCCTACAGCGGCGCTACCGGCGAAGACAAAATCCGCCGTGCCCGCGTCCTGGCACAGGGCACACTGGAAGCATTGCGGGCTTATAACTATTACCCCTCGATTATACAGACCAACGAGTGGCCGTCCTGGCTTGTCGCTGCCTTCATGACCACATGGAAAGAATACCGCGACGACCCGCATTTCGCCCAGACCAAAGTCGGCAGCATGATGCACAATCCGCATCCCTCCTACGGCATCACCCTCAATGAGGCCAATCCCGTCAAACGCAATTATTACTGCAATGTGCTGGGACTGGACCCGCGGTTCCATTATGACCTGGCCGTCAATCGCTACAGCCCCAACGGCCACCAGATCGACCTGATGCATACGATGCTGCGAAGCTCGCACTTCATCGGCACCGTCAGCCGGGCGATGAAAGTCCGTATGCTCAAAGAGACCTGGCTGTTTAACCACGTCTGGGAATTTGCCGAAAAAGAACGTCTCGGATTGTTTTTTGCACGCAGAAACGGATTTAATATGGCCGCACGCCAGCGGTTCTGGTTCGGTACCAAAAAAAGTCTGGTCGAAACGTGGCAGCCTTCGGCCCGGAAACGCCTGTTTTATAAATATTACGCCGCCAGGAAAACAGCTAAGCTCGACCTGCAGAACAATGCCCACATCCGCCTGACGCCGGACAGCGAAAGCCTCGACCATGTCATCTTCGGCATGCTGCACCGCATCAGCAAACAGAAAGGTTTTGAACTGCTGGTCGATTGGAAAGTCTATACCGACGGCAAAAACCGTTACGTCCGCCATGAAACCTGGAAAATGGACGGCAATACCGTACTGGAACATTTCCTCCAGTCCAATCCGCGTATTCAATTTGTCATCTGCGGCCGTGTCGAGGACAGCCCCGACGGCAGACGATACGATACTCACCTGCGGCGGATTGCATCCCGTCCGGACATGGCCGGGCGATTCGCCTATTATCCCGAAGGCAATCTCAGCCCGGATTTGTACCGCAATCTCTATGTGGGCTGCCAGTATTTCGTGATGCCCTCCGGCGGCGAAGTCGGCGAACCCTGCGGCATCAGCCAGCAGGAGGCTCATGCCGGCGGCACACCGATCGTCGCTCATCATCAGGACGGCCTGCAGCATACCGTCACCGACATCGACTTCGGCGACAAGGACTATCCGGCCAATGGCATCAAATTCACCGGCTTCAGCGGCGAAGGGCTTCTGGAGGCCATGCTCGATGCCGTGGAAATCTATTATCACGGACGACGCAGACTCTATAAAGATGCCAACGGCAAGCCCAAACCGCTGGATTACGACGACCTGGTATTCAACGCATTCACGCGGGACCACCGCTGGATTAAACCGCTGCGGGATTATATTGAAATGTTCGCCAAAGTGCAGGGGGCCGCACTGCCGGTCCATCTGGATGCCCTCCGGCTGATTGAAGAAATCACGTACACCGAGGACGGCGAAACCGGGGACGTGCTGCTCAAATACGGTTTATCGACCGAACAAGCCATCAATTCACTGATTGCCGCTATCGGCTGCGATGTCGCTTCGGTGCGGCGTGCAGCGGCACGAACACTGGTCAGACTGGCTCAAACTCTGAAAAATCCATTCCTGTCCGAAGCCCTCAAACAGCTTCGCCAGGCCATGGAATCGCCGGACAAAAATCAGACCAAACTCGTGGAATGGTGCGTGGAGAATCTGTCTTAATCACCGGCGTCAGCATCCCCGCAGCGTACTATGGTGTTGCAGCATTCCAGGTGGGGGTCTGCTCGCCCAGCAGATGACGCACAAAGAAATCCCATCGCTTGCGGTTGCCGAACCAGTCGCCGGAGGTATGCCCCGCTCCGGGCAGAACCACCAGCTCGAATTCCTTTTTGGCCTTGATCAACGCATCGGCCAGCCGGAAGGTGGACTCCGGCGGCACATTGTCATCCAGCTCGCCTACCATCAGCAGCAGATGTCCCTGTAATTTGCCGGCGTTGGTGATATTGGATTGCTGCTCATAATGCGGCCCGACCGGATAGCCCATCCACTGCTCATTCCAGTAAGACTTGTCCATTCGGTTATCATGACAGCCGCACGAGGAAACCGCGACCTTGTAAAATTCCGGGTGAAACAGCACCGCCCCCGTCGATGACTGCCCGCCGGCACTGGTACCGAAAATGCCCACCCGCTCAATATCCATGTAGGCGTACTTGGCAGCCGCTGCCTTAATCCACAGGATGCGGTCCGGCAGCCCGGCATCGGCCAGATTCTTCCAGCAGACATCGTGAAACGCCTTGGAACGATTGCGTGTGCCCATCCCGTCGCATTGAACGACAACAAAGCCCAGTTCCGCCAGGGCCTGGTTGGAATCATAATCCCGCCAGCTCTTGGGCACAAACGAATCCTGCGGACCCGCATAAATATCTTCGATGACAGGATATTTTTTCGACTCATCCAGAGTCCGCGGCCGCCAGATAACGCCCCAGATATCAGTCTTGCCGTCGCGTCCTTTGGCACAAAACGGCTCCGGCCCACGCCAGCCGGCCTTGAACAGTTCTTCCGCATCGGCCTTTTCCAACTCACAAATCAAATCGCCGTTGTCGGCCTTGCGAAGTTCATGTACCGGCGGCATATCGACACGTGAATACGTATCAATCAGAACACTTCTGTCGGGCGAAAACTGCACGCTGTGAGTCCCGTGCCCCGGCGTCAGACAAACCAGCCCGGAACCGTCAAACCCAATACGATAATACTGGATGTAATACGGGTCGCGCTCGGCCTCCATGCCCGAGGCCTTGAATTCAATCGTCCGGGCCTTTTCATCCACCCGTACGATTTCCCGCACAATCCAGTTGCCTTTGGTAATCTGGTTTTTCAATTGCCCCGTCTTGCTGTCATACAGATACAAATGCAGCCAGCCGTCCCGCTCCGACGACCAGATAATCTCATCAGTTTCATTGAGATACTGCGGCTCGACCGGGTTGTAATTGATATTCACAAACGTTTCGGATCGTTCATCGACAATCACACTGGATTTGCCGGTCGCCGCATCCACCCGCACTACACTAAGCCGCTGATGACTGCGATACGGATGCTCAAAGAGAAAACTCTTGCCGTCTTTGGCCCAGCGAATACGAGGCACGCCAAATGCATCCCACGGCTGGTCATCCACTTTGATTCGCTCCTTGGTCTCTGTGGAAAACAGATTCATTTCCAGAATGTCATAGCGATCCCCCGGCAGCAGGTAATTATTGAAATGCAGCAATGCCCGACCACCGTCCCTGGGAGAGGATTCAATCCGATGAACCGGCTTGTTCTCGCCTGGCTGGATTTGATAGGCCACAATAGTCTTGCTGTCCGGCGACCAGTTCGGCCAGCCATAATAATGATTCGGGTCACCGTCATGGCTGATCCGAAATTCGCGGCTGTCCTGCGTGGATTTCAGATAGAGGTTATGCTCTTTGGTCACTGTCTCCCAGGCCTTGTCGGGCGAAATCGTCGTATTTTGCATGGGCCGACGATTCCTCTGGCGAGGCCGCTGGGGCTGTTCGGGTTCTTGTTTCTGTTCCGCCAGTGCCTCCCCGCCCGGCGTCAGGCATTCATACGTCTCCAGACCAAACCGCCAGCGCCTGCCGTCCAGGTCAAATTGCAGAATCTTTCCGCCTTCAAGCAATTCAATCGTATCAAACGGCAGGTTCTGCCCGATGTATGGTTTCGATAAAACCGTCGAAAGCGCCTCGGCCAGACGCTGATGATCAAATGCCGGGCCGCGTGTCCCCTGCCGGCAATCCACGAGGACAAACTCTTTGCTTTCTTTTAAGTTGTTTCGATACCAGAACTTCTGATTCTCATCAAACCAGTTGGGCTGGATGGTCTTTTTGAAAACCTTGTTGGAATACGTTTCGCGGAGCTTTTCGGCCCGCTGATAATCGTCGCGTGAAATCGCAAACAAAGGAATTTGGAACCATGCCATGATGAAAAATACAAACGCCGACGTCCTCGCAATCCTGATGTTTTTCATAAAGTTCACCTGTTTTGCCTTGTATTCGGTTTACACTGCCGCATCGATTGTGCGACACTAACACTCTATAAAGACATCATACCTTCGGATTAAGTAACACCATTTATCCCGGTACAGAGAATTTAAAGGCTTAAAAAATAGGCATATTATGGATAAAAACCAGCGTTTTGAAAGTCCGGCCGGCCGTCGTCGTTATCGTATTCAATCGCTTCGGCCTCATCGAGGGTCAATTGAATCCGTTCGATTTTCTCAGCCGTGTGCGTGTGGCTGTTGACCGTCACGATGATGCCGCTCATCCGGACATCGCCGGTGGCAATCTCAAACGGATACGGCATCTGGGTACGAAACGCCCGTATCACACATTCGCTTTTCCGCCCCAGCACCGAATCGTGCGACCCGGTCATACCAATATCCGTAATATAGGCGGTTCCCTTATGCAGAAGCCGCTCATCCGCGGTCACAATATGCGTATGCGTGCCGAATACACAGGCCACCTTGCCGTCCAGATAATACCCCATCGCCACTTTTTCGCTGGTCGCTTCGGCATGCATTTCGACAAAAACAATCTCGGCTTGCTGACTAACCCGTGACAGAATCGAATCAATTTTCGCATACGGACAATCCGCCGGCTTCATGAAAATCCGGCCAATCAGCGGGATCACCGCTACCGACACGCCGCGAGCCGTTTGATAAATCGCATAATCGCGGCCCGCCGCACTGGCCGACAGATTCGCCGGCCGGGTAATATTGGTATTGCCTTCCAGAACGGGAATAATATCTTTTTTACGGAATGCATGGTCACCCAGGGTAATCAAATGAACGCCGTATTTGAGCAGCTTGTCGTAAATCTGAGGTGTCAGCCCCGAGCCGCCGGCGGCGTTTTCCGCATTGGCAATTACGCAGTCGATTTGCCGTTCTTTGACGAGTCCGGCCAGACGCAAGGCCAGAGCCCGTCGTCCCGGCCGGCCGACAATATCCCCGATACATAAAATATTCAGTTTCATCCAGCACCCTGCGGCAGGATATTCGATACAGCAGACCGCTCAAGCCGCCTGCTGCATCCAGACCTGCCCTTTAGGATTAACGAGCGTATTCCACGCAGCGCACTTCACGCAGCAGAGTCACCTTGATTTCACCCGGATAGGTCATTTCTTCTTCAATTTTCTTGGCTATATCGCGGGCGACTTTCATCGCGGAATCATCATTAATCTGGTTGGCATCCACAACCACGCGGATTTCACGACCCGCCTGGATCGCAAAACAGCCTTCCACGCCTTTGAAGCTGCCGGCAATTTCTTCCAGCTTTTCAAGCCGCTTGATATAGCGCTCCAGCGTTTCGCGGCGAGCACCGGGACGCGATGCGCTGATGGCATCCGAAGCGGCAATCAACGGCGTGTATGGATTGTCCGGCGGACAGTCACCATGGTGAGCTTCAACGGCATTGATGACAATCTGCGGCTCTTTGAACCGACGCAGGTAATTGGCGCCAATGGCCGGGTGACCGCCTTCAATTTCACGGTCCATCGCCTTGCCGATATCATGCAGCAAACCCGCCCGTTTGGCCATGGTGCCGTCCAGCCCCAGTTCGTCGGCCATCACCTGGGCCAAAAACGCCACTTCGACACTATGCCGCAGAACATTCTGGCCATAACTGGTGCGATAATGCAGTGCCCCCAGCATGCCGAGAATCTTGTTATTCAGACCACGAACATCCACTTCTTCGGCGGCTTCCTTACCAATCTGCATCACCTTGGCATGGACATCTTTCTTGGTCTGTCCCACAATTTCCTCGATTCGGCTCGGGTGGATGCGTCCATCCTGAATCAGACGTTCCATACTCAGGCGGGCCACTTCCCTGCGAATCGGGTTAAATCCGCTGACCACAATCACACCCGGCGTATCATCCACAATTACGTCAACACCGGTCGCCTTTTCAAACGCCCGGATATTCCGGCCTTCACGACCAATAATACGACCTTTCATCTCGTCATTCGGGATATCGACCATGGAAACGCTCACCTCGCAAGTCTGCTCGGCTGCATACCGCTGAATCGCCAGGTTGATGATTTCCTTGGATTTTTCCTCGGCCTGTTCTTCCGCTTGAGCCACCTTGCGGGTGATCAACTGGCCCATTTCTTTTTCACATTCTTCTTCCAGGTTGGTCAACAGCAACTGACGGGCCTGCTCAACATCCATGCCGGTGATTTTCAGCAATTGACTTTTCTGCTGGGCAAGAACGGTGGATAATTCCTTATTCTTGGAATTGTAGCTCTGGATTTGCCTTTGTACTTCCTGCTCGGATTGCTTGACTTGTTTTTCCCGCTGGATGAGTTGTTCGGTTTGTCGCTCAAGAACATCTTCTCTTTTGGATAGACGCGATTCCTGACTCCGCAGCTCGCCTTCTTTTTTCTCAACCTCGGAGGTGAATTCCTGACGCTTTTTCATCTGCTCAGATGCAGCGTCCAGGCGGGCTTCTTTGACTATTGTCTCGGCTTCACGACGGGCTGTTTCAATGCGATTCTGAACCTCCTGCTCGACTTTTTTGGCCCGCATTTTGGCAAGGCCCAGAACCAGAAGAGCCGCCCCTCCACCACCAACGAAAACCCCCAGAAACAACCCGATGATGATATTTCCACCCATCGCTTGTGCTAATATTTCCATGCTGCACCTTTCCTTTAACTACTGCATAATCAGTCTTATGCACAGCAACCAAAAGGGGTTACAGCAGCATGAGCAAAGGTATGAAGTCAACAGAACAAGACCAGTATCAGCAACGCTTTAGGCGCAACATCCCCTTCTCAGACAGACTGCTCTTGTGTTTGGAGCCGAAACTGCCTGTTCGAAAGAATACATTCATTGGGTTGCTTCCCATACTCCGGCACCCTGGCCGAAGCCGTTGTTATTATACAACTCTGTCTTGACTACATTCACCGACACGACACCGATTTCGGACTTGACAGGACCACTTCTTGTCCCGCCTTTCGCCCATCTTTGTCGCAGACCGATGTTTATGAAGCTCTGCTGCCTGCCCACTTTCCGTGGTCGGCTGTGCTGGTTTCCATCCTCCGGCCCGAATCATCCTCCGTCAGACGGAAACGCTATCTATATTTAACCCTCTACGCAAAGGGTCTATTCTTTATCATATCTAATCTTTGATTTCGGTCAAGCGAAAACCATTTCTACAGCAAATATTCTCGATTCTTAAATTATCGGACCCTGTTTAGCCTGAAAGACGTTATATTCATTAAAACAAGGTTTTTCGTTAATCGAGCCCCCTTTCTTGACGAATCTGTTTCCAGCGGAATGACTGTGTTTCCGCATAACGAATTGATTCATTTCAGGGTATTTTTTATGCTGAAAAGAAAAGATGTCCTCACGACCGGCCAGGTCGCTCAAATATGCAATGTCGCTCCTCGTACCGTGACGAAATGGTTCGACTCTGGTCAGCTTCGCGGCTATCGCATCCCCGGTTCACGGGACCGCCGGATTCCCCTGAGTGAATTGATCCGTTTCATGAAGGCTCACAATATCCCGACAGATGGACTCGACAAAGGCCATGTCCGGATACTGCTGATTGACAGCAATGAGACAGCCTGTACGACCCTGACCGAAGCCCTGACTTCCAAGGGAGCGTTCGATATTGAATCCGCTCAGAACAGTTTCGATGCGGGGCTGATGGCACAGAAATTCCTGCCAAATGTTATCCTGATTAATCTGATGTCAACCCAGATTGATGCCCACCAATTGTGCAGTCATATTCGTGAAAATGAAGAGCTCAAAGACACCAAGGTCATCGCCATCGCGGCCGGGCTTGGGGAAAACGAATCAAAGGCTCTCCAGAATAAAGGCTTTGACGCCGTTGTAACGGAACCTTCCAATCTCGACCGGATTCTTCTGGTTATTCAGCAGGCCTGTACGATTATGTAAGCTTGAGATATTCGGCAAAGAGTCTCATAACCTTTTATCGAATAATTTCCAACTCTTTTTGTTGTTCAAACCATGAACGATAAAATTCGGCATAATATTTGTGCCGACTTTCAATCGTCTTTTTCTGTTTCCGTTCTTCGCTGGTGCCTAGGGTACAATATCTATCATATTCTTGATAAGGGATGGAAGGGAAATCTTTGATCATCAGCCTTAAGTATTCAGCCGCAATATCCGCATAGCTTTGAGACACCGTATCAGGTCCCAAGTTACGTGTTACCTGGTCTGAATAGATATAACTCTTGATATATTCCACAACTTCCGGCTGGCGAACGTAACTAATCTCTCTTAGAAGATATTGGACACGGTAATCTTCGACTTTTTTTGATAATATTTCTGCGGTTTTATGATCTGAACGATCAATATATTTGCAATAATGTTCACACGAAAATCCCTTAACTAGATCAATACATTTTATTATATCTTCTTTCTCACCCATTCTGGCACGAGCCATCAGGGCGGTAAAAGCTTTCCCATAGCAAGGCCAAGAATCAGGTTCAACAGGATACACTTCCTGTTCAGCAATCGGTTTCAATAAACCAAGTTCACTGGTCATCCCGGCACAGCCTACATGCAGAATAATCGGAATTATTTCTTCATCCTGCTTTATCAACAACTCATGAAGTTTTTGCTTGATCGTATCTGAGTATGCGTCCTGCTGCCATAGAGTTGGAAAACCTCGATATATTTCATCCCTTAATTGCTTGTTGTCCAGAGTTTTGCCAAGAATCGCTTCTACTATTTCTTTCTTTTCAGCGACATCTTTCTTCTGTTGACTTAGAAAGAACAACATCTTTTTACCATAATATTTTTTGTTGTTATTCGGATCTGTCAAATAGTCCACTGCATAGGGAAGAACGTTCA
>CAZKAI010000037.1:35494-37559 GCA_964550565.1 uncultured Pirellulales bacterium
TTTTTGTTGTTATTCGGATCTGTCAAATAGTCCACTGCATAGGGAAGAACGTTCATGCCGAATTGCTCGACCATCTTTTCTTCCTTGATTGTCTCGGAGATTTCCATCTCCATTTCAAAAGTCTTTTGTAAAACAGTTTTAACATCCTCTTCAAAAGTCTTTTGTAAAACAGTTTTAACATCCTCAGTCTTGGCCGCTATTCCAGGGATACACAAAGACAACATGGCAACCATTATATTCACTATTTTCATTTTTTTAACTCCTGTCAATATTTTGGATAATCGATAATAGGGCCAATTACCATTTGTTTTGCGTTTTATGTTCATAACAGTTGCCTGTCCCTATTTTCCCCGGTTATCCTCATTATTTACTCATTGATCCACGCTGAAACAAGTTCATCTGGCCAATATCGGGAAGGTAAAACCATTGCAACTTTAGGATCATTAGGATTGAGAATAAGCGGAAAGAAAGTTCCGCTTAACCGTTTATTGGGTAAATGTTTTCGCGCAAACAACACCGTGGAGATGCAGCAATCCATCTTTGGACTCATGCATCGAGGAACGGGATGACCGAATACACGCATAAATTCATTGGTCAGATAATCGGCAATATATGACAACTCAGGTTCTTTGGGTTTTGTATTCTTTAATTGCCCTAAACGAAAAGCAACCTCATACAAAGCCTCCAAATCAACTTCTCGAGAGGCATCCGGACAATAAACTACCTCGCCTGGATGATTAAACCATCCGTGTTTAAATAACAACGCATTGGCCTGAATAACAGTTCCCCATACAAGGACACCATTACGGATTATGTTCTTCTGTGTTTTAAAAAATGAAACTAGGTTTTTTTGACCAAAAAAATCCTTTTCACACCACATAGGCTTAGGAATTTTCAAATACGTATGAAATTCAAACCATCCAAAATTACGTGGTACATTCCCAAAGTTACGGTTACATACTGAGAGCCATGAGTCCATTTAGTGATCCTTTCGTCAGGATGCAGTAATGTATATAGAATAAGGGATACTTAATACCAGAGACATTGCCAGTGCAACAATACTTAACACGCGAGCAAAACCATGGGTCCCGCGAACAAGATACATGGACAGAATGCAAAAAGGGAGACTCAATATCGGTATCCAGCAAATTAAAAAAGAAAAGATGCTGAGGAGTTTTCCCAACAGGGATGGCTGGTATAATAACGCCTGATTGAGGAATTCTTTCGATGCCCCCATAACAAGCAGGGGATTGATTTTAAGGTAGAATCTCTTCCTGCACTCAGGACATTCCACATATACATATCGTGTTGTTACGATTGGGATAAAATACAAGAGCATCAGTCGAAGCTTGCCACCGATAACCATAGATTGAACATCCTCAGAAAAGCAGGCAGGACAATCAAAAGTTTTCGTCGGCCCATAAAAATCCTTACTCGAAATCCCGAAGAGGGATGAAATACCCATTATTTGAATCCTCCATTGGACAAACAGGCCCTATTTATATTTATCATACTTGAACTGTCGACAAATTGTCGACAGTTCAAGTCCGTCCTCGGATTTAACCCGGATTTTCATCTTAAACCAGTAATCCCGGGGATTGACACTGTCCGTCAGTACCCCCACAATATCAATCACCGAAAAATACCACCTCCCCGACGCATTATCGTAAATTCGCCGAATTTGATAATTCTCAAACACCGCAAGCGCCTGCTCATGACTCATGATATCGCTCCTGAATAACGAACTCGTCCGTATGGCAATCTTTTATGCTCCACCCACAGATAAAGGGACACGTCTGTCTTTGTTTATATTTCGCGGTCTTTTTTACTCTTTTGGCAACAACTTGCGGGCAGATGCCGAAGCTGTTAATCCGACACCATCTCTATCCGAGCTTACAAGATTAACCGCCTACTTCGTTCTATATTACCAGCAGGTCGCCGACTGTGTCAATGATATACTGAAATCTGGGATTTGGCCATTGACCCACATGAGGCTTTTGCATTGCTCTGTTTTTGCCATTTCCGGCGATTGCCCTGTTTTAAGCAGCCCGAAGAATTTTTGCCT
>CAZKAI010000038.1:0-1240 GCA_964550565.1 uncultured Pirellulales bacterium
ATGCCGGCCAGGACGGGGCGGATTTTTTCGAAGGGGATGTGTTTGTCGCAACGCAATCGGACAATGCGGGATGTGCCGCCATCGGTCAGGCGGCTGTCAATTCCGGCACTAATCATCGCAGTCAATAGTTCCGAATCGCCGCCGGACAGGACATCGGAGCCGATTGCATAGACAATCCCGCCTTCCTGCTGGACAACATTAACACTGACGGTCGAATCAAGCTGAAGCTGGGCGGGATCGGCGGATTGAATTTTATCCGGCAGCAGTGCCTCGAAATGCTCGGCGGCACCAAACTGACAAACGAGCATAAAGAAAATAATCAGCAGAAAAACCACGTCGATGACCGGAGTCAGGTCAAAGCCTGTGTCTTTTCGGTGATGATAGAGCACGACTTTCATTAACGCACCGGCAAGGATGAGCTGGAGGACTCCGGGAGGGCCTGGGTCTCGTTATCAGGGCCGGGTTTGGAGGCAGAGTCCAAAGACTTGCCGCCTGCACCGGCCTGATGCTGGCGGGCTTCAAGCAGACTTTCCAATAGCGTCTCGGTTTCCACCGCAGCTTCGGCAATGAACGCTTCGATACGGGAACGAAACAGGCCGGCAATAAACAACGACGGAATGGCAACCAGCAGACCCCAGAAGGTCGTCACCAGAGCGACCGAAATCGCAGAGGCCAGTTCGCCCGGGCGAGGCTGCCCGGCGGCAATACCCAGCAGGTTGAACGCTTCAATCATGCCCCAGACCGTACCAAACAGCCCCACCATCGGAGCAACATTGCCCAGCAGATTGCACCATTCGGTCTTTCGGAGGAGCTTAATACCCTGTTCCTGGAGACTCTCGGCGGCAATCTGACTAAGCAGCTCGTGGGTGGGACGAATTTTGCGGGTCTTGGCAAAGGCAGCACAGACCGCCCGGCTGACCATGTCGATGTTGCCGCTGAACCGGGCAGGCAGGCTGGCGGTACCGTGACGCTGGGCCACGGTGGCAATATCGGAACTGATATTCGGCGGCAGGAGCCGGCGGCGGCGTATCGTGATGCATAATTCCAGCCAGAAGTAAATCCCGGCCACGGACATCGGCAGCAGGACAAACCAGACAATCGGTCCGCCGGCCACGACAAACTGTGTAAAATAAGTCTGGGACAAGGGTCCCGCAGAACTTTGGGCTGCCAGTATCATCATCAGCTTGCTATCCCATATTGGTTGTTCGAATTCATCATTATGTTCTTATCTGACACGAAA
>CAZKAI010000038.1:1340-36685 GCA_964550565.1 uncultured Pirellulales bacterium
CGAAGCTGCATGGCCCGCTGGAGGGCCTGGACGGCATTGGTCTGGCCGCCGAGATGGACACTGTCAATCAGCGTGAAAGCCTCGGACTTGGCCTGACCGGTGGCGGGCGTCAGCATGCCAGAACCGGTTTCCAGCAACGTGTTGCCATCCATAAAGAATATCACGCAGAACGATTGGGTATCATACAGGGCGGCAATGCAGCTTTTCAATTGACGCTGAATCATACCGAGCCGGCCGTACATGCTGCCGGAACAATCGACCACGAAGCAGATATTCTGTGCGGCAGTTTTGTTGCCAAACAAGGAGGCATCCTGCCGAGGACTGCTGGACACGGTTTTGGGGGTAGGGTAGGCCTTGGGCGGTGTCTGGACAGGCGGCTGAACCGACTTGGTTTCCTGAGGCGTCTTTTGAGGCTCCGGTTCTGGCGGCGGTTTAACCTCGGGCTTTTCGGTTATCAGGGGCTGTTCGATAACCTGCTGGATTTGCTGAACCGATACGGCGCCGAGTGTTCCATCGGGTATCTCGGCGGGCTGCAGGTTCACCGCAGCAAATGCGCCCAGCAGCAGCAAGTGTGCTATCGCCGACCCCCCTGCTGCTGCGGTACTGATTTTTGCCCGCCTTTTTGTCATCGCTTTACCCATGAAAGGAAAAGGCCGGATCCGCCGGCCATTTCCGCTAATCATTCACATTTATCGCACAGCAGCATCGTGCCGTACGGTGGATATCAAAATTACTCAACAACCATAACCTCCGAGATGCCGGCTTCCAGCAAATCATAAACTTCGACGACATCGCCGTTAAACAGGCGGATACAGCCTCGCGAGGCCCGGGTGCCGATGGTTTCAGGTTCCTTGGTGCCATGGATCGCAAATCCCGTGCGGCCTTTGGCAGCACCTTCCAGACCTTCCAGGGCAATCCAGCGTGAGCCAAGCGGATAATCCGGATCGCTGCCCTGATAAACGCGGCCTGAATCGGGGTCCGTCCAGGTGGGCTTGATCATCTTGCCGCCGGCGGTAGCTTTCCATTTGCCTGTAGGCGTATCATGCTCTATTTTGCCAAGGCCGACTTTGTACTGCTTGACAAAAACGCCCTGCAGATAGATATCCATGGTGAAATTTTTCTTGCTGACGACGGCGCTGAAAGGGCCATGAATAACCTTGATGGTCTGGCCGGCCTGGAGCCGTTCCGGATTGGTGATGCCGTTGATTCGTTCGATGGCTTCGTGAGGAACTTTATATTTTCTGCACAGGATGGCCAGCACGTCACCGGGCTGCACCTTGTATAGTTCGGTCATGGCATCGCCGACGGCAACCTGTTTGCTGAACAGCCAGGTGTCGGACAGCTTGGTCAACTGCTTTTTGACCTCATCACGAACCGGATCGCTGAGGTTCAAATCGAGAGCATGATTGAGCTGGTCGCGGGCGGCAATAATCTTGCCTGCGGCGATATCCTGTACCGCCTGACGAATCATGGCAGCAGCTTCAGGGCTGGTAATTGTATCCACCACAGGTGCAGGCTGGACAGCATCCTGGGCGGCAGGAGTTGGAGTCGGCTGCGGCGTTTCCACGGCAGGCTGCGGTGTTGGTGTTGTCGGCTGTGGCGTAACAGCGGGAGTTTCACTCCTGGCAGAGCCGGCGGCCAGTTCAAGCTGCTCAGGTGTGGTGTCAGGCGTCGTTGTCCGCAGATTATTCTGCGGAGCAGTCTCTACCGCGGTTACTGTTTCAGATTGCTCTTCCAACCGGGCCTGCTCGGCCTTTTTTTTCTTCACGCGGTTGAGAGCAACCAGCCCGACAATCGCCACAGCAAGGACTATCAGAATCATCCGTGTCCTTGAATTACTTCCATTTCTTCCCTGGTAAGGTCGATACTCTACTTTCATACAGAATCCATTCCTGCTGTCATTGTTTTACATAGTTACACATTATCAGCCCTGCATTCTCAGAATGCCGGCATCGGTAATAATCGCATCCACAGGTATATCTTTATCATCGTGGGGCACGGCATCCAGAATCTGCTCTGCGAAGGCCACCGCCCATTTTTTGGCATGCATGCCCGGACTTGCTAAAAAGCGGTCATAATAAGCACCACCCCGGCCAAGCCGATTGCCCTGCCGGTCAAACCCGAGGCCGGGCACAATCACCAAATCGATATCCTCGTGCGGCACAGGTGTCCCGGTCGTCGGATTTCGCAGACCCATGCGATCCACCTGCAAACCCGTGTCCAGAGACTGGATTTCCACCGGAATCATGTGCCGCTGCTGCCAGGACATTCTTGGCACCGCCACGATTTTGCCTTGCTGAAAGGCATCCAGAATCACTGCTGTGGTATCCACTTCATGCATCATGGACAGAAACAGCATCACGACAGAGGCCTTTTTGTACTCCTCCGACGATAAGACTTCATTGCAAATCACCCGGCTTTTCTGTAATCGCACTTCCGGCTGTATTCCCGCCAGAATCTGCTGTATCTGTTTTCTCACTTGCCGTTTCTGTTCTGCATTATTCATTCGTTAGTCCCGAAGAACGACCCCTGTCCGCAGCTATCCGTTTTACTCTGTCCATATATCGGCCTGTCTGCCTGTTTTGCTCAAATTATCCGGCTTATTCTTATTGCCTAAACCGACGTCTGAGGCGGCGTCTGCCGTAATTGTTCTACTTGATTTCGCAGCTTTTGTAAATATTCGGCGACTAATTTTTCGCGCCCTATGTTTTTGGGTTCGTAATACCTGCGCGGAAGCGGCTGGCCGACATAGTCTTGAGGGATGTATCCATTAGGGCTTTCGTGAGGATACTGGTATCCGATTCCATGGCCCAGTTTGGCAGCGGATTTATAATGTGAATCCCGCAGGTGTGGCGGTACGGGAATCGTCCGGCCGGATTGGACATCCGCTACAGCTCCCCAGATTGCCTTGGCACAGGCATTCGATTTGGGGGCACAGGCGATATAAATGGCGGCCTGAGCCAGTGGTAATTGTGCCTCCGGAAACCCTACAAACTCGGCAATCTGCATCGCCGAGGCCGCAAGGATGGTCGCCGTGGGGTCCGCGTTGCCCACATCTTCCGCGGCACAAATCGCGATTCGGCGGGCAATGAACCGCAAGTCTTCGCCCCCGGCAATCATTCTGGCCAGCCAATAAATGGTGGCATCCGGGTCCGAACCTCGCATGGATTTCTGCAAGGCGCTGGCTAAATCGTAATGGGTATCGCCGGAACCGTCATACTGGACTGATTTTCTCTGGATGGATTCCTTAATGTCCTCCAGAGAAATCTCGACCGTTTCCCCCTTTTTTGTGTGTTTCTGCTTGGACAGAACTGCGACTTCCAGAGCAGTCAGTGCCTTGCGGGCATCGCCATCGCAAATCTCGGCAAGAAAATCAAGGCCCTCGGTTTGAACCGCCAGCAGGATCTTTCCCAAGCCATTTTTTTCGTCTGTAATTGCCCGCGATAAGAGTAATTTGATATGCTCCACCTTGAGGGGTTCGAATGTAAAAACCGTGCTGCGGCTGATGAGCGGTGAATTAACACTGAAAAAGGGATTTTCGGTCGTCGCACCGATGAGCGTGACAATCCCATTTTCGACATCATCCAGCAGGACATCCTGTTGAGAGCGATTAAAACGATGAATTTCGTCAATAAACAAGACGGTCCTGCGGCCAGAGGTGATGAGGCGGTCTTTGGCCGTGTCCAGAACCTGTCGTAGTTCCTTGACTCCTGCGGCCGGGGCACTGAGGACCTCGAAGATGGCGTTGGTGTGATTGGCAATAATACGAGCAAGGGTTGTCTTGCCGCAGCCGGGAGGGCCATAAAAAATGAGACTGCTGATTGCCCCGCCTTCGAGCATCCGGCGGAGGAGTTTGCCTTCACCGACAAAATGTTCCTGACCTGCAAAGTCGCTAATTGTATTCGGGCGCATCCGGACTGCAAGCGGCGCAACACTTTGCAGGGTCTTGCTTTCCGATGGCTGAAACAATGTTTTTTCCTGTCTGGCACTCATAGACAGGAATTATTATAGCTGTTTTGGGTCCATTGTTCTACCAAAACCAGCAGGACAAACTAAATTTTTGAAAGACTTTCTTTGGCTGCAGGAAGTCAGGATTAGAAATCCCATTTGCTGGATTGTTTAATCAGCTTATTTTGGACAATCATTCCAATAATTGTCGGAACAATAATAACCATAGGGAGAAACCAGGTTTTCTGGAAGATTAAATCGTGAATTGTGGTTCCCGGAGGAGTGACGACTTTGGTCTCATATTGGTGGAGCAACGCCAGGAAGTTGATTGCCAATATCGCTGAACCACCAAGGCTTGTAAACAGCATGACGGAAATTTTGAGCAGAATAAACGACATCATCCCGCCGGCTACCACGCCCACAATCGCGCCAGCCCAGATATATTGTTCCGGCAAGCCGAATGCATACCAGAGACCGCCTGTCAGTACCCCGCCGGCGGCCGCACCGAGAATGGAGACGCACCATTTGACCAGGCTCATCGACAGGACCGCAAACAAGATGACACCCATGATGCCTCCCATTAATTCACTGCCGAATTTCTGGCCGGCCATAATCCCCAGAAACATCCCAATCAGGGCAAAGGCGATAACCACCAGGATTCGGAATATTCTCCACCCATACAGCAGATAGACCATCCCAAAAGATATCCCGACAACGGCCTGCAGCCATGTGAGATTGGTAATTTGTTCCCAGACAAAATTCAATGCCGGATCCATACTGAAGTTGGAAGACGTCGTTGCCGGCGCGGTTTCAGCAAGCAGCCATGGAATCATTTTTTATTTCCTTTCGATTTATCAATTATGCCGGATTTCTTTTTTCTCGTATCCGGACATAACGCCAGGTCCACAAGAGTCCCAAAGGCAATTACAATCAACGCAACCATCGCCAAAACCTCGGCCTGCTGGATTACATAATCGATGGGCTTGGCGCCTTTATATAACAATAACAGCAGCAGTCCAAGTGCAATCCAACTAACCCCGACCACCGCACACCCAAGAGCACACACGCCGCGAGGTATCGCAAAACCAACTCCCAAAACCACCAGGATTGCGATGATGGCGGCCGTGTAGCCAACGCTGCCCAGTGATTTGATAATCTGGACGCTTTTTTGACACGCGTACCGAGTATAGGTTTCAAGGACGGTCAGACTCTGGACCACATCGGGAGGAGTGTCTTTGGAAAGTTCCATTTTGGGGGTATCTTCCCATGTTTTGGATTCTGCCAGCGTCGGCCAGGCAATCAGGACATTGACAAATACCGCCGTCAGAACCGCTACCCCGAATACTACAACCGTTTTTTCGATAAAGAGCGCGATAAATCCGCCAATCACCGAAAAACCTATCAATATATATATCTGTTTGTCGGTACAGCAATTAGCCAGAGCATATCCCACCCCAGCGCCGGCAAATGCAGCCAGAATCTTCAGCCATTTCAGGCCGCCCAGCCATAGACTCAGTCCTATCCAAATCAGAATAAAGCCCACTCCAATCAACACTACTGGAGATAGCTGATAGACAGAGTCCTGAAATTCTCTTAAAAACGTATCCATAAACTCCTGACAATAATTCCTTTGGAATCATATCGTCAGATTGTTTATTTTAACATTAATAATCTGGGCACATGTCCCCCATTCTGCCTATTTTCACTACTAAAAATTGATGTTTTATAACACTCCGGCGGGGTAAGTTAATACCGCTCAGGGGGTTTCCAAACCATGTGTTTCCATGAGTTCTTTATTGTATAAAATGGATTTGACGGGACCATCTGCTGCGATTCGTCCATGATCTACAACAATAATCCGACTGGATATCGCTGCGGCAAAACGCATATTGCAGGTGGCAATGATGAGCGTCTGGGGCAGACTGCTGAGCACCTCTTCGAGTCTTTTACGATTACGCGGATCGAGGCTGCCATCCGGCTCATCGAAGGTAATGATTTGCGGGGCCATCGAAAGCACGGTGGCAATCGCGGCGGCCCGTTTCTGGCCTGCAGACAGATGATGCGGGGCTTTATCGGCCAGTGCCGTCAGGCCTACGGTTTCAAAGGCTCGGTCTACATTGTCTTTGACCTGCTGGGGGGGCAGGTTCATATTCAAAGGACCGAATATCACGTCTTCAAAGAGTGTGGGCATGAAAAGCTGATCATCCGGATTTTCCAGGCAACAGCCGAGCCTGGAACGAATCTGTTTCAAGTTGCGGCTGTTGAGTTCCATACCGTCGATCAACACGGTTCCTGTTCCGCGAATGAAGCCGGCCATGACCAGCAGCAGGGTTGATTTTCCGGCTCCATTAGGGCCAACCAGCGAAACCTTTTCGCCATGCTCAATGGTTAAATTAATGGAATCCAGGGCTACGGTGCCATCCGGATAGACATAGGAATAATTGCTGATTTCAATGGCTCGATTCATTCTTTCATCCTGTTCAAGACATGGGTGTAAATCACTGTAACGTCCTGTAACCTTGCGGTGTGGACAGACGCAAAAAGAAACCGCCATGCAGCAGCAGACTGAGATTGTGCCCCGCGTGATGAAATCCTGATAACTTGTTTTGCTTTCTCTTTCATAGCAGTTTCCGACCCGAAACTATTTTTACATTATCGACTAAAAAGATATGTTTCATAAGCCGACTTCTTATCATTATATATGTTTTTTTACTGGTTTTATGAGTTTCCTGTTTGATTTCTGCTTCTTTGCGGATTTACATGCCGTTCAATTGCCCAACAGTGTTTGCATAATCCTGTGCAAAAAGATACATGTTCCGATAAATATCAGACTAAAATAAATATCCTGGAGGTTTATGCGAATCGGTCTGAGGGCATGAAATGATCCGGTAAAACCACGCGCCTGCATGGCCCTGTAAATACGTTCGGCCGACTCCAGGCTTTGAAGAAATAAAGCACCAATCATGATTGCGGCAATTCGGATTTCCTGCCTGATGCCGAGATATCGCAACTTACGGGCCGCCCGTGCCCGAAGAATGTGGTGTACGCGATCTACCAGTACAAACAGATAACGATAGACAAAACTAAGCTGTACTATCAGTATGGACGGACAATGCATTTGCTGAAGGCCGGCAAGCATGTCGGTAAAACGCGTCGTGCAGGTCAGTGCAAACAAGGTGAGCATCGTAGCTGCAAATTTGGCCAGAATCGTGAAACAGCGCATCCAGCCGCCAGACAATTGAATCGTCACATCACCCAGCCGCAGCAGATAAGGTGTCTGATCAAAGAACGGACAACTCAGCGCCAATACCAGCACAAATGGACTGACTGCAAGGATTCTGCGGACAACAAAACCTATCGGAATTCCCGCCCATACCAGCATTCCGAAAGGCGCCACAGCATAACAAAAGACCGCACTCGCAGACCTGGGAGGAATAGCCAATATGAGGATGGTATAAATCAATGCCGCCAGGAATTTCACCCGGCTGTCGAGTCGGTGAAAGAAACTATCCTGATTGGCATACTTGTCCAGATAGGCGTGATGCATCGGATTGACTCTATGCCCGCCGAGGCCGCATTAATTTTGCTGTTAACCAGATCAGGCCCATGCAGGCGGCAGAACCGACGATTCCAGCCACACTGGTCCAGCCGGCGGAGGCTGAATGCAGTTCGGAAGCATCGCCCAGGGAATAGTCCGGCATAACAGCTATTTTCCCGTGTAGTTTATCCGCAGTCTCCATACGCTGGTCTGAATTGGCAACCACAGGCTTGAAATCGGGCTGCTCGGGACGTTCAAGATAACTCCACTCCAATCCATCCGGTTTGTCGGAGGCCAGGAGGGAAAACCCGGCAGCGGTAATCAGGGTCATTACAGCCAGACTGATCAAGGCGCCATTGCGACTCAATACAGCCCGTGTTGCGGTCAGTCCCACGATTAAATCCGGACGGACTGAGGCCAGATAACCAAGCATTGCTACTGTAATCATCCCCTCCATGATACCGACCAGTAAATGTACCCCTGACATTGTTGCCAGAAAGAGCACAGGCGGAATGAGCAGTACGCCCGAAATGGACGCCTGGAGAACAACCATTGCAGAACCAGCCAAAGCCACAACAACACAGGCTGCAACCACCCCGGTAAATAAACGTGATTTATTTTGTTTATTTCCTGCTGCGAGGCGATACACATAATACCCGATATAGCTGGGAACAATCGCGATATTGAGCAGATTACAGCCAAGTGCCAGCAGACCGCCGTCCTGAAATAAAAGGCACTGAATAATCACAACCGAGGACAATACTACCGCCGCCAGATGCGGCCCCAGCATCACCGCTAAAAAGACAGCTCCTATCAGATGTCCGCTGGTACCTGGCATCAGGGGCAATTGGAAATTGATCATCTGGGCGGCAAATACAAACGCTCCCAGGACACCCATCAATGCGGCTTTTTCCGAGATGATGTCCTGCCGGATTGATTTGCAAATCCACCCCAGGACCCCTCCAGCAATTCCAATAGATACTCCCGCAACGGGAAACGAAATCAATTCATTGGCCATGTGCATATTTAATGGTCCTTTATCGAATCGACTTTAAGACAAATTAACAAGCCGATTTACGATTATTCCTATTATGTATTCGACATATATTGCGCATACCTATTATATATATGCGCATAAAATAGGCTTTTGTTTGTACTTGTCAACTTCAATTTTAAAGATTATTATCTGTACAATCTTTTGTATGGAGTCTGAATATGTCCCAAATCGAACGCATTGGAATTTCAGTAGAAACGGATCTATTAAAGCAGTTTGATGAGTCAATTTCTCAAAAAGGCTATCCGAACCGCTCGGAGGCGATTCGGGATTTGATTCGTTTGGCTTTATCCCGGCAGCACTTACAAAATCCAGACAACTCTGCGGTTGCAGGCATTTTTCTGGTTTATGATCATCACACGAATGGATTAAATCAAAAATTGAATGATATGCAGCACAGCCAGTTTTACCATGTGATTGCATCAACTCACGTACATTTAGATCATCATCATTGCCTTGAGGTGATTATTCTCAAGGGCAAAACCGGAGAAATCCAAAAACTGGCTGACAGCCTGACCAGTGTTAAAGGAGTCAAAATCAGCACCGTGAATATGATGGCCGTCCAACCGGAGGACCACCATCATCCCCACGCAAAATAAACGCCCTACTTCATGTGGCCTGCGTCTTTAAGCAGTTTGTACTCGACACTGTCCACAAGGGCTATCCAGCTTGCTTCCATGATATTCTCGGAGACGCCGACAGTACCCCACAGGCCATCCTGATCCCGGTTTTCGATGACGACGCGAACGCGAGCAGCGGTCCCCGCCCGGGCATTGACAACACGGACTTTGTAATCAATCAGGCTCAGCGTTTTCAGATTGGGATAGAACGGCTCAAGCGCCTTTCGCAGGGCCCCATCGAGGGCGTTGACCGGGCCGTCACCTTCACTGACGACATGGACCGGTTCACCATCCACGCTCAACTTGACAGTTGCCTCGGTCACAATTCTGCCTTCGGGCGATCGTTCGATATCAATGTGATATTTCTGCAATTCAAAGCAGGGCTTGTAATCGCCGAGTGTTTTATGGATTAATAAATCAAAACTGGCTTCGGCGGTTTCAAACTGATAGCCTTCATTTTCGAGATCCTGAACACGCTGGAGAATTTTACGGGCCACGACCTTGTCGGAAACCAGTTTTTTCTTTTCGAGCTTATCCAGCACATTCGAGGCTCCGGACAGTTCGGAAATCAGGAATTTGCGGGAATTGCCAACCGCTTCCGGATCGATCTGCTCGTAGGTTTTCTGATTCTTGCGGAGGGCATCGATATGCAGGCCGCCTTTGTGCGCAAAGGCGCTTTCGCCCACATAGGGCATGTTGTTGATGGGCGACATATTGGCCACTTCGAACACAAAACGCGACAATTCGGTAATGGTTTTGAGTTTTTCCACCCCGACGGTATCAAAGCCCATCTTAAGGGTCAGATTCGGAATAATCGTGCACAGGTTGGCGTTGCCGGTGCGTTCTCCGAGGCCGTTGATGGTACCCTGAACATGCCTGGCACCGGCCCGGATTGCCGCCAGCGAATTCGCTACCGCACAATCCGTATCATTATGGCAATGAATGCCGATTTCCACGCCAGGCAGCGCCTTGACCACAGCGGAGGCGATTTCATAGACTTCATGGGGCAGTTTGCCGCCGTTGGTTTCACACAGAACTAAACAGGCTGCGCCTGCCTCGGCCGCCGCCTGAAGCACTTTAATAGCATACTCCGGATTGGCTTTATAGCCGTCAAAAAAATGCTCGGCGTCAAAGATGACTTCTTTGCCGTTTTTCTTCAGATAACTGACCGAATCGGCACAGACAGCGAGATTTTCTTCAAGGGTGCACCGAAGCACGGTGTTCACATGCAGATCCCAGCTTTTGCCAACCACGGTACAAGCGGGAGCGCTGGCTTCCAGCAAGGCCTTGATGCCGGGATCATCCTGAACCGTATTGCCGGCACGTCGGGTGCTGCCAAAGGCGACCAGTTTTGCATGTTTGAGGGGCTGCTCGGCCAGCCGCTGGAAAAACAGGGCTTCTTTGGGATTGCTTTGAGGAAAACCGCCCTCGACATAATCCAAACCAAATTCATCGAGTTTGCGGGCAACCAGAAGCTTGTCCTCGACCGAAAAACTAATCCCTTCGGCCTGCATTCCATCCCGCAGTGTGGTATCGTAAATCTTGACTTTTTCCATAGTTAAACCTTTTTTTCGGGTTCAATAAAAGGGGCATTATAGGATAAAACCCCTCCAAAGTAAAGCGGCTTCCCTAAAAGTTGCGTCAGAGGCTTTGCCCTATTAAGACCATACCATCCTTTTTATATCTATTTTTCGTATTACCTTGCCAACCATGACTGCATGATAAAAATAGGTGAAACCTCATGTCGATAAAGCATGTCTGTTTAATATTGATGATTGAGGTGTCAGGTGCTAAGATACCTCGTCGAGAAATGATCAAATTCTTAACCACATTAGAAAGGGAATGCACATGAAACACAATCAGGATCGGTCACGCTTGTTTTTATCCCTCCTCATCTTCTGCCTGAGTCTCTGCGGTATCGTATCAGCAGAAACCGGGTCGGATTATCCCTATCAGCCGGTACCCTTCACCCAGGTTCACTTTTCGGATACGTTCTGGCTGCCGCGGATGGAAACCAACCGGGTCGCAACCATTCCCTTCGCGTTTAAGCAATCCGAAGACACCGGACGTATTGAAAACTTTAAAGTCGCAGCAAAACTCTCTGACAAGCCCTGGGTGGGTGATTTTGGTTTTAACGACAGCGATGTCTACAAAATTATCGAAGGGGCCTCATACAGCCTGATGGTTCATCCTGATCCCAAGCTGGATAAATACCTGGATGAAGTCATTTCGTATATTGCCGCCGCACAGGAGCCGGATGGTTATCTTTATACCGCATGGACCGCTCGGGCGAAAAAAGACGGCAAAAATATCGCCTGCTGCTACATCAACGAGCCCTGGGATAACATCCGGGACAGCCACGAGCTTTACAACCTCGGGCACATGTATGAAGGCGCCGTAGCCCATTACCTGGCCACCGGCAAACGCAGTTTCCTGGATGTGGCCATTAAAAGTGCGGATTTGATCGTCAAGACGTTCGGGGCCGACGGACGGACGGATGTGCCCGGCCATCAGGAAATCGAAATCGGCCTGGTAAAACTGTATCGGGCGACCGGCAACAAGGCGTACCTGGAACAGGCCAAGCGGTTTCTGGATCGGCGCGGGGTCCAAGACGAAGGGGCTTATGCCCAGAAGCATAAACCCGTCACCCAGCAGGATGAGGCTGTCGGGCACGCGGTTCGGGCCGGATATATGTACAGCGGCATGGCGGATGTTGCGGCCATGACCGGTGATGCCAGTTATATCACGGCAATCAATAAAATCTGGGAAAATGTCGTTTATACCAAGCTGTATCTCACCGGCGGCATCGGCGCCCGTCATGCGGGCGAGGCTTTTGGCGACAATTATGAATTGCCGAATCGTACGGCCTATTGCGAAACCTGTGCGGCCATTGCCAATGTCTATTGGAATCACCGGATGTTTCTGCTGCACGGGGATGCGGGGTATATCGATGTGATGGAACGGTCGCTGTATAATAACGTGCTGTCTGGAGTCTCACTGGACGGCAAACTGTTTTTCTATCCCAACCCGCTGGAAAGCACCGGCCACGACCGCCAGCCGTGGTTTGGCTGTGCGTGCTGTCCGAGCAATATCTGCCGATTCCTGGCTTCGGTGCCGGGGTATGTGTATGCCGTTCGCGACAACGCGGTTTATGTCAACTTGTTTGTCAACAGCAACGCCGACCTGCAGGTTGGCGGCAAGAAGATTGCCGTCGCCCAGATGACCCGCTATCCCTGGGACGGTACTATTGCACTTAAAGTCAGCCCGGCCAGTGGGGGGCAGAAATTCACGCTGAAAGTGCGTATTCCCGGCTGGGCGGTCAATCAGCCCGTTCCCGGCAAGCTGTATTCAGTACTTCACCCGACCGAAGGCGAGATTTCTCTGTCGGTTAACGGGGCACCGATGGATGTTAAGGCGGACAAGGGATTTGCTGCGATTGAACGCGAATGGAAAGACGGTGACGTGGTCCAGCTTGGTCTGCCCATGGCACCGCAGCGGATTGTCTGCGACGAACGGGTCAAAGACAACATCGGTCGGGTGGCCATTCAGCGCGGGCCGCTGGTCTATTGCCTCGAATGGCCGGACGTGAAAGGCGGCAAACTGTTCAACCTGATGCTGCCGGATACGGCGAAATTGACAGTGACCCAAAAACCTGACCTGCTGAACGGACTGACGGCCATTGAAGGCACTGCGATTGAATTACGCAAGACCGCTTCGCCGGGTGTGATGGAACGCACGGAACGTAAATTTGCCGCGATTCCCTATTATGCCTGGGCCCATCGGGGCAAGGGACAGATGATGGTATGGGTGCCTCGGAATGAGAAAAATGCCAGCCCCCTGCCCAGCCCGACGATTGCTTCAACCAGTAAGGTCAGCACCTCGTTTTTGAGCAATGTCGGCGGAACCAAAACTGAGTACGTCAATGACCAGCTTGTGCCGGACAGCTCAGGGGACGAATCCAAAGGCTTTTTACACTGGTGGCCGCACAAAGGAACGACCGAGTGGGTTCAGTATGATTTCGACGGCGTCAAGGAAGTCGGCTCTGTGTCGGTGTACTGGTTTGATGATACCGGCCGGGGCGAATGCCGCGTGCCGAAGGCCTGGAAGGTTCTATACCGGGACAACGGACAATGGAAGCCGGTGAATAATTTCAGCGATTATAAAGTGACCAAAGACGATATGGATCGGCTCAGTTTCACCCCGGTTAAGACGAATGCATTGCGGATGGAGATTACCTGCCAGCCCGGTTATTCCACCGGTGTCCATGAATGGACGGTCAACTAATTCCGAAACAGCCTGTGATTTGCCCAAACAAAAAAGCGGACTCCGGAGAACCGGAGCCCGCTTTTATTTTTACACACTCTAGCCGCTAACTGCGACTATCAAAGCAGAACTTAGTTGCAGCCATACAGACGGTCGCATGACAGCCACTGTTCGGCAAATGCCGCAAAGTCCAGCATATCCACAACGCAGTCGGTATTAAAGTCCATTGCATTGGCTTCATCCTGAATGCAGGGATTCGGAGTTGTGGTGTAATTATCCGCACCCAGCTCATAGTAGGCCTTGACCCAGTATTTGCTCAGGGGGATATCATAGATGCGGAATTCATTCAGTTTGCCGCTGAACATCGCATCCGGCCACTGCGAACGACCCAGCCAGTTGTTGACATCATTGATGTTGGCCAGATTGTGCGTGGTATTGGTCGCCTGGAGGACCTGAACACCATTGAGATACACGGTGTTGACTCCGGTGGCTGCATCAAACACACACGTTACGCAGGCTTCCACATTTCTCAGGGCCGTATTGCTGGACGGGTCGACCAGCACGCTGTTGGCCGGCGGACGAACGATCGATTCGAAACGCCATGCCGAACCAGTGCCCTGCTGCGGGGTAAGCATCACGTATTCCTGGGCATCCACAGAGGCGGTATCAACATACGGCAATTCATTGACGTATCTGACGCCGTCACCGCCGGTTGCGAAACCTTCGCCGCCGGTCGATGTGCCAAAGTCAAAGATGCGAGGCCATGCATCATTGGCAACCGGTGTAAAGGTAAACCATGCCATAAAGGTGGCACTCTTGCCCAGAGGCGAAATCATTCCGTTGGGCAGATCCACATAAGCACCCTGTGCATCCAGAAGTCTGTCACCGATATTGGGATCATTTTGAATCGGACGAGAATTCAAGCCGGCATTGCTCAGCACAAGCTGGCCGTTCTCAAAAGTATGATTGACGTCACCCAAGTCCACCACGGTACCATGAGCGGTTCCAATGGAGTCATTGGCGTTGCCATCAAAACCATACCGATGAACCAGATAATTCGTAGAGGCATTCGTGTCATCGCGAACAAACAGATAGGTCGTCGGGGACACGCCATCGCAGCCGGCTGAGCCGCCCAGCGGATCGACCAGACGCACTTTGGCATAGTAGTTTCCATTGTCAGACGGAGCTGCATCCACAACCGTCAGCGTCGTTGACGTAGCTGTCGCCAGATCCGGCATGAAAGCAATCTCGGTTACACCCGGGACATGAGTAATCAGCGAGTCAGGCAGGTCTTCCGGATTGGGCTCTGCCGTATCCTGAACGCCATTGACCTTATACCAGCTGATCGCATCCACATTGACTGAGCCGCGCGTGATGCCGGCGGTAAAGACGGCATTCTGTGCCGTGAAAATCTGAGTAATAGGATCGGGAAGAATCGACACATTCCCGGAAATGGTTACAGCCGGGCAAGCCCGAGGTCCGAAGAAGCGAACCGGGGCACCCTGAAGGAGGTTAGGAACATTATAAACTATCTGATTGGGATCCGTATCATTCGGGTCCAAAGTAACCATATCAATACGCCAGTAGTAATCCTCGCCGTAGGCATACGTGCCGTTGTAGCCGCTGTAGGACTGTGTAGCGATGTTTGTGATCGTATTGGAATGCAGATATGTCGTGGGTATTTCAGGTGTCAAATCTTCAGGATTCCCTGCAATATAAATGGCATAATGATCAAATACGACCTCATTTTCAGTCATCAGGTCAATGTCTGTCATCCACGTATAAGTCGTGGCAGCCGTTGTAGCCAGGTATTCATCTTTGGCCGGTGAAACAGGCTGGACATAACCGTCAGCCAGCAGGAATTCATCCGGGCTCAAAGCCTTGTCGGAAAGACGAACTTCGTCAAGAAAGCCATAGAAACGGTCGCCGTGACCGCCGGCATACATACCGCGTCCGACTGTGATATCCCCGGCATCCCAGTCACCGCCGTCACCGGCGCCCTTATTCAACGCCGTATTCGTACTGCCGGGATTGGTCACCGTCATGTCCGTTCGAGCGATCTGCACATAACCTGCTGAAGGATTATTATGATTGAACAGATACAATGTCAGGTATCTGCCGTCACTGGTGGCCGCGATGGTGTACCAGGGAGCGGTGTTGCCTTGCGGATCTGTTGAATTGTTAAAGCCGACATACGCATCCGGCCCGGCTTCTGCTGAATGCCAATAGCCGTCTTTGTCGATGAACTTGATCGCAAGCCCTCTGGCCGGATTGTCCGTCGTCTGGAGATATATAGCCGCCAGGTCACCATTGGTTTCGGTTCCCTTCATGGGAATGCCCCTTGAATCACGACCCACAATGGTTTTCCATCCGCCGTTTGTGCCGTTGTTTTCGGCCTTAAACGTCGCTTCGATGGTCCACTGTGCCGGTTCCCAGGTTGCCAGCGATTTGTTCCACAAAGAAGGATAGCCGGTGATGTTTCTAACGCTGTACACATTCGCCTCACCTGTCCATGGAACATTGGCATAAGGAACATTTGCACGGTACTGCCATTGGCCGCTGTTCCAAACAGCCAGATGATTTCCGTTGCCCGAAACATCCTGAACATCCGGGCTGAAAACACCGTCGGCGGCGCTATGCTGAATATTGGTCCCCGCCGGACCCGCTTCAAAGCGCCAGTACGCAACCGTTTTGGCGCTGGCGGATATGCTGACAAGCATCAGGCATATACCGCACACGATAAATAAATTCCTTTTGTTCATTGTAACCTCCATAAATCAGTTAATAATACAGATACAATTCTTTGCACTGCAACATCCTGATAAATAGAGAGGGAATGGAATTTCTCGCCATTCCCTCTCTCCATAAAACGTTCACACTCAATTCTGCCCAAAAGCAGATTCAATCCTGAATTATTTACGACGCATACGAGCTGCTAACAGGGCGCCAAGACCTAATACTGCCATCGTGGCCGGTTCCGGAACAACCATCAGGAACTGATCTACGCTCAGGGCTGCATCGGAAATACGGACTTCATCGATATAGCCATAGGCACGGTCGCCATGGCCGCCGGCATACAGGCCGCGTCCCACGGTCCAGTTTCCAGCATCCCAGTCACCGCCATCGCCGGCACCCGCCGTCAGGGCTGTGTTGGGACTGCCGGGATTGACAACCGACATATCGGTCTGAGCAATCATCTGCCAGGTACCGCCGGTGGTTAAGTCTCTGAGATACAGAGACAGCATGGTTCCATCGCTGACACCCGCCATGCTGTACCAATGTGCCTGTGTTCCATCCGGATCAGTGCCCCAGTCAAAGCCAACATACGAACCGGGAGCGGAAATCGCTTCATGCCAGTAGCCAGAGACGTCGCAAAACTTGATCGCAAGGCCATTATTCGGCACAGCCTGGAAATACATGGCTGCCAGATTGCCGTCAGTGTTGGTACCTGTAGTTGCGGTTCCGCGAGAGTCACGGCCAACGATAGTCTTATAACCGCCATTTTCCAACTTGAATGTCGCTTCAACGGTAAATGCCGCAGGGGCGATGGAATTAATCGCATCTGCTGTATCTGTCCACATTGCCGGACCACCGCCATTATTCTTGACACTGAAATTGTTGGCAAGACCATTAACCACCGTACCGCCGACTTCGGTCTTATACAGATACCCTGCCCCGCCTTCGTCCCACACGGATAGTTCATAGCCATTACCCGAACTGTCGGTCACGGCTGGATAATACACTCCACCACCTACCGGATGTACGACTTTTGCGTCCGCCGGGCCTTCTTCAAACCGCCAATAGGCAACAGTATCAGCACTTACAGTCATCGATAACAAACTCACTACGGCCAATAATACTAACATTTGCTTTTTCATCTAAACCACCTCCAAATTAATTATTGTATCGTTTTTTACACGCGTTCACTTAAGTTTAATTCACAAACTAATCACCGTTTTTGTCGTTTATGCCATATTCCCCTTTCAAAAAACAGTTTTCATTCTATTCTGAATAGATTCCCTCTCATATTGAATCATCTGCGTGGGCCTTGTCTTAAATTTTTTTGCGTGGAAATACCCTCTTGCAACTATTTTTGTATTCTTATTTCACCCGCCATCCGTGTTTATAACATCAATTAAAATACTCAAAACGCCCACCAGAAACACTGCTGTTTTAGCTGTAACTCTTTGCCAAATAAGCAGATGTCATAATCACAGCCTCATCCGTACACACCCAAAATCATCACTTCATCGCTGCTGTCAATCCCGTCAGCATTGAATTACTATACTATACTGTATTGAATCGTCTTTTTCAATATAAAACTGATTTTCAGAGTCTGGGAAACCGCCGTTTAAAAACACGGATTCGAATCCTTTAAATTGTTTATTGACAATATTTTACATTATATTGTGAAGTAGATTCCTATTACAGTGGAGTAAGCAGGACAAGGATGGGTGAATGGACTACAGATTCCTTGGCAAAGTCTAATCTGGATAGATAATTCGCATTATCTACCCCGAAATCGTGGTTCTTCTGAGACCTGGAATACAATCTTAACTTTTCAAAGAATACTATATTAACTTCGTTACCAAATGTAATAGCGTCTTAATTTAAATCACTGGCTGACTCGCGTTAAATGCAATTGCGGCTCGGCAAATAATGCCCAGTCATAGCTGATTGCATACGGGTCATTGCTCTGGGTAGTAATCAGGGTCAGAAAACGGTCCTCGGGCAGCAATTGAACTTCGGCCAGAAGCCGCTTGCCGGCCTCGGGAGCGACAGAGGTCTTTGAAAACCGGACCTTGCCGTCAACCAGTACAAAGAAATCGACCCGCGGCACAGTAATATCCGGAATATCCCGTACTGCATAAAAATCAAAAAACGTTTCGCTGATTCCATATACGGAGGTAAATTGCCCAATATCATACCCCGGCACCAGACGCCGTATCTCAGCCAGATTGAAGGTGATTCCGCAATTGGCATGCATATTGATGGCAGGATTGCCGGGCATGCCATACTCTTTGCCGGCCAGACGCAACTGGTGCCGGTAAATCCGCGGATTTCCATAGCTGTAATGCAAGGCTCCGTTGAATACCGTCCCGCTCCAGGCCCCGCCGTTGGTGGTCGGGCAATCGTCAAACTGATGCCCCAGGGAAGATACAATCTGGCCGGGACCGGTTGGAATGAATACACCATCGACAAACGAATTCGATAAAACCGGTTTATAAACCCCGCTATCCGTGATACTGATGGGACCATCGAGCAGGACGGCACCGCCTGTTGCCAGGCTGCAGCCCATATTGATAACGCCGGTGCCAAAGCCATTTCCACCGCCGACCATATCCGCCAGATCCAGGGGCTGCCCCTTCCAGATCAGTTGTTCTTTGGGATTGAATGACCGAATGAATTCATCGGCCTTCAATCCCAGATTTCGAACCATACCGTTACCCTGAACGCCCCGGGCCTGACCGGCATCGAGCGTTTCGACGGTTTTGGCATTCTGCTTGGTTCCTGCAACCAGGTAGGTTTTACCCTGAAAAACATGCAAATCTGTTTGACCATTCCCGTTGGCCTCAACGCCAAATTCCGTACCCAAATCGACAATCCTGGAATTTGGGGTCGTGACCGTAAAGCCTCGCCCGATTTCGGAGACATAGGCATACATCCGGCCATAGTCCATGCGAAGTTCCGACGAGGTCGCCAGTTCAAATTTTGCGGGCGACTCGACCACCAGTTCCACCCCATCATCCATCTGAATGCGGGCAACCCCCTGCAGCAGGGTCATCGGCACCAGCGTCTTGATACGTCCCTGAGGCCCGGGCATACGCATACCTTCGGCCCACTGCACATTCATCGTATCCACCAGTGTCGCCGTCTCAATACTGGCATACGGATGGAAGTATATGTAGGTCATCATCAGCAGCAGAGCCGCAGCCAGCGAAATAATCGTAGCCAAAGACAAGCGGTTGACTCGATGCCGGACAGGAACAATCCGGCTGCGGTCGGGAATGATTTTGGCGGCTTCGTCTGCGGTTTTGTCCTGGGGAACAGCGGGGGCGTTTTTCTCCTCCCAGCTCAATTCCCGCCATAACGACAGATTTCGATCTTCCTCGACCGCCTCGGGCTGACAGACAAAACCTCCGGAGGTATTGACCGCCTCATAGACCATCTGGTCCTGCATGCATATCTGGATAAACAACTCACGCATGGCCGGGTCACGCTGAAGGCAGGCTTTAAGCCTGTTCTGCTCTTCGTCCGAAGCCTGATTGTCCAGGTAGGCATAAACCAGACAAACAAAGGCCGCCTCGTCCGGGACATTGCTCAAATGATTCTGATTTTGCTGATTTCTGGACATATTATTTCTTATGGACTGCACTTTGCCGCTGAATGCATTCTGCCAGAGTTCTATGAACGCGACTTAACGCCACATATACCGATTCACATTTACGTCCGAGGGCATCGGCCAGCCTCTGACCGGTCAAATTTTCACGATAGCGGAAATGAATGATTTCCCGGGCATATGCCGACAGCCTGCCGATGCATTTTTCCAGATAGGAAAATATTTCATGCTGTTCATAGGCGCTGCGGGTTTCCCAGAACGGCTGCATGATATCCAGCATCTCGTTATCAAAAACCCTGACCGGCTTGTTCTGTTCCCGCAGGACATTCAATGCCCGCGTCCGGCAGGCCACCCAGAGCCACTGCTGCAAATGCTTCATATTCTGAAACTTGTCGGCAGAACGAATCGCCTCAAGGGACACACTTTGATAGACATCTTCGCTTAAATGATAATCACAGATAATCGAACGAATATAGGAGATATATTTAATCCGATATTGGAATATTAATGACAATATCTGCTCTTCCTGCACCCTGGCGGTGCCATTATCCAACCCTTTTTGCCCTGTCTTGTTTTCGGCATTATCCGACATAATTCCTCTTGGGGACAATGTTTATCTATTTATCCCCTCTATGCCAATCTAAAAAAACATTATACACTTCATACTCAACAATGACTATACAGATAATTACCCGAAAATTTTGATTTACTTAACTTGCTAATTAAAATATTTTCTGTATGGTATAAAAATCGATTTCAGGGAAGATATTTAATAGAATTCTTGTATAGCAATGCCCGCAATAATCAGTCAGCCAGACACCACGGAAAAGCTCAAAATTCTCGGCCGGGACGGCCAGTACGACCTTGCCTGTGCCTGCGCGACCAGCAAGGAAGAGCATCGCCGCAAAGGCCCGGATGGAAACTGGATATATCCGGTCGTCTTACCTGGCGGCGGCTCAACCATCCTGCTTAAGACCCTGATATCGAACGCCTGTTCGAATGATTGCCTTTACTGTCCCCTTCGCGGAGCCAATGATGTTGCCCGATGCACCCTGGGTATCGAAGAAACCGCCAACCTGTTTATGGATTATCTTCGGGCCGGATTTGTGCACGGGCTTTTTCTAAGTTCCGGATTGACCGGCACTCCGGATAAGACCATGGAACGGCTGAATGGGATTGCTGCTATTATTCGTAAGAAACATCGATTTCGCGGGTATATTCATCTGAAAATCCTTCCCGGCGCCTCGCCTGCTGCCATTGAAGAAACCTTGAAGCTGGCATCGGCAGTGTCAATTAACATCGAAACCCCGGGGCAGGAATACCTGTCACGTCTGTCCCATAAAAAAAACTTTCTCAATGATATTATCGCCCCGATGAAGCTCATCAGCGCCCTGACTGCCAAAGGCAGCAGATACCAGCGAGTCAAACAAACCACTCAGTTCATCGTCGGAGCGGCCGGAGAATCTGACAAACAGATCGTCCGCTATATGGGCAGACTCTATCAGGGATTGAAGCTCAAGCGTGTCTATTTCAGTGCTTATCAATCCATCGCAGGCTCTCCTTCGCTGCCAGGGGACAGCGAAATGCCTGCCCAGCGACTCATACGGGAACACCGCCTTTATCAGACTGATTTTCTAATGCGAAAATATGGATTTACCGACTCGGATATTCTGTTTAATGAAGAAGGCCGATTGTCGCTTGAAAAAGACCCCAAACTTTTGTGGGCAGAGGCTCATCCAGAATATTTCCCGGTGAATATCAACAAAGCAGATAAGTTTTCTCTGCTGCGGGTACCCGGTTTAGGCCCTACTGCCGTCAAGACCATCCTTGAAGCGAGAAAAATGACGCACATCACGAAATTGCGGGATGTGCTTCACCCGACCAGGCTAACCCAAAAAGCCTTATCTTATATCACCTTCTAAAAACGGTCTGGCCTCAAGCACTGTTTCATGCAACCGGATTTCGTGCCCATCCGGGGAAACGGTAATATCCTGGCGGGTAAATTGTTTTCCAACCACCAGTTCGAGCGACCAGACGAGAGAAAACAATTCTCCTGAAAAACTGTATGGTCCTTCGGGGATTTTAAACTGGTAGGTTCGCTGGTCATTTTGCTCGGGGTTTTCAAACTCTATGACCTCAGCAATCCCAACATCCTCTTCGCGGCCTTTGGTGTACCATAGCAATCGCAGACACGCTTTTTTAGGTGTCGGGTCTGCCTGCCAGCGAACCTGGCCACGGAGGGTCTGGCCTGGCTGAAAGGATGTTTTCATATCGTCAATATCGATGGTCAATGGACTCATACTGTATTTTGTCCTATATCACAGGTTGAGGGCCTACAAAGAATTGATATTCCTGTTTGACATCCGGCCAAAGCGGGATATCGGCTTTGACATTAATCGCCCAGATAATCTTGTTATGTTCGGTCTCGAAGGAATGCATAGTTCTTTGGGGAATCGCAAAATGGACCTGGCCCGTTTTCATCTCATGCCGCAGCGTAGTGGACAGAAGTTCTTTTTCATAGAAAAGCTTGCGATGCGTATTGGAACCCTCTTCATCCGTGTTTACGACTTCTTCCCTGGCGGTTAATGTAAGGACTAATTTGCGGATTCGACCAGCCTGACCACGGACTGTCCACTGGAGTTGGCCATTACCGCCCAGACATAGTGATGCAGGCTGTATCGCTATCTCGAATCGCGGATTGAACAGGGCCAGGAACTGGTAAATCACCCAGAAAACAGTTCCAACCCCCACCAGAACAAAAGGAATCATAAACAGCGTCAAACACCAATCCGGACGGCCGGTTTTAAATCCAGAGAACACCTCATACACAAAAAACGAAAGCAAACCGTTCCAGAATCCGCAGAATATCAATGGAAAAACCAGCATCGCTATCGGATGTTTTTGCGGCTTGAGGGCAATTTTGTCTTCCCGCAGCCCGTAGTACTGCTGATAGCCGGGTTGATGAGAGGACGTAAATGCTGTTTGAGGCTTCCAGCCTCCGATGGACTCTTTGGCCGCACGACGCTTCATGCCGATTACTGCACCGGTCATCACCGCCAGACCCACCGCAACGAAAATCAGGGGGAACAGGCCAATTGCATATTTCCACGTCAGGTCTCGATTCAAGACCGCATCGCCGGGTGATTCGGGATTGACATAACAGATAGTATTTTTGAGCTTCAGGTATTTATCCACCACATCCCTTTTACCCTGATAACCACTGCTGGAGCCGCTCATGAAATCATAGCGGTTGCTGCGATACTCCTTATTGTCAACCACATATTCATATAAGATATCGACACTGTAAGTGGTGCCATCATCCGAATCATGACTTAGGACCTGCCCGGAAATGATGGTGCAGGGCGTTTCAATCCATGTTCTGGCACGAAACATATCCAGCATGGGCCGAATCAAAAAAATATAACTGAATCCGCACCCCGCAGCGAAGAATACGAATCCAAACAGAAGCAATCCCCATTGGCTTTTTCCGGTTTTTCCCTTCGCTTCGGGCAAAGCAGATTTATGGGTTTTCGGCTTTGGCTTATAGAACCATGTACCATAGATACCTCCTGCGCCGATGATGACAAACACCGTGGGAATCAGGATAAAGCAGGCCATACCGAGACTGTCCTGTTCAAGGATAGCCTGGGAAGGATTTTGGGGATTGACATAACATTGCGTTTGGAGGCCGGTCTGATAACGATTGGCCAGCTTCTGCACCTTGGCATAATCGCCGGAGCCGGAATCTTTGAATTGATATCGTGTGGATTGATACGCCGCCCCGTTGACCTGATATTCATACTTGACGGCAAACCGATAGGGACTTTCAGAATCGGATTCCTGACGGACGGAACTTTCCAGAATGCGGCAACTGACGACAGACCAGCTTCGCCGATGAATTTCTGAAACGACTTCTCGGACGAGAAAGACCTCAAACAACAATCCCATACCCCCAAAGAACAGAAAAAAAACGGAGGCAAACAGTCTGCCGGCAACCGAATCAGGCTTATTTGAATCGCAACCGCTTGTCCTGTGACGTCTAAATAATAACTGCACCTGAAAGCCTCCAGATTTGTCTTACCGCTTTTGGGGTACTTGTATTTCAATAGTAACGGGGCCAATAAGCCCGGAACGCAGCGAGCCGCGATAATTGGTCGGAATGGTCAGATAATGATTGGCCAGGGTATTATAAACCAGAATTTCGATCTTGTTTTCACCCGCCCTGACATAATCGGTTATATCGACCGTCCACGGCGGCGCTACGCGAACGCCAGCCTTTTTCCCGTTTACATGAACTTCGGCTGTAGCGACCACATCACCAAGATGGAGTTCTGCTTCCCCTTTGATTTGTTCGGCCTTGATATCCACTGTTTTGCGATACCATGCCCCGCCGGAATAACTTTCCAGAACAGATCCCTGCGACCAGTCGCCCAGAGTTGTCTGCCCTACACCACAATCCAGAATAACAGGCTCAGGTAATGCCGCCCCCCCGGCACTTCCCGCCGGATGTTCAATCCGCATTGCAACGGCTGCATTGGACCGTACCAATTCAGGCACAGTCGCCAGATATTCCGATGCCCCTCTGCTTGCATCACCGGTTTTGACTACTTTGGTCTCCCGGCCATCCACCCAGACCTGAATCGTTCCAATCGAAGTTATTTTCATACCACGGAGTCCCGGCGGGCCAATAAACCGATACCATCCGGCCCGGGTTTGCTTTCCTGCGAATACATCCAAAGCAATTACTCCCGGTCGGTCATACCACTGCATGGCAAGCGGAGTACGTTCCCTGCTCTGAGGCCTATTACATTCTTCCAGGACAAAATGCCCGCGGCCAAAGCTCTCATATCGCAGCAGCACGCCATTGCCGCCTTTTTTCAATTGGACCTCCACACCGGGTTTGATCCCAATACCATTTACATAAACAGTAGCCGGTTCCAGACCTCCTGTCCGTATCAGGGCGGTCGTATCCATGTCTGCAAAAGCACTGGTCCACAGATAATATCGTTTGCCGTCGTCTTCCTGAATGTACTGTGTCTCCCTATGGCCCGGGTTAGCCTTGCCAAGACATATAAAATCATCACTGATCTTTTCCTTCAATCCATGCCAGCCCTGATGCCCGGGGTCGCCCTCTTTACCCCACCGCCACGAGAAATCATACTGCGTCCAGGGGTATTTTTCGCCCCCAATCTCGACAGCAGCCGATGAGTCTATCTGTTTTAACGTCGCAAGCCTGGCATCCAATTCAGCTATATCAATATTTTCCGGCAGTGGCCCCAGTTTCCAGAATTTTGGTCCAAAATCATACGTTACCCGCTGCCATGCTGAATCATCGAAATCGCGCCTTTGCCAGCCGGGATTTGCCTCCGCTTCTTCCGCATAGGCAAATATCCGTGCTTCGGCTCCGATGACCTGCTGCGTTATCGGCAGGCGGAAATCTCCCCATCGATTATCCAGGGTCGGTTTCAGTTCGAAGTCCCATCCTTCATTCGGAATCGATATCGCCGCTGCGGTTTCTATTTCCGCACAGGCCTCTGCCGGTTGCGCCTTTCCGGGACTGAAAACGATAATCTGCGATTCATATTGCTCAAGCGGCATCCTGACTGTCGTTCCGATTTCTGTTTCCCTGACTACACATGCCGGCTCAATTTTCCCCGTCCAGGGATCCCATATCTGAGCTGCTCCTTTGGCATGAAAAGTACATTCTGATCCCTTTGCGGCATCCATTACCATAAACACATCACGATTGCCGATTTTTCGATGCATAGAACGAACAGGTTTTCCAGACTCCACTGCACGACAAACCAGTGAGCCCACTTCAGGAACAATCTGTTCGACCTTTGGAACAATCAATCCGAGCCCGCCTGCCTTATTTTCCTGCCGCACGACAGACTGGTTTGCTTTCGCCTCAGATGCGGTCAGACTGAATATGCTCTTGACTGCCTCATCGAGCACCAAGTCATTTCTACCCGCCCGATCACTGGCTTGCGGCAGTTCGTCAATGGCAATCACAATTCCGCCGGCCGCACAAAACGCCCTTGCCTTATCCAGAGTAGACCACCGTATCGCCTGGATTGACGGCAGAATAAGCACCTTATACGCCGCATCAGAAACAGCCAGTTTGCCGTCCTGAATTACCGCTGTTTCTATCGATTGATCATCGATAAAGATAAAATCATAGCCATTTGCAAAAAGCAATTCACCGGCGGCAAATGCAGCATTTGTTGCCTTTTGACCGTCCATTTTCGCATGATATGGACTTACCGGATATAATATGGCGATATCAGATTGATGCACACCCTGACTGAGCAAATAAGAAAGTCGCTCAAAATATTTCAGAAAAACCTCCATGTGATCCCAATATGGCATACGGAAATGATAACATGGAGGCGCCCACTCCCAATACCCGCCATAGGTGGTGTAATACAGCCCATGAAGATTCAGCAGGTTACAGCCATACAGATAATTTTCCCGGGTGGCATACATAAGCTGCTCAGGGAAAGCCCCCCACCCAAAGCTGTGGTACCCTTCCAGCCATACCCGGGGAAGTTTATATAAATGGGCAATCGAACTGGAAACCTTGCCTTTTATCAGGTCTGCATGACCGCCCGGGGTATCATGGCCGGGAGCTGTATACCAGCGTATGCTGCGGAAGTAATCTCCGTAGGCCTGGGGTTCCCTGCCTCTGCCCATATTGTCACAGCCGTAGATCTTCCCGCGAGACATATGCCAGTTGAATATCGGCTCAAAATACCGCTGCTCGGCTAACTGTACTTTTACATCCATGAAGTCCATACAGGCCTTGGGGGTTACTGCTCCAATATCGGTAAACAAAGCTGGCAGCACATCAAAAACATCATAGCCCTTCTGTATGCGAAACGCTTCTCTGAAATCATCGGTCCAGATATAATCCCCCACGCCAAATTGAAGTTCGTCATGGAAAAAATAATTTAATCCTGCAGCTGTTTTGTCGGATGTATTATCTTCGAATCGCTGGAAAAACTGTTCAATAACCCGCTTTCCGGATTGAGGATGCATTGGATTGAGTGTTCCTGGTTTGCGATCCGCTGTAAATACCCATATCTCAAAATCGCTGCGGGGCGCCTTCCATTCCAGTTGGCTATTTCTGACGGCAGAGAGCAAATCAATCCCACCGGATTCGAGTACGTTATTTCGGACTGGGTATGCATGAACGCCAATAGCTCCCTGCGGAATTTTGATCAACACGGTTTGATCGGCTTTTACAGGCGATTTACTTTCCACCTTGATTTCACGCCCCTGAATCTCAGGATCGGAATAAATTGTCCGGCTGATGAGACTTTGACCGTTGGGCCAGTCGATAGTGTAGCCGCTTAAGCCTATACCCATCCCCCTTTTCTTGCATTCTGCGGCGACAAATTTCCAGACATCCCACCATGGGTCCGTAAATAGTTCAGGCTGTGCCGGATAGGTTGGCCAACCGGGTGTATCCTGGTGAGCATAGTTGACCTGCATCCCGGTTATTCCCTTTTTGTGAAGTTCTTCAATCTGCCACAAGAGCCTGTCTTTATCGAGTGCCTGCCCCGTCCACCACCAGAAGGGAACTTCGCCATACCCGGCCGGGGGAGTCTGAAAACCGGGCAAGACATCCAGATTAGCATCACGCGAGGGGAAGCCCGGTGCATCTGTTGGATAGGACGTCAGCCCTGGATTCAAAGCAGAGACAACGACGGATTGACAGAGGCAAAATGAACTGAATATGATGCCAACTAACCAGCATTGAACTTGCATAAACAACTCCTATTGCATTCTTATTTCAAAGAAATCAAATAAAAAGCTCTTTCAATATGCCAGGACTCTACGTTTAAAGTTTTCCTGTGAGAAAAAAGGTTCTCTGCTATTGGGTAAACTATACTACATAACTCCAGAAATCTCTACCATTTCCAAAAAAATAAGCACATTTTGCAGCAAAAAGAGGATATTCTTGACACTGCAAGGCGGTTTTTGTAAAATTTATATGAGATGAATGGAGAAAAAATGGCTTACAGGTTGGGTTCAATTCGGATATCTATTCTCTTGCTTGCGGCGGTGGTATGCCCATTGGGCTCGTTCTGTACACAGGCAGAAGAGCCGGGCAGGGTCTATGAAATCCGCTTTGACGTGATTGAACCGCCGGTAGTTGCCCAGAAAGATATTACCGTCAAGGCGCCTATGTCCAACCAGCAGACAGAACTCAAAGCCCTCGAATGCAGCGGACTGGCCTGGATGGATGGAGTCCTGATTATAGCCAGCGACCGGCATGAGCACCTGCTGTTTACCTGCCCGGTGGATTTGAACAAAATGGAGATTGGGACACCGGAACATCATGTTCTGATACATAACGAGCAATTTCTGCTCAATGATGCAGAATCACTGACCATTCTGAACAAAAGCGGACAATCGTCTATCTATGTGATGTGTTCTCTGAGCAACGCACCGAATGCTCAGCCTCTGCCGCAGCGCCGCCATTTATTCCACGGAAAGATCAAATCCGTCCGGCCGCTGACGCTGGATCGCACCAAAGTGGTCTCGGCTGGAACGCTGCGTCAGCAGTTGGAAAGCTGCTTTGAGACGATTGGAGTCCTGCCATATTATACCTTTAATGCAGATCCCGGTGAAAACAAGAATACCTATCGCTGGGCGAATGTGGAAGGAATTACCTTCACACCCGATGGACAGACGCTGCTTGGCGGGATTCGCAATCCCTTATTTGATAACGCCGCGATGCTGTTTGCGGTGTCAGGCATGCCCGAGATGAGACAGCCTGCCCTGCCGGATTCACTCATGGTGACTGACCTGTTTTTGCTGGACCTGGATGGACGGGGAATCAGTGATCTGTGCTGGGACCCTATTACCCAGGGATACCTGATTACCGCGGCCAAAAGCAACGGCCCCCGCCTCAATCCCAACAGCCCGTATCCGCCCAATACGCTGGACAGCGCCCTGTTCTGGTGGAGCGGAAATAAAAAAGACAATCCGATTCTGGTGGCCCGAATCCCGGATATGACCATCGAAGCAGTCTGCCGTTTGGGGGACAGCCGCTACATTGCCTTAGGCAGTGATGAAGGCGATATCAGTGAAGGACGCGGGGCTCGACAAAGCATTTTGACAATTATGGAATTTACGGGGATACCCCGATAGCCGGATAAGCATGATGGAAGAGCCAAAACACAGCCCTCAGTTCAGTCCCGACGACCAGAAGGCCTTTGCGGAATCGCTGGTGACCCATCATGGCTCCGGCGGCAAGCCGCAGAGTTCAGACTCCGGCGTCCCATCGTCAGCCGATAAAACCAGCACCAAGCCTCAACCGTGGATCGGCAAAGTGATGGGGCATTTTAAATTGCTGCGTCTGATTGGTGAAGGCGCCATGGGGCTGGTCATTCAGGCCGAGGATACGCATTTAAAGCGGATTGTGGCGTTAAAGGTTCTGCGGAAAAAGCTCTCAGAAGGCGAAAAGGGCAAAGATGCCGTCGAGCAGTTTCTCCGTGAAGCCCGGGCCGCCGCATCCATCGAGCATCCCAATATCGTCCGCGTCTATGAGATTAACCAGCACGCAGGCTGGTGGTACATTGCAATGGAAATGGTCTCGGGGAACAGCCTGCAGGAGATTGTCAAGGCTGCTGGTGCCCTGCCGGTGTCCAGGGCGTGTCCGATTATTGCCGATGCGGCTATTGGGCTTCAAGTGGCTCACGAAATGGGCATGATTCATCGCGATATCAAGCCCAGCAATATTCTGGTGACCCGTAACGGTCATGGAAAAATCAGCGACTTCGGGCTGGTCCGGGTGGATGACCCCAACGATCCATTTGATACCTACGCCCAGCAATCCATCGGCACGCCGCACTACATGGCGCCGGAAGTAATTCGGCGGGAAGCTTTAACCCCGGCTGTTGATATTTACAGTCTGGGGGCAACTTTGTATTATGTACTGGCCGGCCGGCCTCCGTTTGCCGGGGGGAAAATGGAGGAGATTCTCAAGCAGCACCTGCATTCTGAACCGCCGGATATTCTGCAATATATGCCCAACGGTTCGCCGGAACTGGCGTCTCTGATCCAGCGGATGATGGCCAAGGAGCCGGGGGTTCGTCCCTCTGCAGCGGAAGTGGCCGCCATTCTTCACGCAGAATCGATTACTTTTTCATCCGATTCTCAGGCGACAGGTGGTCCCGGCGGTTCCACACTGGCCATGGATTGGCAGGGTGTGCTGCAGAAAACGCGAACCACAATACCAGGTCAGCTTACCCAAACAAGCCTGAAGCCCCCTGCACAGAAACGATTGTGGCAACTGTTGTCTAAAATCAGCACGATGTGGTGCATTGTGATTGCGTCTGCACTGATTCTTGTGATTATCACCATTATCATATTATTGAGCAGCGATGGGAATCCCAAACAGAACCGCCGGGCTGTTGAAAAACTATTTCCTAACGCCCCCGATAGTTTCGGCACTCGGAATACCGGTATCCCCCCCACCCCTGCTCCGCTGACTGAGGTACCCGGTTTCTCCTGGAAAGGTAAAGTGGACACCTCGGGGGTTAAATTTGTTGCCAGTCAATCCGGCCGATACTTCTATTCCGTTGAAGACCGACGTGCCATACTCATCAGAGCCGATCAGTATATAGGATATGCCTCTGCAGATGAGGCCATCAAAGACGGCAAGCAGCCAGCCCCCTGATATACGTGATTCCTCTGTTTATTCAGAATAAATATCTCTGACTTACTTTGTAATCTTTTGGATGTAAAAACAGTAGTATCCTCAACAAATAACTACCGCATTGCTCCTTTATGTTTAATAAGAACCATCGGCAACCTTCTGGATTGTTTTCTGGGCTGTTGATGACCGCGAGATTTCCCGGATTGCTTCATCGTTATGTCTCCTGTTTTACGAAAAGTGCTCTTAATCCTTCACGAGAGCCTTAGAGAGACTAAGGTTTTTACGTTATGGCATAAATGGATAGCGTATAGGTAAAGGTGATGTCTGCCCCGTACCACTGCCGGCCAGAATGCTGAGTACAATCAACAACAGAATCATCGATAATAGAACGATTGTCGGCCAGAACCATGGGGCATGTATTATTTGCTCAAAACGCTTTTCCATGGCATGCCAATCGGGTCTGTGAAAATGAGGTAAATGGAGTTCACGCATCGTCTTACCTCCCTGCTAAATTATATTCTTTATATCCGATATATCATTTTATTATACGACGAAAACAGCCGAAAGTTTGCGATGGAAGTCCCAAATTCTCTTTCCAGATTGAAAGGATGTACAAGAGACCTCCAATCCCATGTATTCTATCATCGTAAAGATTCCACCCAAACATAGCCTCACTTTGGGAGGAATATTTTAGCTATAGTTTCACCAGATAATTCTAACATTCTGAACATCCTCAATCGTCGGGGATTTAAAAAATATGGTTTTGCTTTTTTCATCCCAGGTGTAACCATCAAATTCTTTGCCATCAATGGTCATTTTGGACGGCTGTTTGGGCAAACGGAGTCTGGAAACGATGTTTACCGCTTTGGGGCTGGTGAGGGTAAATTCGATGCCATTATCGATATCTTTCCATGTCTCGATGCGAGCCGCAGAAGCCACAGGTTCGGCCTTGTCAGATGAAATCTTATTCAGGTCGAGCAGCCAGGCGCACTGGCCGGGCTTGAGAGTGACCGTTTCGCAAACCGGCAACTCGGCGTTAAAGATATCAACAAACAGCCCCTTAAGCTCAAGCGGCTTATCTGATATTGAATCTTCCAGACAGGCAGCGATCATGTAAGGCCCGCGGTTAAGCTGCAGGAAGTTGTTTTCGATGTATTTCAGGCCAACCGCTTCGGCAGCCTGTTTTACCACGATGCGATATTCATCTGCGGCTGCCTTTGAACGCGTGTAGTACGCCGGGTGTTTGCGGGCGACAAAGACATGCCCTTTGCCAAAGGTGTATTTTCCGTCTGCGACGGTTCGGCTCAGCCCCAGCAGTTCCATCAAATGCTGGGAAGGCGCTGCATATTTATTTTTGCCGGAATTCCACCATTCCGAAACCGTATTGAACGGATCGGTGTCGGCTCCAACATAAACCAAGGCCCCTCCTTTGGCGGTCCATTCGGCAAGGGCCTGATTGATTGCAGGCGACTGCGGCTTGATGAACTCGTAGCTGACCACAAGAACCTGATAGCCTTCCAGATAGTTGGCGAACCGGGCCGCATTATCCAACTGCACAGGCTGAACTGGGACGCCGTGCTTAAGCAGCGGCAGGGTCAGACCGTAAAAGCCCGAAAAGTCTTGAATATCCGACCGCTGGGCTTTGGTCGGGTCATTGCCGTTATCTTGGGCCAGTCGATACGCAGGTTCGGCACGCTGGAACATACCCGAGTCGGCAATCAGGACACCGATGCCATGGGTACTGCTGACCCACTGACTTTCCGGCTGATTCATATCGCGAAGCTGGTTAAAGACGGTACAAAGAATCGTGGCGTAGTCGGCCGGAATCGGGGTTGCATCGGCTGCGCCGGCGGGATATTTACCGCGAAAGACCCGCGGCGGCCACGGGCAGATTTCATAATGCCAGACATGCGGATGCAGCAGCGAGGCGATGAGGGTCGCCTTGTAGTTAAACTGATAATCGTTCCAGTCATAGCGGGGATTATCTTCGATGGGGTCATGCAGAAACCACATCCTGCGGCTGGTATTCCGTACCAGTTCCTGCATCACACCATATTCCAGAAATGCCGTTTCAAAAGTTCGTTCCGCCCGACGTCCCTGATAGACATTTGGGGTTCGTGAGGTTCCCGTCCAGATTTGGGCGATACAGCCATCGATCACATCAGAATCTATCAATGACGACTGGGGCGAGACGATACACCACTGGGTATAGTTAATCAGGCTGTGGGTCGGGACATAGAATCTGACTTTGCGATTGTATTTCTGGAGGGCATATTCCTTGCAGGTCTCGGCTACCCGGCGGAGCGTCCGGCCGAAGAGATAATACTTCAACTGGCTGGCTTTATATTGGGCATCTGCGGAGGTGTCCGGACGAACAAAAGGGGTGTCGTAATAAAGCTGCCATTCCCGCTGGAAGGCCTCTGAAAAGCCGGTGTAAGCCCAGAATTCCGGTTCTTCCAGATGAATCGCCACCACCCCGGCGTCAATCATGGTCTTGAGTTTTTCGGACATATAGTCGGCAAATTCAATGGATGGAACAATGTAGGGGACACGGTGGCCATGCAGTTTTAATGAGCCGTTGGCTTCCATCTGGCTCAGCGACATGATATCATTGCCCTTGAGGTCTCTAAAATCCGCATAGGCACCCCAGGCAATACCCGTCATGAGCTGCGGAACGTAACCTTTATCCACCCACGACTGGATGGATTCGGGAAGTTTGGGATTGTCGGCCCCATAAACCATCGCAAAATCGTTGCGGAAGTCGCAATAGGGATTATAGGGTCCGGCATCCTGAAATCCGGTCAATTCCAGGCTTCGATCGGTCACCAGTCTGACTCCCGCGCCCGAACAAAGACAAGATACAGCCATTATTAAAATAAAACCCGAAAACACTATTGATCGTTTCATAAAGCAAACCCTTATTATCTGTCTGAATTTATCTTTGTCTATCACACCAACACAATACCAGATATCCTACTCGATACGTCCTGAACTTAACCCGGGCAGGTTGTCTATATGATTCAGACGAAATATCGGTTTTCGGGATTACAGCCTGTTTGGTGTGAAAAGCAATTAATTTTGTTGACCCGTACATTGCTTTTTCTATAAAATCACCCCAGTTCAACAAGAAACCGGCTTTCAACATACAAGGAAAACGCCCGTGAGTGATGGACAAAACAAATGCAGCCCTGTCAAATACAGTAAATCCCTGATTATCATGCTTGCCGTCCTGCTGACATTCTGCGGTACGGGATCCACGTCTTTGGCAAAAGGACTTGTTCGCGCTGTCTGTTTTGTGCCCAGCGACCGGACCTGTCTGCCGGGCTATGAAGAGCGGCTGGATCGGGTTATGAAGGAGGTACAGCGGTTTTATGGTGACGGGATGGCTGCTGCGGGATATCCCGACAAAGGATTTGCACTGGATGTGGATGATGCAGGCAAGACACGAATTCATGTGGTGCGAGGGGCTCATCCTGCCAAAACCTATGGGCGGGATGCCTGGGATGCTGTCAGGAACGAGGTTAAGGCAGGACTGAAAACGGCCGGGCTGGATATGGACCGGGAAACGGTCGTGATTTTCCAGGTGCTGCTGGATTGGCATGATGGCAAGGCAACCGAAGTGGGGCCCTATGTGGGTGCCGGCAGCCATCTGGGGGGTACGGCGTGGGTCTATGATGATGCGAAACTGGATCCGAAACTGCTTGCATCGACCGAACCGGGCGGCTGGTATGGCGGACCCTGTTCCATAGGCGAGTTTAATTCGCATTATATCGGCGGCGTGGCTCACGAATTGGGGCACGCATTTGGTCTTCCCCACGCCTGTCAGACAAAAGCTGAGCGTCAGAAGGGAGCAGCACTGATGGGACACGGCAACCACACCTACGGCCAGCAGTTACGCAACGAGGGACCGGGGACATTCCTCACTCAGACCAGCGCGATGATGTTGGCCTGCACACGCCCATTCGCCGGCGACCTGCAGGGGGCCAAACAGCGTCCCGCGTGTGAGCTGACCCAGATGGAAGCTGCATTTAATGACGGGGACCTCGTGCTGTCGGGAAAAATAGAGGCGTCGCCGGCGGTGTATGGCATTGCAGCCTATAACGACCCGGCCAGACCAGAGTCCGACTATGATGCAGTCGGCTGGACCTGCCCGGTTGACCCGCAGGGCCGATTTCAACTGAAGATCGGAGAACTGGAAACCGGCACCTATCAGCTCCGGCTCATTGCCTGCCATGAAAATGGAGCCAAGAGCAGCTTTGCCTATGATTATGAGACGGATAAAAACGGCAGGCCGCCGCTGGAGGCATTCGAATACCCGACGCTGCTGAATAAGGCCATTGACGCCTATCAGGCCTCGGACAGAGAACGTATGCTGGCCGCAATTGGTACGCTCGAAAATCGTTACGGCCACGTCGAGACCGTTAAAAAGAAAACGGCCAGCCTGCGGCGTCTGGCAGAGCCGATAAAGCTGGACTCAGCAAAGACGCTTGCTGAGTCCGTCAAACAGATCGATCTGTCAGCTATCACATCTATTCACGAATCTGTGGGATGGAGACGCCCCATGCGCAACCAAACACCGATGGAAAGCAACAGGGATTGTTTTCTGGAAGTCGGCGGCGATGTTTTCGCTTCCGGATTTTATGCTCACGCTCCATCACGCTGGGCCTTTGACCTGGGACGGCAATGGAAATCACTGAGCTTTGGCTACGGCCTCAAAGACGGGTTTGACGGCTCCGTCGTCTTTGTTATCCTTAAAGATGGGAAAGAAGCATTTCGCTCAAACATCGTCAAAATGCATCAGGTACAGCGGTCCCAAATCGACCTTGCAGACACAGAGACTCTGGAGCTGATCGTCGAAGACGGCGGCGATGGAACCAGCATGGACTGGGGCCTCTGGCTTGAGCCTGTGCTCA
>CAZKAI010000039.1:0-27874 GCA_964550565.1 uncultured Pirellulales bacterium
AATTAATCCTCGGACTATGCAAGGGTTTGTCATTGCGGCAAACCCTTTTTTTTCCTTTGCATATTGTTTGTGCCGACGTCAGGGATGGCCTGGCGGCGGTTTGATATCATCTCCAATGCGGGCTTGACAATCCCTTCGGCTCCCTTTATTGTGCCGAGACAAAGAAAGGGATTTTTATGCAAAATGCGGCCAAAATGAAATGGATACTTGCCGGTTTGCTGGCGATGCTGATTTTATGTGAGGGTTGTACGCAACGACCGAAAGCAGTTTCCGCCCGCGGGGCGGATATTGTAGCTCCTTCGCTGGACCAGGAGGCACTCCAGAGTGATTTGAATCGTTTTGAAGAGTTGTTTATCCAGATTATCAAACAATCCACAGTCCAAGTCGAGCAGGATTATCCGGATTTAGATGTAAAACGAACCAATTTGTTATTAAATACGCGGTTATCAAATGCCATACGAACCCTCTCGGAAACCACATCTCCGCTAGTCGGCCTGATTGAATACTGGGAATTATCTGTACGACTGCATTCCTATTTTGCTAATGGTCCTGGGAAATCCCTCTATCAACAAGCTCAGCCGGACATGCTCAAGGCTGCCCAAAAAGCCAAAGATGAAATTGAACAGATTGCAGCGGACTATTTGCCGGCAGACCTTTTGGAAGGGACACGCGTCCAGGTCTATCAATTTGCCAAAGAAAATCCAGTCCAGGGAACCATGGGCAATCTGATTGTGTATGCGACCGTTGATAAAGCCGAAGAATTCAGCCAGTTCAGGAAAGTACTGAATATCCCGCTGGCACCCATTCGGGCTATGGAGGGCGTTGATAAAACCGCGGTAGCGATTGACCGGTTTACAGATTCGGCAAGTCGATTTAACGATATTCTCAAGTCGATGCCTGAGTCGGCGCGATGGGAGATGACACTGTTTTTATATGATTTGCAAAATAATGAAATGACCAAGTCGTTCCTGAAAAATATGCAGGAATTCAATACGAACAGCCGTCAGATGGTCGAGCTGGCGGGGAAAATGCCGCAGGATGTGCGGGAGGAATTGAGTGTTTTGATAGACCAGGTGGAGCAGAAACAGAAATCAATCCAGGAGACCATCAGCCAGGTAGAGGCGGCGTCAAATTCTCTGAACACCACCGCCGCCAGTCTGCAGCAGACTGCCTCGAGCTGGCAGCTTGCGGCAGATTCCACCACCCAAACCCTTCACGCATGGCAGGCGATTTCTGAACAATCGTCATCCAAACCTGCACCATCGGAGCCTATCCGCCCGGAGGATATTCAGAAGGTTGCGGTGGAAATTCAGAATGCCACACGGGAACTGCGGCTTTTAATGTCGGATTTGCAGACTTTGACTCAATCGGAGGGTGTAAACCAGATTCAGGATGCGGTCAATCGCAACATTCTTGCCGGACAGGCATCCGCCCAGGCGGTGGTGGATCATCTGGCCTGGCGTCAGATTCAGATTCTATGCGGAATATTTGTCGTGTGGCTTGCAGTCAGGCTGATTGGACGAAGACGAAAAAAGGAATCATCCGCCCAGTGAGTCGGTAATTCGGGCGATATCCTTGCGGCGATAATAGCCAAACAGAAACCCAAGCCGGTGGACTTTCAGTGAATCCAGGTCGATGAGGACAGGGCCATGGTTGGTGATGATGATATTGGCTCGTTTGAGGTCGCCGTGGGTGATGCGGTATAATTCCATTTGCTGGAGAATCTGTTCGACCTGTCCCATCATCTGGATTTGCTGTTCCTCGGGAATCGAGACATCCTTCATATAATTATCCAGCTTCTGGCCTTCGACGAATTCATTAATAATATACGAGCAATACAGCAGCAGGCCTCTTCGCTTTTCAATAAATGCAAGGGGGGCCGCAGTGGGAATATTGAGCCAGTTGAGGCGATGACCGTGCAGCCAGCAGCGCCTGGCCCGGCTGCTTCGGATGGTCTGTCGGAAGGAATGCCAGAATCCCTTGTGATTGTAGCGTTTGACGACGACGGTCTTGCCGTTAATTTCCATGCTGACGACAAAACAGGTGTTGCCGCGTTTGAGTATCTTTCCGCGGCTCATCCATAAATCAATCTGGGATGGAAGCTCGGCTGCGTGGCGGGCATCGAACAGGTTTTTGACAAACATCCCGCGGAAGGTTGCGGTTTTCAGAGCCAGATACCGCTTGCTGGTGCGAAGCGTTTTCTTTAGAGAGCGGCCAATGATGCGTGTTCTTTGTGCCCGGATCATCCGCAGGATGCTTTCGGTCAGCCAGGGCCGGGTGGTCAGGCCACGGACGGCGAAATATTTGCGGATGAAGACCTCCATCTGCGGTTCATCATCGGCCGGCCAATTCACACAGAGCATGGCCAGTTGGGCAAAGCCTTTTTTGACGGCGACCGGCTGGTCATAAAATTTGATTTGGGCTGGGTCCAGGATATAAATGCGGTTGTCAGCCCAGAGAAAATTACCCAGATGCATATCTTTTTGGAGAATGCCGTGGATATGCAGATGGGCCAACTGGCTGATGACCGACAGCAGCAGACTTTCTCGTTTGCCACGGTCGGCAGAAGTTTGAAACAGGGTAAATACATCTCCGGCATGGGGGATATATTCGGTGGCCAGTGCCCAATCGCCCTTGTCGGTTTTGCCGTAAAACAGCGGTTCCGGACGAAGAATTTGCAGATTCCGCAGTTTCTGGAGGGCGTTCCACTCCCGCATGACATGGCGGTAGGCACTGAAGCGGCGTCTGAACACCTTGACAATGACGGGCTGATCCTGCCAGAGGGCGGAGAATATCCGCCGTGTGCCGGGTACCTCGCGAATCAGGCGGCATTCCCGGCAAATAAAACCGCCGGTACGCTGACCGGCGGGATAAACCGTGATTTCTGGCAGGTTTTCTGCTGTCTGCATGAAGCATCCTGTACAGGGATCGTCCGCTTTTATTTTTCAAGCGGCATTTATCCCAGCCTTGTATCACAAGCCGCCCGTTAAGTCAAGGCCGGATATGAAGATGGAGGCAATGGCGGAAGAATATATCTATGGAAAATTGGAAATATTTTAGTATAATCATCCGTTACACTTGGGTAATTCAGGAAGACTATGAGTGACGTTTTTTTTGTTATAGCATGTATTTTACTGGTTGGGCAATTACTGATCACCCTTCAGGTCATCGGCAATACACGGTATGCGCTGAAAAAATCAGAAAAGGTGCGTGACTGGTACCGGCCGTCGGCGATTCTGATTGTACCCTGCAAGGGGCTGGACGCAGCATTTGAACAGAATATTCTGTCTTTTTTTCATCAGGACTATCAGCCCTACCGGTTGTGGTTTGTCGTGGAAGACACATCTGACCCGGCATGCGCTCAATTAAATCAAATCATCGGTCGCTACAGCCCCCAGTCGTCGGCTCATGAAATCCGGGTGTTTGTGGCGGGAAAGACGGCCGGCTGCAGCCAGAAGCTGCATAATATTCTGTTTTGTTACCGGCAGATTCCGGCGGATGTGGAAGTACTAGTCTTTGCCGATTCGGATGCCTGTGCCGACAACGACTGGCTGAGCCATATTGTGTATCCGTTCCATTCCGGCAAAAAAGGAGCCGCCAGCGGGTATCGCTGGTTTGTCCCGAAAACCAACAATACGGCAACACTGGCTTTGTCCTGCATTAATGCCGTGGTAGGGCAGGTTCTGGGCAATACTCGGTTTAATCAGGCATGGGGCGGGTCCATGGCCATTCCGGCATCCACATTCCGGGAACTGGATCTGGAGACTATCTGGTCCAGGTCGATCAGTGACGACCTGACGCTCAGTTCCGCGGTGCGGCGATCCGGCAAAAAAATGATTTATGTGCCATCCTGCATGGTGGCATCCTATGAGACGACAACGTGGCCGAAATTGTTTGAATTTGTTCGCCGGCAGTTTCTGATTACCCGCGTGTATGCCATCCGAACCTGGCTGTTCGGACTGTTCAGCATCCTGTTCAGTGTGGGCGGGCTTTGGCTGATGATTGGGACCGCGGCTTTTGCCCGGCATATACAGGATAAAAATGCGATGTTCTTTGCAATCACTGCAGCGGCAATTCTGCTGGCTCAGTTTGCCCGGGCGGTCATTCGTCAACGAATGATTTCTCATCTGCTGGTAAAAGATATAAAAGCCATGCGAGCGGCGGCCTGGGCGGATATCTTGTTGTTCTGGGTATGGGGGATTATTCTTCTGATTGGGATTATCAGTTCGGCTTTTGGCAAGACCATCTGCTGGCGCGGGATACGCTATCGCATGAACAGCCCGCTGGATGTGGTTGTTGAACAATAAAACCGGCGGATAAATCAGTGCCCGACGACCGCGATTCCGAGTTTGTCCGCAAGTTCGAGGGTTTTTTGCTTGTCGATGATAATCGTCTTGTGTTTTTCGACTACGACACAGCAGGCCTTGTTTTTGGCAAGACTTTCGATGGTATCGGGGCCAATGCAGGGGACATCAAATCGCATATCCTGTTTGGGCTTGGCGGATTTGAGCAGGGTCCAGGCACCTTTTTTGCAAAGCTGGCCGGCCCGAACAATCATTTCGGCAGTGCCCTCGATGGCCTCAACGGCAATAATTTCACGTTCCTTGACGGCGATGGCCTGACCGATATCGAGTCTGCCGACTTCCATGACCATCGGCCAGCCGAATTCGATGTCCGCCAATACCGAGGCCGGGGGCCGGGTGCGGGTCATGACGCCATCATCAGCCATTGAGTCTTTGCAGTATTGAGTTGAATCCACCAAAATAATCCCTCCGCTGGCCAGTTCATCGGCAATTGCGTTGAGTACCGAATCGTTCCGTTTGTCCTGTTTACGCAGTCTCCAGTACCATATCCTCAGGGCACGCCAGTCCGGCAGATATTTTACAAGCCGCCACGGCGTATAAATTTTTGTTTTTGCCACGCGGCCTACCATAATGGTATCGCGGACGCCATGACGCCGGAGTTTTCGCATCCAGCCGCCGGGACGTGCGATTGCGGCGTTAAAAAAGACATCAACATACTGGGCTAATTCCGGCTCTACACTGTCTGTCAGTCCGGCACAGATAACTTTCAGTCCGGCTTTTTTGGCACCCTGAGCCACCAGAAACGGCAGGCGGCCCTGGCCGGCAATAAGACCTAAAATGTGCTGCGATGACTCACTCACCCGGCTGATCCAGCTTTTCGATCTTTTCGAGTTTGCGTTCCAGTTCCTTGATTTTCTTTTTCATGTCCGGCAGATATTCAATCAGGCTGTAGGCCCTGCGAGCGACACTGGCGTCAATGGCTGGCGTACCAACGATGGTCGCGCCATCGGGGACATCATTGACGACGCCGGCTTTGGCACCGACTTTAACAAGATTGCCCACCTTGATATGGCCAACCACGCCGACCTGACCGCCGAGAACCACGTGGTGGCCGAGTGTGGCCGACCCTGCGACACCGACCTGGGGTACGAGCAGGCAATGCGGGCCGATTTTGGTGCCGTGGCCGATGGCGACAGAGTCACCGATTTTGCTGCCTTTGCCAATGATGGTGTCATCGAGAGTGCCGCGTTCAATGGCGCAGCCCGAGCCGATTTCTACATCATCTTCGAGAATAACCCTGCCGATTTGAGGAATTTTATGATGGACGCCCTTGTGGGTGGCAAAGCCGAAGCCATCCTGCCCAATTGAGGCATTGGATTGAATAATGACACGGTTGCCAATGATGGTGCTGTCATAAATCACGGTATTCGGATATAAAATACAATCATCACCGATTTTGACGTTGGGGCCGATGAAAACACCGGAATAGACCTGACAGTTTTTACCGATAATGGCATTTTCGCTGATGGAAGCAAAAGGATGCACATTGCATCCGGCCCCAAGTTGGGCGGTTTTGTCGATGGATGCCTGGCTGCTGATGCCAGTGGCGGGATGTTTGCGATGGCCATGAAGCGAGACTACGATCTGCATAAAAGCATAGTAAGGATCTTCGGCAATCAGCAGGGCGGCCGGAGATTCTACCGATTCAGAAGCTATGACCACAGATGCCCTGGTGGACTTGACCTGCGGCAAATACTTTTTGTTGCTGAAAAACGTGATCTGGCCGGGGCCTGCCTTGTCAAGGGTCGAGGCGCCATGGATGGCTAAGGTGCCGTCACCAATCACTTTACCGCCGACGAGGGCGGCTAATTCCTGTAATGTTTTACTCTGCATTCAGTTGTATCCTGTTTAGTATTCGAAATTTATGGAGGATTATAGCGTTTTTGGCAGGAGCGTCAATGATTTTGCGGCTGTTTTGGGGGCAATAGTCTACTAATTGCATCCACTACTTGCTGTTGAGCATTCGTGGAGTCTGTCTGGAAACTGTCCGGAGGACATACGACAGCGATGGATTCAGAGCCTATTGGACTGTAAATAGCTGGATCAGTGGGGCCGAAGATTGTAATGGTTTTTTTGCCCATCGCGCCGGCCAGATGAGCAACACCGCTGTCGTTGCCGAGGAAAAAGTCTGCACAGAACAGGATTTTGAGTACCTGCTCAAGGGAGATATCAGATATTACCGGCCCTGTGTGGCGTAATTTGTGCATATCATCTGCGCTGAAGCGTTCCAGTTCGGCAGGGCCAAGGAGAAAGGCCGGCTCGATTTGTTTGGTCCGAAGGTGTTGGGCAACTGCAAGGAAATTGTCGAGGTGCCAGCACTTGTGTCTGCCGCCGCTGCCGGGGTGAATCAGGCAGATGCGGCAATCCGGAACTCCGAATTCCTGCAACAGATCATTGCCTTCCTGGAGGTCTTCGGGAAGAGGACGTATCAGGATATTGGCATGGCTTTCGGAAATTGGACAATCGAGGAAATTCGACTCCACAAACCGACGGATATAAAACGATGCAGCGTGTTCAGGGGCTGTCGGGGCCAGCGGCAGCATGGTGACTTCGCCGGCGTGACTGCAATGGATGGTAAACAGCAGATTCTGTTCGAAGTGGTCGTGGCCATCACCAAGAAAGCTGATGACGTGTTCATAGTCAGCAAAGGCTGCAATGAGACGGTCTTTTTCTTCGACGATAAAGTCGTTTACGGATTCGAAAAGTCTGTGGAATTGGATTTGTTCCATGGAGCGGACACGGTCAATACAGGTTCTGCCGGGGTAGAATGAGATATAATCGGATCGGCCAATCAAGTGAACCAGCGAATAGCCGAGGGTGTTTTTCAGGAACGACGCCAGAGGCAGGATGAGAACGCAGTCGCCAATGGCTCCGGGGTGGATAATCGCGGCCTGACGAACGGTTTGTTGTGAGCAATAGTCCTGAGGCATTGTGTTATTCCCTGAGGGCTTTATCAATCCAGGCTCCTCCGGCAACCTGCATCCCTGATTCGGTGGAAATATAAATGACCGCAGCCTGGCCGGGCGTTACCGCAGAGACGGGCTGGTCGAAAACAATTCGCACGGAATCCATTTCGGGATAGACGGTTGCAGGGCTTCCCTTGTGGTTATATCGGATTTTCACGGTGGCTTTAAAGGGGGTCTGCGGGATATCTATCAGCCAGTTCATGTGTGCGGCAATCAGACTGGTGCTGAGTAAATCTTCTCTGGGACCAAGGATGACGGTGTTGGTCCGGCTGTCCAGTCCTACAACATACACAGGCTCGCCTATAGCAATTCGCAGGCCTCGCCGCTGGCCGATGGTGTATTGAAAAATGCCTTCGTGATGGCCAAGGATCGTGCCGTTTTTATCGACCACATCGCCGGGGCGGTTGATGTTGGGGCAGAGCCGTCGCAGCAGGCCCGCGTAGTCGTTGTCCGGAATAAAACAGATTTCCTGCGAGTCGGCTTTGCCGTGAATGTGCAGGCCGAACTGGGCAGCCAACTGGCGGGTTTTATCTTTGGTCAAATCCGCCATCGGCAGCAGGATGTGGTTGAGTGTGTCGCGGCTGATCATTGACAAGACATAGGACTGGTCTTTGTTGGTATCCTGTGCCTGAAACAGACAGCTTGTGCCGTTAACTTGTCGGATTTGGGCATAGTGGCCGGTGGCGATAAAGTCCGCCCCGCTGGAGGCAGCAAATTGCCAGAGCCTGCCGAATTTCATCAGGCGATTACACAGGACGCAGGGATTGGGCGTGCGGGCCTGGCGATATTCGCTGGTGAAATAATCGATAATTTCGTCAAACTCCTGGCGGAAATCAAGGACGTGCAATTCGATGCCGAGGGTGCGGCACACTTGTTCGGCATCGGACTGGGCGGCCTGCCCGCCGTCGTGGGTAATCATGAATACGCCGCTGCACTCGTACCCCTGCCGGCAAAGCAGGGCGGCAGTGGCGGCGCTGTCCACACCTCCGCTGACTGCGACAAAGACCTTTTGGGCTGTTGTCATGTTACAGGTCCTGCCGGTGAAAAAACTGACTCTTGTGGCCGCAACTTAATCTTTTTTCTGTTCGAAGATTCCCTTGAGGGCATCCGTGGCGCCTTTGCCGACGTCACCGGCTCCCTTAAGGAGGTTTTCGCCTGTCTTGCCGACTTCTTCGAGGGCGCCTTTGCCTGCTTCACTGACATTTTCAAGAATTTTTTGACCTTGCTGGGCCAATCCTTTGCCAATGGAATCGATCATGTCAATGGGCAGCAGGTCTTTGCCCTGTTCGGCAACGCCGCCGGCGATGGCGGTCAGAACTTTAGAAGTCAGTTCGGCTGCATTAACAGGTTTATCATTGCCGATGTCGTTTAAGACGATTGGATTGACTTTTAAAGTCACGGTATCGGCTTTGCCGGGAATCGGCAGCAGTTTGGCCTTGACCTGGACACCGTTGATAACCAGTTCCCGGATGACTAATTTTTTGCCCGAGGATTCGGTGGTTGTATCGGCGGGTTTATCCGACTTGGGCAAATTGTTAAGAATGGCCTGCAGGTTATTTTCCGAAAGGCCTTTCTGTTCCAGAGTCAACTGGATATCGTCAAGCTGGATTTTCTGAATCTCAATCGTCTCACTGAGCAGGCTTTTGGTGTTCAATGCAACAGCGGCCTTTCCCATGGACATAAAGTCCGGGTGCTGATAGCCTTCAGGATTTTTGATATTTAATCCGGCCAGCTCGACTTTTCCGCCGAGGATGGACAGGTTTGCGTCCTGCAGACTGACCGGCACCTTCAGTGCAGCCGTACCGCCGGTCTCAACCCCCATTTTCAGCGCCTTGTTTCCGAACATCGTAAACAAGACAAAGATCAATACCACCAGAAGTACAAGTATAATTCCCAACGCCGCAATTATTTTTCTGAATACCTTTTTCATCGCAGATTCCTTTCGTTTGGTCTCATTTGCCTTGCAACAACTCCTGTTGAACCGTAACGCCGGCTTTCTGGGCGGCTAATGCGTGTTTTCTGGCGGAAGCTTTGTCTCCACTGAGATAATAGCATATCGCAAGCCCATTATGAATGGCGCCATTGTCCGGACTCAGGGACAATGCGGCTCGGTACGATTCGACGGCCTTATTATACTCTTTCTGGTTGGCATACGCAACAGCCAGATTGTGATAGAGGTCCGAGTTCTGCGGGTCCATCTGGAGGGCCTGGGCATAGCATTGAGCGGCCAGGTCTGAATTCTGCAGTTTTAAATAGGCATTGCCCATATTCTGCAGGGCGGCCGACTGGGTCGGATCAATTAACAGAACCTGCCGGTAGGCCTCGATTTCATCATTCGTCCGCTCCAGATAGTGCATGGCAAGGGCCAGGCCAAACCACGCTTCGGCATCGTCCTGACGAATAGAAAGGGATTGCTGGAACAGATTTGCCGCACCGGTAAAGTCTTTCTGGTCGAGGGAGAGATTGCCAAGGCCTGTATAAGCGGAAGCCAATTGCGGATCAATATCAAGGGCTTTGGAAAAGGCAGTCTGTGCCTGAGCGATACGTCCCATTTTACGATAGAGCTGCGCCAGATAGAGAAAATTCTGAGCATCCGCGGGTTTCAAAATGACCGCGGCCTGCATCTGGGCGACCGCTTTATCGAGCTCTCCCAGCCCCTGATAGGCCTGAGCGAGGTTGCGATACACGTCAACAAAATCCTTTTTGAGCTTCAGGGCCTTGAGATAAAGTCCTTTGGCACGTTCGTACTGGCCCAACTGCAGGTAGGCATTGCCCATATTGTTGTAATTGGTGGCATCTGGGCCCAGAATCGCCAGGGCCTGTTCATATTGGGCAATCGCTTCATCCGGGCGTTTCAGACGCAGCAGGACGTTGCCGAGGTTGGTATGAGCTTCGGCCAGTGATGGATTAATCTGTACGGCCTTGACCAGGTAGTCGAATGCATAATCAAGCTGGGCACGGTCGGCGTAACTGTTGCCGAGGTTATTAAAGAAACACCCGAGCGTTTGCTTGGGTGTCAGATTTTTTAAATAGAGCGAATCCCGGTTGGAAGGCGGAGGGAATTTTTCGATGTAATGTTTGTCGGCAGCGATGGCACCGCCGGAGGTGGTTTCAATATTATATTGTTTTTTGCCGTCGTCATATCGCACGAAGAAATGGCCCGGCACGACCACGCCATAAGCCGGCAGACCAATCCGTTCGGCGATGGCCAGATACAGCACCGACAGGCTCAGGCAGTAGCCGCGCTTGCGTTCGAGCACGACATGCAGAAATAAATCGTCGGGATTGTCCGCCGTTTCCAGCGAGGCGAAACCGAGGTCTTTAAACAGGTATTCATTGATGATTTCGATGGCACGATAATCCGCCGAGATGCGTTTTTCTTTCATGCGGGCAAGGATGTCTTCGGCCATATCATCGATTTTGCTGCGATACATAGTCGGGGTTTTATTGGCCCCCCATTCCCGCGACAGCAGCAGGGCGGCGGTGGCCAGATCAATCTCCTCATCCGGCAGCCGCAGGACGCCTTCAATTGAGGACATATACAGCCCGCGTTTGCCGTCATTGGTTAGTGTGACAGCCAGGGCTGCGGGAGCACCGATAAGCACGGCCAGCAGAACAAAAATGAGTCGATATTTTTTCATGGCGTAATCGGTTATTTATTTTCTATAAGTCCCAACTGCTGTGTTATCTTATCCGACGTCATCGCTTCAATCCGAATTTGCTTGACGGGGCTGGTATGCCCGGAAACAATCTCAATCGCATTTTTACGGATGCCCAGCTTCTCGGCCAGGAAATCAATGAGGCAGTCGTTGGCCTTGCCTTTTTCAGGTGCCGCGGCGACCTTGATTTTCAGCATCTGGCCCATGGGTCCAGCGATTTGTGTCCGCGAACTGCCGGGCACAACCTTGACGGTAAACATTACACCTTCTTTGGTATTGGAGAATATTGACATAGCCGTCCGGCTCAGACATTTTCCCGAAGATTTTGCCCGATGGAAAACTGGATATATCGCTCAATCTGTGCGGCCAGTTCACCGACGCTGCCAATCTGGAAATCTTCGTAATGGCCGGGTAAAAATTCTCCATTCAATGCCTTTTTAAAGACCTTGACTCGAACAATCGGGACGGTTTTTAAATTGGCCGAAAAACTGGTATTTTTATATTCCTTCAATTCGACCCGCCAGTCTTCGCTGATAAACACGAGACTGCTGCCCGTATACACGGACGTCGGAAAATAATCATACAAGGTCTTTATAATATCCATATCGGCTATTTCCTGTTTTATATCCAGCGATTGGCCTGTTAAAATATACCAGATAATCAGGCCTATCGCAAGCTGCCGGTCAGTTCAGAGACGCTTGGAATCCCGTGTTTCTGGCAATACAGACATAATCCATCTAGTATTTTGGATGTGCAGGCCGGGTCGTTGAATGTTGCGGTTCCCACGGCCACGGCGGTCGCGCCGGCAATCATGAATTCGATGGCATCGGAGGCGGTGCGTATTCCGCCCAGACCGAGGATGGGGATGTTGTTCGGTTTACCAACTTCCTGATAGACCCGGTTGACCAGATAAACAGCGATTGGCTTGATGGCAGGGCCGCTCAGACCGCCGGTGCGGTTGGATAAAACCGGTTTTCGTGTCTCAATATTGATGACCATCGCTGTAAACGTATTAATCAGGCTCAGAGCGTCAGCTCCGCCGGCAACTGCAGCTTTGGCAGTAGCCGTAATATCGGTGACGGCGGGAGTCAGTTTGACAATCAGCGGCTTTTTACCGCAGACGGTCTTGACGGCACGGGTGATTTGTTCAATCAGACCTGGGTCGGTGCCAAAGGTAATGCCGCCTTGTTTAACATTGGGACAACTGATATTCAGTTCGAAGCCTGCGATGCAGTCGATACCGCTGAGACGTTCAGTTACGCGAACATAATCCTCGATCGTCTGGCCGGCGACATTGACAAATACGGCTGTTTTAAGCTGTTGGATAACGGGGATTTTTTCGACCAGAAAACGTTCCAGACCCAGATTAGCCAGGCCAATCGCATTGAGCATCCCGGAATCCGTTTCGACGACGCGAGGGGTTGGATTACCTTTACGCGGCAGAACTGAAATGCTTTTGGTGATAAATCCGCCCAGCGAGCCAATGTCCATGAAATCGGACAATTCATCCGCATAGCCGCAGGTGCCGGACGCAGTAAAGACGGGATTTTTCAGCGTCAAGCCTGCAAATTGAATACTTAAATCGACAGTCTGTTCCATCGACCTTATCCTTCCTTGCTGAAAACCACGTCGCGGGCATCGAAGACCGGGCCTTCTTTGCAGCATAACTTATATTCTGTTTGCTGGGGCTGGGCGGTTTTGTGTTCGATCGCACAGCTTTGGCACAGTCCTATCCCGCAGGCCATCATACGTTCCATACTGACCTGGCAGGGCACATTATGTTTGAGAGCCAATTTGGCCGCTGCGGCGAGCATGACCTCCGGCCCGCAGGCATAAATCGCTGTTTTTGCGGGATTCCATGTATTCTTGTTTAACCAGTTCTCAACGCAGGTAGTTACATATCCTTTAAAACCTGCTGAACCATCATCGGTGGCAATCTGGCAATCCACACCCAACTGCCAGAATTCTTCCAATACAAGACCGGTGATATTTCCAATGCGAATTGTAAACGGCAGGTCATCACAACTTCTGGCTCCTGCAAAAACGAGCACTTTAGTAGAAAGTTTCTTCAAAGCGGAGGCCAGATGGAGGAGCGGGGGGGCTCCCATGCCGCCTGCTATAAGAATTGATAACTCTTTGTCTGGCAGAATATTAAAGCCATTTCCAAGGGGGCCAAGGACGTTGATTTTATCCCCTTTGGACAGGCTGGTCATTCTGACGGTAGAAGGCCCCAGCACACAATACATAATTTCGAGCTTGACGACTGGGCCGTTTTCTCCCTGACCAACGGAAACATCGGAAAAACTAAACGGCCGGCGTAGAATAAGCTGTCTTTTTACGGTGTCTTTGAGGGCATCCGGGATTTTTTCTTGAGCGGGAAGGGCGGTTTGAGTCAAATCCAGCATGACGAACTGGCCGGGAATGACGGATCGGAAGAACGGCACAGCATCGGCCCCCAGTTCGATTATTAAGCGGTTATAGCAGGTCCGGATTTGCTGGTTACTAAGGACCGTTGCCCAAAACATTCCCTTGGCTTGTGATAGCTTATCTGAACAACTCATAAGCTCTTTCTAAATAAGAGGTTAATGAATAAAAAAAGCTTCCGGAATATTCATCCACTGACATTCCGGAAGCCCGCCACGGCAAAGAAAGCCGCCAATATCTAATCCACCGTCTGTATTCTTGGTCCCGTTTTTTCTGGTATTCACCTTCTTGGTTCCTAACGCGGATAAGTATAGCACCCCCCCAAAACGATGTCAACTACAGGAGCAAAAAAGATTTTTCAAAAAAACTCATTAAAAGCAATATAAGTCTTTATCTAATAATACGATATAACATATTGAATACCTCATGTAATCCGCGTTGTGAATCTGAAAAAACAGGATATCCCCTCTTGAACAGCACCATAATCTATGGTATATGCAAATCTCGTGTCAAATGGAATGACGGGGGATATTTTTCCCTGTAGTAATGCAAACGGATTGGAAGTGAATTGATTGACGATGTTTAGCCGAAAATATTTCAGTATAGGATTGTTACTGTGCTGCTGGACTGTTTCACTATCTACAGCATCCAAGCCGATCGACGATGTGCTTCGTGATTCTGCACAGAAAAAAACCAGATACTCTGTCCTTGTCATGAATGCCTCGGATGGAAAAACTATTTTTGCACGCAATCCTGACACGCCGTTGATGCCCGCATCCAATATGAAATTAATTACCACGGCTGCGGCGGTACATTATCTCGGTGCAGATTATGTATTTAAGACCGAGGTTGGACTGCTCAACGACAGCCTGGTGATTGTGGGCGGGGGCGATCCGCTATTGGGCGATCTTACAACAGATGTCCGCTATAGCCGCAAAGCCGGTTGGGTTATCGATACGATTGCTGAAGTGCTTAAAAAGAATCATATCACCTCGGTACGGGATATTGTTGTGGATGCCAGTTTCTTTGATAACAATCGCGTCCATCCGGCCTGGCCTGCTGACCAGCTCAATCAATGGTATGCCTGTGAGGTCAGCGGGATTAACTATAATAACAACTGCATCCGGATTACGGCGGAAAATAAAAACGGCAAGGTTGTTCTGGGAACCGAACCAAGCACTTCCTTTTTGACATTTATCAACCAGGTGCGGCTTGTCGGTAGCGGCAGCAGTGCCCTGGGAGCCTATCGCAATTCAAAACCGAATGTCCTGATTGTCAAAGGCAATCTTCGCGGGGCAACGGGCTTTGATGTTGCCATTGAAAAACCCTCCGCTTTTTTTGCCTGGCATTTAAAAGAACGGCTGGCAGCCCAGGGCATTGAAGTCCAGGGCGGCCTGGTCGGGCAATATGTTAAACAGGACCCGGCCCTGCAGATTCTGCATACATTTGAAACGCCGCTGGCCGATGTGCTTTACCGCAGCAACAAAGACAGCCTGGGGCTTGCGGCCGAATCACTGATTAAGACCATTTCCGCCGAACAGACCGAAGGCCGAATCAACGGTGAATGGCCTCATGGCCTGACGCTTGCGGGCAATTATTTGTGTTCGCTCGGGGCAGATCCCAACGATTTCGTTCTTGATGATGGTTCCGGGCTGAGCCGAAACAACCGGCTGACGACACGCATTATCGTTTCAGTACTCAAAGACCTGTATGCAAGTCCCAACTGGGCCATGTTTGAAAGCAGCCTGTCGGTCGGCGGTGAAGACGGAACGACATCCAAGTATTTCCAGGAGCCGCAGTATCGCGGTCGGATTCTGGGGAAAACGGGCTATATCTCGGGCGTTCGTGCATTCAGTGGACTATGCAAAACCCCCTCTGGCGACATTCTGTTCAGTATCCTGACCGAGGATGGAAACGGTCTGACCCGCAACTGGATTAACGAAATTACAAAGTCGATTTTTGACCGGAAGTTTTAGATTTATCCGGAACGATTTCGTAGCGGGCCAGTTCTCCGGTCAGTTCTTCGACAAGGTCTTTCAAGGTTAATATGCCCAGCGGTTTTTTCTGCTCGGCCAGCAGGCCTGATTGGGATGTCGTGATGACAGCAATCCGGTGCGGTCCTTTCCGCATGATCGATATGGCGTCCAGTACGGAAATCGACATGTCCATCTGGACAATCGGCTGTAAAAAGGGTCTCAAGTTTTCAAATTCTATGCCTGCCCCCAGCGTCTGATAGATATCCATAAAGCCGATAATATTACTGCGATCCTTTTCATACACCGGAATCCGGCGATGCGGGCACCGCGCGACAATAGCCAGTAAGGCCCTGCGATTGCTGTTGACTTCCGCCATTTCGGCTTTGCTCATCGGCACCACGACCGTTCCGACAGAGACTTCGGGAATGTTAATCAGCCGCTGCATCATGTTCTTCTGCAGGGATGTCAGCAGACCTTCGTCGCGCGTTTCCTGAATGATTTGACGGACCTGGCTGCGCTGGGTGATATCGACAGCGGCGGCGGTATCGACAGAGATTCGGAAGAGCCGGGAGAACACCTTGAATAAAAGCCGCATCAATTTCACGGCGCCACTGATGGTGCAGATTCGCCATACCGACCATATCGCGGGAGCCAGCGGTCGTATGAAACCATCAGCACGGTAAAAGAATATGCTTTTGGGCAGTATTTCCCCGAAGATAAACAGGGACGGCGTCATGATAGCCGTGGTGTAGAATTCAGCCAGATTTTCATCTTTCAGATACGATAGCAGCCACCATGCCAGGCAGCTTGTCGCCAGATAATTAACCAGGTTGTTACCCAGCAGCAGCGACAGGATTAATCCCTGGCCATCGGCAATGGCGGTGGATAATTGCTTATAGAAGGCCCATCCCTGTTCGGCGCCAAGACGCAGACGAAAGCGGCTGAGACGATAGATGCCTGTTTCCACGCCGGAAAAGAAGGCGCTGCACAGGAACATCAAAATAACAAACAGGAGCAGTGCAATATGCGTCATGGTTTAGCTACCAGTGGTTCCAGAGATAAAACCAGGCTTTCAATGCGATTATTTTTTACGGTTTCGATTGTAAATTTCATATTCTGCCAGGTCACGACATCGCCGTTTTTGGGGATTCGACCCAGCAGGGCGGTTACCAGGCCGCCAATGGTGGTCAAGCGTATCTGTTCGGGATCTACGCCAAAGGCTTCGGCCCAGTCCAGAATGGAAAGCCGGGCCGACAGGCGGTAGGTCATCGGGCCGATTTGCTGGATGGGAACACTTAACTGCTGCTGTTGTTCATCTGCTCCCAGAAGCTGATCGACGATATCATCGAGTTTCACCAGTCCTGCAATACCGCCGTACTCATCGACTGCGATGGCGATATCAATGGCGTTGTTCTGAAAAAATGTAATCAGTGATTCCACATTTTTCTGCTCTGGCACATAATGCACCGGCTTGACAAGCTGTTCCACGGATTTGCCGGGATTGGTCAGCAGGTCCTGAAAATGAATGACACCCACGATGGAATCGATGCTGTCGGTATAAACCGGAATCTGGCGTAATCGGTACTGATACATGGTTTCCTGCAAAGCGGCATGGCTGGAGCGGATTGAACAGGCTTTCATTTCCACCCGGGGCCGCATGACATGACGGACTTTTAAGAGTCCCAATTCCAGCACTTCCAGCAGCAGCAGGTTTTCATCCTGTGTCAATAATCCTTTGCGGGCGGACTGGTCCAGCAAAATGCGAAGCTGATTCAGCGTGACTGGTTCCTGTGAATCCCCTGTTTGAGTAGCTGGCGCAGAAAGTCGAACGGCTGGTTTTATGATGATATAATCAATGACAGCCAGAAGGGGGGTCAGGATTTTGAGCAAAAAATAAAAAGGCAGGACGGCAGTCATACACATGGCATACGCATTGGCATACGCAAAGGCCTTGGGCAGCATTTCGCCGAAAATCAGCAGCGATACAAACACGCCAACCGCCCATAATACCGCTACGGAGTGGCTGTAAAGCTCCTGGATACGAATCGTAGTAATTCCTGCCAGGGAATAAAACAGAATATTGACCAGCATATTACAGAACAGCAGAGTGGTTAGCAGCCGATTCGGACTTTGCAATATATGCCAGGTTAACCATTCAAGACGATTGGACGACTGGGCGAACCCTCCGACTTTTCGCGGTGACAGATGAAAAAAAGCCGTCTCGGCGGCAGAGCAGAAGCCCGAACAGAACAACAGTCCCAACATAACCACAAAACGCAGCGAATTGTCAATCAGAAAACTCACGATTGGTTGCTCGAGACGTATTGGGATTAAACCGTGATCTCTTTTTTGGGCAGACGAATCTTAAAACAGGTTCCTTTGCCGACTTCTGATTCTACGCTGATCAGGCCATCGTGTTTTTCAATAATTCGTTTACAAAAAGACAGCCCAAGTCCATTGTTGGGGCCATCCGGGCAATTTTTCTTTGTGGAATAAAACGGTTCAAATATCTGACGCAGTGCGGCTGGTGCAATCCCGCGGCCGGTGTCGATAATTTCGATCCATACGGCATCTTCATGGCAATAGGCCCGGATGCGCAGCTCACCAGGCTGGCCGAGCATGGCCTGACGGGCATTGAGAATCAGATTCATTAAGACCTGCCGCAGGGATGGCCCATCTGCCAAGATTAATAAATCTTCCGGCACCTGAATCGAAACACGAATATTATCTTTTTCAAAATCACGACCAATCCCACCGAAGACGTCTTCAATCAGAGAATTTATGGAGACTTCTTGTGTCGAGAATGGTTTCTGATTTGCTAAAACCATAACCCGCTGCAGCATTTCAGTCGCTTTTTGACTGAGCATCATGGCCTTGGTGAGGGCTTTCTGAGCCAATTCCTTGTCCTCGGGATGGCTCAGGGCAAGCTGGGCATAGTTGCCTACCGGCGTCAGCAGGTTATTCATTTCATGGGCAGTCATTGCCCAGGCCATGCCTACAGCAGCCAGAGTATGCAACTGATCCGACTGTTGAATCAGATGGTTGTACTGTTCTTCACGAAATTGCAGTTGACGGTGCAGGGCCTGTCGTTTTTGCAGCACGCCGTTCATCCATTGCCCCTTGTTTTAAATCATTGATTTTTCTAATCTTAGCGATTCACTGTACGAATGTATTAAGTATCGACATTTTACCGATAAATACTTGAAACTTATATTAATTAGCCCGTTGGGGAGTGACGCCAAAAGATATCACTTGCAAACAAGAGACCTTTGTGTAAGATAATAGAATAAACCATATAGGACATAATAGCTCTGATATGACGACCAATAAATCCAAAGAAGACGCAAAGAAACCAGTAGTTTTGGTGGTTGATGATAACCTTCAGAATCTGGAGCTGATCATGGCTTACCTGGAAGATGTGGACTGCCAGACAGTGTCTGCATCCAGTGGGATGGAAGCTCTTGATATTATCGCCAACCAGATACCGGATTTGGTATTGCTGGACGTAATGATGCCCAGAATCAGCGGTTTTGAAGTCTGCAGACGGATAAAGAACGATCCCCACACAGCACATATTCCCGTGATTATGGTTACGGCGCTCAATGAGCTGGCAGATATTGAGAAGGCTATTAATTCAGGAACGGATGATTTTTTGAGCAAGCCTGTCAATAAATGGGAGTTAATTACTCGTGTCAAGACTATGCTCAAACTCAAACATTTGACGGATCGCCTGGAAAAAACACTGGCTTATTTGAGTGAAGTGGAAAAAGCAACGCACGCCCGTTAATACATATTAGATAGCCAGGTATATCCACAATAGGGCGGCGGACATGTTTTGCACGTCCTATAAATAGCATCTATTTGCCTTTAGTCGTTACAGCCGGTAAACATGGCAAGGTCATTTCTTTAAGTGTCTTAAAAAAAAAGTCCTTCTCTGATTCGCCTTAATCGGCCCAAATGTTTCGTCGATACCCCAAGTACAACCGTTTGTAATGCTTAATTAATGTACTTATTTAGGGTAGGAACCAAGAGGATGAGTAAACTCCTCGAGATCTTTGGCAAAGGGATCACGATAGACAGTGTCGAACTGGTTTGGAACTGGCTGGCGGCTCAGCAGCCTGCCAATCCGGCCCAGGGAAACCTCGACGAACAACTCGGCAGGGTGATTGAATTGCTTTCTGACCGGAATTTCGACCAGGCCGAGCAGGTTCTGCGTTTTTATTTGTTCGAGAAGCCGGATTGTCCTCGCGGACGCGTCGCCGCCGCATCTATTTGCATTCAAAAAAATGATTTGCAGGGCGCGATTGAACAGGCTCGCAGTGTTTATCTGCGTCAGCCGCATAATACTATGGCGCTGTATCTGATAGGCTTTTGCTGTGAACGGCTGGAGCAAGTTGATCAAGCCATCGAATTTTATCAGGATTGCCTAAAATTCAAGCGTCATCTTCAACTGCCGCGTCAGCGAATGGCTGCAATCCACTTGCGTAACGGCAGAATCGACAAGGCCATCGAAGAATATATCGTATTGACATCCGAACATCAGGATGATATTGAATCGATCACGCTGCTCGGGTATCTTTATCTTGCCTCCGGGCAATATGCCCAAGCTGTCAATGCGTTCAATCTTGCGATTTTGTCGCATCCGGATAATTTTAACCAGGACGGCAAAGAAGATGAATTGACGCCGCTGCTTGAGCAGGGGCTTTATGAGCAGGCATTTGAGAATATCTATTCTATTATGGATCAAATCGGGGCGATGCCTGACTTGTATGTCCAGTTGGGTGATATATGCAGGCATGCCGGCAGGGTGACTGAGGCGATTTCGCACTATGAAGCCGCCCTGCGGATGCAGCCGAATTCTCTGGAAGCCACCATCAAGCTGGGCAGCCAATATCTGCGCGATGGCCACCCGGGTCTTGCTGCTGAACAATTCAATAAGGCCGCCGAGATCAATGATGAAATTATCGATGCATACGCAGGTCTTGCGATTGCTCAGTATCTGGAAGGACAATCCATTGAGTCTGAGCAGACTTTATCATTAGCGGCCAGCATTCATCAAAACAGTATCCTTTTATTTGCTGAAACGGCGGCATTGCATCTCAAATCATCGTTGAATCAGGACCAGGTGCAGTCCGACGAATCCCTGACCCGGGATGATATCATAGAAACCTTCATCAATGGCTGGCGCAAAAAGATGTCCAGTACCGGACCGAATGCGGATTTGTATTATAAGTACGGGGTTTTACTGATGATTCGCGGGCAGATTAAAGATGCAATTCATTGGTTCCAAAGGGCCCTTTCGGTAAATTCTACGCATTATCGGTCCAGAATCAAGCTTTGTCTTGCACTACGTGAAATCGACCAGAATGATGAAGCCTTTGGGATTCTCAAAGAAAGCACCGTGCTGCCGTCAGCTATGCTGGAACTGCATTACCAGACCGCGCTGTTATTCTGTGACAAGCCGAGGTTTGCCAAGGCCATGCAGCATATTCAAACCAATAATACATTCCACGGATTATCATCAGAAGATACTCGGGATTATATCGAGGTCGTCCTGGAAAACCTTGGCATCGTGGACAGGGCGCTGTCAAGCTGGTCACGTATTGAACAGACATCCATGCTGGCACTGAGCATATCGCAACAGGAACAATAAAAGGTGCATGTCCATATTAACTGCGGCTGCACTGTAAAAAAGCGATCTCATCATGGCATAAGTCCTTAAATTTCAGTATTTTAATCACGTTAGCTCTTTTATCCTTGAATGCAACATAAGATACATTATAGGACCATGTAGATTTTGTTTTTCAGGCCTTAACTACGGCTGATTTAGGCCGGATTTGGGCTTTTAATGGCTTATACAGGCTCCAAGGTTTGATTTTAAACGGATATATCCAAGGCATCCACTTTAGCGGCAAGTATGAAATCATTTTCATGCAGACCTTTAATCTTATGTGTGTAGAGTTCAATGATGACTTTCCCCCAACTCAGGAAGATGTCGGGATGATGTTGCTGTTGTTCGGCCAGTGTGCCGACTTTGTTGGTAAAGGCTAACGCTTCGGCAAAGTTCTTGAAGCGATAGGTCTTGCGAAGCCGGCCGTTTTCAACCGTCCATCCATTGTTTAGACGACATAACAGCTCTTTTATGGAATTATCTGGCAGGGGGTTGCCGCCCGATTTACATGGGACACACTCCTTGGCTGATAGTGACTGAACTGGCTTTTCCATATCGAACTCCCCTGCCATATATTGAATTTCAGATGATACCCTTACTGAGCGTTGTCGGCAGAAATCTTCCATTCTCCAGCTTCTACGGCAAAACGAATCCAGTGTTCATCTTCACCTGCAAACTCAATTTTGCCGGCCTTGCCAACTATACTTTCTTTATCTTTATAAACCGGGGTGTTATTTACGGTAATCAATGACATCCTCGTCCCACGCTTGGGAATGCCAATCAATGTTTTAGCCGGTGTTTTCAGATTCATTTGAAAATGGTGTTCACTTTGCTGCAGTTTTAATTCAATTTCTCCGTGCGGTAAAGAAACTACGGATGTGATTTCACGAAGACCGCCCATCTGAGGCATAATCGATACATTCGCAAAGGCAGCCGCTGCCGGTGAAATGCCTGTAATATACTGACTGAGAATCGTTAACGGGCCACCTGACCATCCATGATTATAGCTGCCTCCTTCAGTATCCCAGCCTTCCCAAAGCGTTGATAATTCGCTTGCGATCTGCTTATCATAACGCAATTTCATTCTTTCGATGGCCTGCTCGGGTGCATTCATCAGGCAAAGCGCTTCGAGCACATATTTTTCCATGTAGGGACTGGCATGATATTCTGTTTTCAGTACCTTTTGTATGGCGGGATAATAATCAGGTTGGGCCAGGCCTGCAACAACGGCCATAGCCTGAGCTCGGTCGTCTGTTTTGCCCTGATAGCCCGGAGTCCGGTAGCAATCGCCCTGCCAAAATGTTTTATTGTACTGAGCTGCAATCCACTCCATTTTTTTCTGGTACTCGGGCACATCCTTATCATGGCCGGTCAAATGTGCTATTTCGACAGCCGCTTTCATTGCCAGATAGAACCAGGCATTTTCAATGACTGCAACATCGATATTGGTTCCCCAATCCACCCAGTCCCATTCGCCGCCGCGATGAATAACCAGGCCGTTATTGTCGAATTTCCAAAGATTGAGATAGTCTTTCACCTGCGGGTAAATGTCCGCAATGATTTGTTTGTCACCTGTGTACCAGTAATACGTCCAGATTCCATACCAGCCTGCACAGGCAAGGCTCTGCATGGGCAATTCCTTATCCCATGATCCATCTTCAGAGGGTCCTCCAGGGATAGGAATCCCGGCTGGTGATGGAGAGTAAAAAACCTTGTCTTTCCGCTGCCACCGGACCAATTCCTGAATGCACTTGCGTGCCAATTGAGGGCCATGCACCGCATCAAAGACATAAAATGCCTCGCCGATTTCATTCACTGCGTCTCCAATCCACTGGGCACGTTCACGATCCGGACAATCCATATACGTATCACGCATGGTGATATATAACGTCCGTCGGGCTTTTTCCCACAATGTGTTTAGTGCTTTATCGTCACAATTGAAACTTCCCGCAAATTCCGCGTTATAGCCGGTTTCACGATATTTCAGAGCCAATACCTCAGCGCCTTCGGGGACACTGTAACGGACATCATGGCCGTTCATCCACCCGAGTGATTCGTATTCCTGAACACCCTCTCTGGTGATATATACTGCCCGCACGCTGGGCACACCGCTGATGATATAATCATCCGTCTTGATTTCGATGGATTTTCCAGCCGGAGCTTTTACTTTGAGATATGGTGTAACCTGGGCGTTATAGGGCAGCTTGCCGATAAAGAGCCGCTGGCCGTTTTTTTCGGCTTGTTCTTTGACATTGGAATACTCCACCAATCCTGAATTTTTCCATTGCAGGAGCGGCCTTTTTTCCAGTGCATTCCATGGCGCTACCGGTGGTTTGCCAAATAATGCAGCTTTTGACCAGGCGGAATCATCGTAGTCAGCGCCCTGCCAATTGCCTAAATCCTGCCGGGCATCAAACTGGATATTTCCCTCCGGTAATCGATAGTTGGGATGGGGCGGTTCAGTCTGACCATAGGCCGGATGCGGACGAATCTTCCAGTCGCTTCCTGATGCAAATCGCTTGCCGTCCACGGATAAATCGAAAACAAGGCCCACCCTGCCGCTATTATTATGAGAAAAACCGTGCTTGCCCCAGTACCAGACCAGAACGGCGATGGTATTATCCCCGGCTTTTAAATACTTTGTCAGATCGACTTCATCATAATAGGTATCCTCAGGCGAAGGCCCGCGTTTGAGTTGTCCTTCAAACACGGCCATCTGCCCGTTAATCCATAGCCAGTATTTGCTGTCGCAGGCAATCGAAGCCACTGCACTTTGCGGCGTTTTCTCGATATTCATATGTGACCTATAACACAGCCAGCTATTGGGTTTGACCGATTCACTCAAACCGATCCACTCAGCCAGCCAAGGCTCTTGCACGGCCTGTGCTGAAAAAGACACCAATCCCCATAATATTGCCGTAAAACCTATGCGAAAAAATCGTTTCATCCGAAGCTCTCCTGAACAAAGTCTGTTTTTTAATCACTGACGCTGTCAATGTCCGAATAATAACACGAAGTCGGATAAGATATAACCATTTTTATCAATAAGGCCGATAATCATCTGAAAAAAAACAACAGATTGACATTGAATTCATCTCTCGTGCCAGAAGGAGTTCAACTGTAAGTATATCCATAATAAAACAAAATCATATTTTCAGCGGGTCGAATTCACATGAATGTCTTCAAACCAAGCTGATTGCTTGACTTTTTTGACAAAATCTGATATCATCTGCCTTAATATAGAGAAGATAGCATTGTTATACTATCAGCTCTGGGGTGGTTAAATTTCGTTTAACACATAGTCTGGGGAGTAATTGAAATGGCTGGATTGAAGAAACTATTAGGCTTATTTTGTGTTCTGGTTTTATCATCAACTTTGTTGGCGGCCCCAAAAGCATGGGTCTCAACCAGTTACAGGCCGGATTTCTGGTCCTCAGGGACATGGTATCGAGCGCCTGTGACCGAGGGTTATATGGACCTGCGTCTGGCAATCGAAAACGCAACCTTTGACCATGCCGAGTTTTCTATATCTTATGACAGCAGCATTCTATATACACCGGGTACGGCTAATTTTCTGGATATCATGCCGGGCCTGAGTATTTCCGGTGCCAACACCATTAACCTTGACGGGACCTGGAAAAAGACGACGTTTACCCTGACCGGGGCGGTATCGATTGGAGCAATTCAGTATGAATCCGAAGCGGTATTCAGGCTCCGTCTGATTCCTCATGCTGAGGGTACTATTCCCATCAGCCTGTGGACCAGTGCCAGTCCTCGCTATCCGGATTCTTACAAGTCCTGTTCACTGACTCTTCGCAGTGGAACGGATGAAGTCCCATTTGAACGCAAAGAATGGAATGACAGTGTTCAGCTTGTCACATTCACCGACAAGACTTCAGCATCCGTAATGTATCATTACGACCTGAATCTGGGTACACCCATATCCAATGGCATTATTCGGATTACCTATGCCGACAGCAGCGTGGAAGAATTTACTGCTTCCAATCATGGCCGGGGCATTACTATCGACAGCAATTATGGCGGATATTATATTACCGCTCAGCCCGATGCTATTCAATATGCGATCATCTTCCCGGAATACGAAGACACCATTCTTGACAGCATCAGCGGCGGATGGTCAACCTCGCATAGCCAGCCGGAAATGATGTTTTTTGCCCGCGAAGCGTCGGAAGGATTTCATGGCCTGCGGGCGACCTCCGATGATATCGAGCTGACTGTGGATTTGGCCGGCATTGGAGAAGATTTCGGCAGTTCCGCGTATGATGCCATCCTGATGAACTACGAGCAAGGTGTTCTCAGCAAAACGTTTGATTTTGATTATGTCAACAACGACACCATCAAGATGACCATTCTGGGCGGCCTGGAAGCCAATCCCAATTACGTCCTTTATCTGTATAAAAATGGCCTCATCGCCGGCCGGACATGGTTTGGTGCATCGACTTTTTATCCGGTCACTTTTACGGTTAAAGATTTGTCTGATAACGTGCTACCCGGTGCGATCGTGACGATTCCGCAATGGGGAATGCATGGCCCTGCGAATCTTGAACAGATTACTGATGAGAACGGCGAAGCTGTCTTTGAACTGCCCGGTTCTGAATGGGGGAATTATTATAATTACTATGTCGTGCTTGCCGACCATGAAGATGCGGTCGGAAACTTCCAGGTCGTTGATGCTGCGGTCATTGTGCCGATCGTCATGGGCCCGATTCGCGGATTGGATATGGATGATTTTGCCATCCTTGCCTCGCAATGGGCCATGGAATACTGCCAGTGGAGCAACGACTGCAACGGCGCCGATCGCAATCGGGATGGCACCGTGGATATGGAAGACCTTGCGATATTTGTTGATCGGTGGCTGAAAGATATGAACTAAACGGATTTCAATTCCTTACGATTTTTAACGCCCCTTTCCGGGTTAAACCGAAAAGGGGCGTTTGATTTTGCTTGAACCAGACAGACAAATAGTCGCTTATAAATCCCCTGCCGAATCCGCTTCGTAAAGACCGCCAAAGTTAATATGTCCCCATGATTTGATGGACTGGTCAACAATTTTGATGATGACTTCTTTATTGATAAACGCCCTGCAATCCACAAAAACCGGGTCAAACAAGTTGTCATTTTTGCCAGTAAAGCGGGCATATTCCTGTGCATTTTTTGCATCTTCGATGCTGATATAGACCTGTTGAGCATCTTTTCCGCCGGAGATAAACAGGACGCATTCTTCTGCAGTGATTTTGCATACAGGGCTTTGGGTAACTCCGGTTAGGGCATCGTCAAATGCATTGGGGGCGGTTTCGGCGGTGCCAATAAAATACTCTGTTCTGGGGTAAAACCGATCCCGCAGGGAATTGGTAAAAATTGATTGGAGAGTACCCTCATTGAGCTTCCACTGCGCCCGGTGATTCTGGTCATCGAATGCAAAAACCGCTTTATCAAAGCATTTCCATTTGAGCCGAGCAACGCGGACTCCATCCAAGTCCGGATTGAGCGCTGCGATGTAATACTTCCCATCCAGGGTGACAATCTCGGGGGCACAGAGATTCATCTGGCGGACATAACCGGCATCATTATCGATGCCGAAATGAAAGGGATTGGCGGATTGATAAACGGTTGTTTGTGCTCCGGGGCCATATAATTGCGTTCGGAACAAAAAGTAATTTCCGGGCGATATTTCCACGACATGCGGGCATTCACAGGAATAGGGATTATTACCCGCTTTGCCGCCATAACTGACAACGACCGAGTCAGACCATTTCAGCAAGTCGTCGGAGGTCCGGCAATAAACATAGCCATGTTGTGCGGGGAATGCGGTATAGTAGCAATTCCATTTGCCTCGCGTAAACAGCAGCATCGGGTCACGTGTATTTACCCGAGGACCTTCGGAAAATAAAACACCTGCAGAAGTCAGCCGCTCAAAGGCCTTGCCATCTTTGCTGGCTGCCATTCGCATGTTGTCCCAGTCACCATACATCATCCAGTACATCTCTTTATGATAGATAACATGAGGTGCCTGAAGTCCGCCCAGAGGTTCACCCAGTTCGGGTTTGCCCTTCATGGCAATACCTTTGGGCGTCCAGTCTTTATCGGTCAGCCTGCCCCCTTCCCAGCCATAAAACAGGCGGGTATGGCCGCCGAGTTTTGTGAATCGGATACACGACCACAATTGCCATGTGCCATCTTTAGCCTGCCAGAGGCTGAAATCGACCGGCTGCTGCTTGTCGCTGTTGTATTCGCCAATATCCGGAGTGGATGCCACCCGCCACCAGTCGCCATCGATTGCCGGGATGTAAAATCTGGCTGCAGTCGTGTTAATGGACAGGATAATAACGACGCTGACTGATAATAAATACGGATTCAATCTCATAATACTTTCCTATTTGACATTATGGTTTATATTCCGCCATGGGACCGATTTCCAACGCCTGAAGAATTGCTTCTTTGTCTTCAACGCCGGATAAATGAATCGTAATGATCCCGTTTTTCGGTTCGATATCTTTAAAGGTCTTGTCAACGGTCTGAAACAGTCCGCCCGCCGCTTCTGAGACCAGCATCTTTTCAATCATGGGCTGGCCGTTGATAGAGGCATTGACCGCGTGCGATATCCGCTGTTTATCCTTATCCGTCTCGAGAAAAAAGTGCAGCGGGGTATCGGCGAATTTCAGTGTCACATAGTACTTGCCTGGCCCGACTGTCAGATTAACCCAAAAGTCAGAACCATGCACACCATAGCGGTATAGCTCCGGGTCGGCGGTTTTGCCGATATACATACTGCGGCGTTTGGTCCACCAGGCTT
>CAZKAI010000039.1:27974-36636 GCA_964550565.1 uncultured Pirellulales bacterium
TCCGGGTCGGCGGTTTTGCCGATATACATACTGCGGCGTTTGGTCCACCAGGCTTTTTCCACAGAATCCTTGCCATAACCGCTGCGAATCACCCATTCTGTGGCCGGGCGCCATGTGTTTCCGCTGGAGTCGATATAATCCTGTCGCTCAGGATAACCGAAAATCATCCGCTGGGCATGAGTGGGGCCGCCACCCTGCCCGAATTCCGGCTCGGCAAAGGCATCGGTAAACTGAATCGAATCAACCATCACATCCTTGCCCTTGGATATCAGATTGCCTTTGCCCAGGACAACTATTTTCAGTATATGTTTGGCATTCTCTACGCCGTTTTTGTGATACAGCAATTGCTGGGTACGGGTTTGCGGATTCCAGCAGTCTATCAGCGTTAATTGTTTCTGGCCATCCAGATAGACTTCGGCCAGTCCGCCTTCCGGACCGGCATTGCCAAAGACACGGACCTGATTGCCGTAGAAGGAATACTCAAAGGCGTCATCCTTTCGGGAGGAACAATGAATGGCGCCTTCGTAAGCGTCTTTTGTGGAAATGCTTTTCCAGTTGCCCTCAAAGGTGAGTTGCGCATCATCAATCTGCTGCTGGGGATCACCTTGGCCTGTGATGACGACATTCTTCGCCCGGTCATGGCGAACGGTCAAGAGAAAATCACCGTCAGGAAGCGGCTGAAGGATATAGCCATTCTGATTCAGGACAGCCTTTGCCCGAAGGGATTCCGCATCCGCCGTGATGGAACTGGGAATGAAAGATAACCGTATCACATCAATCGTCTTGTCGGGAGCATCAAAGGTAGAATAAGCGATGTGGTTCTTCTGATAAACCACATGATTGACCACTGAAGTACTTCGCATAATATGGTTTTCACGCTTGGAGCCAAACACGTCCGGCGTCCAGGCCATCGCCTCCATGATCTGGCACAGCGGCCAGGGGTGGGCCAGGTTGGACCATTCTTTGGTTGCGACAGCACTACCCTCCAGTCCATCCCAGACGACTCCATTGTCGTGGCTGTCATAGGTGGCCATAATCATCATACGCCGGCCGATTTCGAATATTCGGTCATCTTCGGCCAGCACTCCAAACCGCAGCAGCGTCGGTGCGGCTGTGTACTGGTTATAAGACAGCGAAGTCCAGCAGCAGGTTGACGATTCCGGAAATGCCCAGGCCCCGTGATACACATCTCCTTTAGAGGCCGGGTCCGCACAATTTCGATTAAAAATCAGCGTCAGGACATTCCGCATATCCGTCTGCCAGCCGGGAAAGGCCTGTGGATTTTTCATGATGTAATCACCGCACATGGAGACGATACCGCAAATCACAGGATTATCCCAATCCCAATAGTTCCGACCCCACGTATCATTCTGCAACCAGCGTGGCATCAGGATGTCCCTGACATACCGCCGGCCGGCGTCGCGGGCTTTAAGAATGGCATGATCCTTACCTGTGTATCCCATCCGGATCAGTTCATCCAGGAAATCAAGGATCAGCGTCACGCTACCGGTGAGTTCATCGGACCAGCCCACGACTTCGGGATGAGTATAGCGATTCCACGGCGGCTGGGTCGGGTCGAGGTTGCATTTTTCGGCGAATACATCTCCCCAGTGCTTAGCCGCTTCGAAGTAACGCGGATTGCCGGTCAGCTTGTACGCCCGCAATATCTCGGTGCCGACGATGGCACAGAGGTCCAGTTGATTGCGTGCATTCTGGTCGCATTTACCGTACGCTTTGCCGCTGGTAGGCGTGGCTATGGGAAAACGCGGCCAGTCGTGGTCTTCACTGGTCTGGGCATAATCCAGAATATAGTCGGCTGTCAGCGGGATATAGAGAAAGGCCATGGGGTCCCCGCTGTACTGATAATAGGCCGTCAACCCTTTGATGATGCTCCATGCCCGCTGGCTCAGGTCGCCGCACATCCAGTCATTGGTGGGGGGAATCAGAATCGTGCCGTCGTCTTTGATGCTCCAGTGGGAGTTATAGATGAAATCCGGCGCAGCCATCACGGCTTTTTTTCCGTCCACCCACGGGTAGCGTTTGAGTGCCTCGACCGCAATTCGCAAACGCAAATCCAGCGGGCCGTTCTGTCCGGGATGCCAGGGAGCAATCACACCATACGAATCCTCGACAACGTTGTGGGCATAATAGTTTGGACGTGCCTGTCCGGCCGGCAAAATCCCTGTCATGAGACTCCACATAGACAGAACACAAGCGGTAAGGTTCTTTGTCAACCTCATGGATTTGTCCTCAAACTAAGTTTTATGCGAATGTTCTACCCCGACAATCACGAATCGATCTTGTCGGGTTTTCAGATGATTATTCCGAAAGCCATTCTCCGCCGGCGTCAATGTTGTCTTTGGTGAAAACCCGCGAAGCCAGTGTAATCTCTTTTTCAACGGTTTTTCCGGAAAGCAGAGTCATAGCGGCTTCAACCGCTTCCTTGCCGCCGGTGGGGTATTCAAAACTGGCAGAGAGAAGCCCCTGCTTGACATAGGCCTGCCCTTCCTGCTGAAGGCCATCGATACCCACAAATAAAATGTCCTTTTCCCGCCCTGCCGCTTTGGCTGCAAGATAGGCGCCGTGGGCACCGGGGTCATTGTGGGCATAGACCAAATTGATTTCGGGAAATCTCGCCAGGGCTGATTCCATCTCCTTGCGGGCGTTGGGTTCCAGCCATTTCATATCGGCGTCAAAGATGATTTCAAGCTGACTGTCCTTGATACCCTCCATAAAACCATTGTGACGGTCCTGGCCGGGGGTTGAGGTCATCAGGCCTTTTAATTCAACAACCTTGCCTTTGCCGCCGAGTTTCTGGGCAATCCATTTGCCCGCAGCGCGGCCGATTTTCTTATTATCCGCGCCGACAAAGCAGGTATATTTGTCGCCCAGCACCCGCCGGTCCATCACAATCACAGGGATGCCTTTGTCGTAAGCCTGTGCCACCACAGGGGTCAGCGGAGCCGCTTCTTTGGGGGAAATGATAATCACATCGACACCGGCACTGATGAACTCCTCGACCTGGGCTTGCTGGCGAAGGGTATCATTTTGGGCGTCTTTGAACACCACTGAAATTTCGGGATGCTGGTCGGCGGCCATTTTAATATCGGCATTCATCTGAACCCGCCACGGTTCCCCGAGGTTGCACTGGCTCATGCCGATGGTCCATTTTTTTGTTTCGTTTTTCGTCTCAGTTCCGGGCGCGGCCTGAGGGGTTGTTTTCTTACAGCCGGCCAAACAGAGTGCAGCACAGAGAACAGCAAACACGAAATTCTTTTTCATGGCAACTTCCCTTTCTGATGTCCACCTTTTATTTTTTCGTTTTTTGCAGCAATACCGCCGCAATAATAATCGCCCCGGTCAGCATAAGCCGCTTGTCTTCGCCGATGGCGTTGATACTCAGAATTTTTTCAAGATATCCGATGGTCAGTACCCCGATCAAGGTCAGCCACATATTCCCTCGCCCCCCTTGCAGGCTGGTTCCGCCGATGACCACCATGGCAATCGCCGACAACTCGTACGAGATCCCGGCCTCGGGGTCCCCCTGTAGTTCCTGAGCCGCCTGGCAGATACCTGCCACACCGCAGAATAATCCGCTTAATCCATAGGCCAGCAGCTTACTTTTCATCACCGGCACTCCCGAAAGGCGTGCCGCTTCTTCATTACCGCCGATGGCGTACAGATACCGGCCATAGCGAAGCTTGGTCAGGATAATATAGGATATGACAATACAAATCAGGAAAATCACCGTAACCACGGTGATGTTATCACCGAGCAGCTTGGAATTGATGAAATTGAATACGCCGGGAACATCAACATATTTATAGGTCCCATCGGCCTGCTGGACGGCCGTGGAGATTTTTTGTCCGCCGGAAACCCATTTGGCCAGCCCGCGTGCAAAAACCATCATCGCCAGCGTGGAAATGAACGGTTGTATTTTGAATCGGGCGATAATCGCCCCGGACATGATTCCGCACAGGGAACTGACAACAAGACAGAGAAGAATAGCCAATATAACCGCCGTCTGATAATGAATGGTAAACAGCGAAAAACAGACCGCCGTCAATGCCAGAATGCTTCCAACCGACAGATCAATGCCTCCCGAAATAATAACCAGCGTCATGCCGCAGGCAAGAATCCCATATACCGAAACGGCACGAAGCATATCTCGGTGTGTTCCCCATTTAAAGAACGCACCATCGGCGTTAAAGACAAGACCGAGTACAAACACAATGATTAACGCCGCCAATACACGGGTGGTCGGGCTTGCCAGCCAGTGTTCACCAGTCTTTAACGAATTTGACGTTTTATTCATCTGCTATCCTTTAATCATCAATGATGAGACGATCCCTGCTTGTCCGGATTATCTGTATTGCCCATCGCCGCTCGGAGAATCTTTTCCTGCGTGGCATCTTCCGCGGTAAATTCCGCGGTGATTTTACCGCGATGCATCACAATAATCCGGTCGCTCATCGCCAGCAACTCTGGCATTTCTGAACTAATCAGCATAATGGCCAGCCCCTGCGCCGTCCACTGATTCATTAATTCATAAATTTCATGTTTGGCCCCGATATCCACCCCCCGCGTTGGCTCATCGAGCAGTAATATCGTGGGGTTGGTGTCCACCCATTTGGCAATCGCCACCTTCTGCTGATTTCCGCCCGACAAAGCATCAACCGACATGGTTAAGGAGGCAGCTTTGAGATGGACCGATTGCCCCATTTTCCGAGCGGATTCAAATTCCTGAGCAGGCCGCAGCCAGCCGAACGGGGCATATTTTTTAAGGGCGGCCAGCGTCGTATTTTCCACGATGTTCATTCCAAGAATCAGCCCGGTTGCCTTTCGGTCGTTGGTCAGCAATGCCAATCCGGCCTTGATAGCCTCTGCAGGGCCTGTAGGATAATAAGCATTATCCTGCAGGGTAACACTCCCGCTTACCCCTGAGCCATACGCCCCAAAAAGCCCGTTGAGCAATTCACTATTACCTGAACCACCAAGGCCGGCCACTCCCAGAATCTCCCCTGCTCGCAATTCAAACGATACTTTATCCACAACCGGGAAGGGTTTCCCGGCCTGATCCGGCACGCTGAAATCCCTCACCTTCAGCACTGTCTGCCTGAGATTGGCCTGGTGCCTCGGAAATTGACTGCTCAATTCTCTGCCGACCATCCATTTGATCAGCTCTGTTTGACCCAACTGGGCCGCCGGAGCAGTTCCGATATACCGGCCGTCCCGCAGCACCGTGATTCGATCAGCAATCCGGTATATCTCCTCCATTTTATGAGTTATATAGACAATGCCGCGCCCCTCTTTTTTCAGCTTGTCAATAATCGCAAACAGACGCTGCACTTCCACATCCGTCAAGGCGCTGGTCGGTTCATCCATGACAATGATTTTGCTCTCAAAAGCAAGAGCCTTGCAGATTTCCACCATCTGCTGAATACCCAGTGAATAATCCCCGACCTTCTTCGAGACAGCAATATCCAGGCCGACACCGGCAAGCAGTGCTTTGGCCTTTTGCTGCATTTGTTTTTTAGTTAGCCACGGTCCTTTGGACAGTTCACGCCCAAGGAAGATGTTTTCATCTACGGCCATGGTCGGGACCAGCGACAACTCCTGATGGATAATGGCAATTCCCGACGAAGCGGCATCATGGATGGAATTAAATCGTACCGGGCTGCCATCCAGTTCAATCTGTCCGGTATAAGAGGTATAAACACCCGCCAGAATCTTCATCAGCGTGCTTTTGCCGGCACCATTTTCCCCGGCCAGAATATGCACCTCACCTGCCCGAAGTTCAAACTGAACATCATCCAGCACCGGTGTTGAGGTGAATCGCTTGCCGATTCCACTCATCCGGAGCAGCGGCTTGTTGTTGGTGTACTGCGGGATCATAAATCAGGCTTTTTCCGGGACCCATCCATAATCGATATAGTCATGTTCGAAGGTGCCATCTTCATATAGGTCGAATACTCCATACCCGGCCGGACATTGGTGGAATGCCCCCTGCCACCATGCACCGCAAACTGCTCCGTCGCAAATATAGGTTACATCATTATAGTCTATCCGTTCCAGCAGATGCAGATGGCCGCTGATGCAGAGTTTGACCTGTTTATGCCGATAAAACAATTCCAGCAGCTTGCGGGTATCCAGATGGACCCATTGATGCGGAATGACCCATTGGCCGCTCTTCTCATTTTCGCCGTCTAAAATTGCCACCGCTGAAAGAATCGGAATATGGCTGATGATGCAGATATGCTGGTCAGAATGTTCAGCCAGTTCCTTTGACAGCCAGAGGTATTGTTCCTCATCCAGCTTGGCTGTATAAACGTCATCGGAAATATGCGTGCTGTCCAGCATGATGATGCGCCACGGGCCTTTATCAAAGGCATAATAGCGATTCGGCAGATTAAACTCTTGTACCGGCCGTTTTTTACCCCATAAGGGTTCTTCGCCGGTGGTTTTTCCGCTTTTTCTGTCCCAGCCCCAGACATCGTGATTGCCAATGCAGAATTTCACCGGCAGCCTGCATTCCTCCTGGAAAACCTTCTTGACCAGGGAAAACTGAACAGTGGCCCAGTTGTCATCGGCCCCCAAGACGCACATTACATTATCCCCGCCGGTGATGACCATCTCGGGTTTATCAGGCAAGGCTTGAATATGCCGCAAAGCCGCGGCCAAACCTTCGGGGGCTTTTCGTTTAGGCTCGATGTGCAGGTCGGTCATGTGAGCAAATCGAACCGTCCTTCCTGCATTTATTTTGCGTCCCTGCTCCGCCTTGCCTGCCGTGGTATGAATGGCACATCCGCCGCTCAAAGCTGCCGCGGCCAGAATCGAACTCCCAATCAGTTCCCGTCGAGTAACAGAGGTCTTTTTTTCCTGCATTACAGCGTCCTCAACCCTTTTTAGTATCTTCGCACAAACACCTGCACAAACATTTGTCCAATGCTTTTGGTGCAATTATAATACAACGCTCCCGTCAAGGCAACAGCATTTTTCAAATCGTCTCAAAAACACCTGCCGCGATACGGCGTCGTATTTGATTCCATCTCAAGCCCCAAACCATGTAATCGCGGCAATCAGCTTTTCATGAGTTATGTTCTGACTTTCTCCATACCCGCGAATAGTAAGCAAGTCCCCCGACATAGTCAAATATTTTCCTTAAATAAAAGATTGCACTTGTCGAATATTCAAAAATTGATTGAATTCACGAATTTAACGCTGTAAAATGCAAACCTAATCCGAATACTTCCAGATTTACAGGAGTTCATGTGTCGGTAACATTGAAAGAAATAGCCTATTCTGCGGGGGTTGATGTATCCGTCGTTTCGCGCATACTCAACGGCAAAGCGGACCAGTACCGAATCAGCCCGGCCTGCCAGGAACGGGTCAAGGAAATCGCCAAAACCCTCGGCTATCTCCCTAACGCCTATGCCGCAGGCATTAAAAAAGGAAAATTTCGCTGTGTCGCCCTGCTCCAGAGCGGCAGCGCCGGCCATTACCAGGGCACGACCCATCAGACCGGCACAAACTACCTGCCCGAAATCATGGTCAACGAGATACACCGTAATCTTGAAAAGGATGATACCCATTTGCTGCTGTCCAATATTCCCGAACAAACGGTTGACAGCCACCAGTTGCCCAAAATATTCCGTTCCCTGATGGCGGATGGATTGATCATCAACTACTATCAGGATCTGCCTGAAAATATCAAAGCGGCGATTGAACACACCTCAATGCCCACGGTGTGGATGAATTATAAAATGGATTACAATGCCGTTTATTCCGACAGTTTCTCGGCGGCAGAAAAAGCCACACAGCATCTGATTGAACTGGGACATAAGCGAATTGCTTACTGCAATGTCTACTTTAAGGATCTTCAGCCGGATGCCCACCACAGCGTAGCGGACAGACGCAACGGCTATATCGAAGCCATGCAAAAGGCCGGGCTGGGAATCTATGACATTACACCCGACCACAAAATCGACGATTCCGTGGAAAAACAAATAGACTTGTTTCACGCCGTACTGAAACGCCCCGACCGGCCTACAGCCATGCTGTTCTACTGGTCGTATTCCGTCCCGTCAGTCTATGCTGCAGCGGCCCGGTTGGATTTGCGTATCCCCAAAGACCTGTCCATCATTACATTTGCGGGGGAATCACATCTCAGAATAGGTCTCACTGCCACCGCCATGCTTGAGCCGGAAACCGATATGGGCAGAGAGGCCGTCAATATGCTTAGAAAAAAAATGACTCTCAAGCAGAAAAATATCCCCTCCAAGCGTCTGGAATATATATTTGCCCCCATGTACACCTGCCAGAAAGCTCCGAATCCGTAATTTTTCCGCCCATCATTGCATTCACAACCATCTGGCATTATTAAACTTACAAACAGGATGCCGGATATTGCCTTTTTTGCACCCCAACATACAGGTCATACTTTAGCTACTTTTGGGTATTCATGATATTCATCGATATCCCGAAACAATTAATTTTTTCATACCTTTGTTTTGTCTTTTTGAGCACGTTTTCAGAGGCTCAGACGGTAATTGCCGAGAAAGCTAATAAGCATGCACAAAAGTTTGTGCACTAATTATATTGACATTTAAGCCGACAATAGGGTATAGTAGTAATATGGCATCGTGTAAACAATGCAGCGATG
>CAZKAI010000040.1:0-31135 GCA_964550565.1 uncultured Pirellulales bacterium
TTAAATTTCATTGCAAAGGAGAATCACAATGACAAAAGCGAAAAAGTATGGTTGGATATTGTTATTATTACTGGCATGCCAGTGCATGGTGTCTGCAGCGGTCTGGAGCGTATCGCCCTGGACCGACGACGCATCGACGGGGATTGATTCATCAAAAACTTATACTCACGCGATCAATATTTCAAATGACGGCTCCCTCGTCCCCAATGTGAACGGGGTTCAGTTTACCAATCAATGGAATACGGGAACGAACTGGTCGTTGAACGGCGGCGGGTATATTGACTGGGACAGCGGAAATAACATCAGCGGCAGCAGCTATGGCATAAGCACGCGATTCCGTTACGGCAACTCATTATTGACGCTCAGCGGCCTGACACCGGGCATGGTGTATGAACTGACGCTGTTCAGTGTTGCCTGGGAAGACGGCACCCGTACGGTAACATTGAAGGATAAGTACGGCTCGTTTGTGTTTAACCAGGATCTGTACGGCAACAATAACGGCATCAAGATCGTCGGCCTTTACACCGCTGACGCAAATGGCGAATTGAGGCTGGGGATCGTCAACGATTTTCATATTTATGGATTCGCCAACTGTGTCTATACCGGTGATCTGCCGGTGGTGGTCTCACTGCTTTCTCCGGCGAACTTTGACGGCGGAACGTCAGTTGGGCTGGATACGGTTCTGACCTGGGCCGAGGAATTTGCCGGAAGCCTGCCATCTCCGATGTTCGATGTCTATCTGGATCCCAATGAAACCAGGGTTGCCACTCTGAACCCGGCAGCACGACTCAGCACGGGCCAGACCGCATTCAGTTTCGATCCAGATCTGAATTGGGAAACGCTCTATTACTGGCGGGTTGTGACCTATATCAACGGTGAACCGAATATGGCAACCGGGATCCGCAGCTTCAGAACTGCCTTCGAGGTGGATCATTGGTCCGATTCAGCCTGGACCAATGATGCGGATTCCGGGATCAGCGTGGGCAAGGTTTATACCCATGCAGTGAATTTCAAAGAAGCAGAAGGGGTTGCAACAACCATCAATGGTATTGCATTCGAAAATGACAACAATTATACCGGCACCAATTGGCAACTGCAGGGTACTACCAATGCTCATGGCCCGGCCACAGATTATAATGTCACGGGCGATGGCTCCCTGCTGCTTAAAAATTTCTTTTATGGCGGCACACCGACGTTGACACTGACGGGGCTGACGGCTGGGCAGGAGTATGTTCTGACACTGTACACCCGTGCATGGGGTGAACCAGGCGGTCGCGTGATCAATGTCACCACCAGTGCCGATGGTCGTACGGTTGCACTGGATCAGAATATTGCCGGCACGACTAACAATAAAGGCAATGGCCGTTTGTTTAAATATTCCTACACCGCACCGGTTTCAGGCACACTGACAGTTACGTTTACAGCCCAAACCGCTGACACGTGGCATCACTATGGATTCAGCAACGAAGTGGCTTCGCCGGTTTACCTGAATCCCACACCGATGCCCGGCAGCAATGTCGATGCGGATGTGGTATTAAGCTGGGTACTGACTGGTCAGGCTACAAGTCCGACATACACTCTGAAAGTGGCCACCAATCCGGCTATGAGCAATCCGATTGTCAACGTTAGCAACCTGATGACAACCAATTATGATCCGGCTCTGGAATCAGATACGACCTATTACTGGCAGGTCCAGGTGGTCGAGACAGGCAATGTCATTTACACTAGTCCGGTTTGGCATTTCCAGACCACTCCTCCGCCAGATGCGGTCAAAGTCATTGAATGGAAACTGGATGAGACGACCGGCACTATCGCCAATCAGACGGGTTCATCCGAAGATGCCGACGGTATCCTCAAGGGCTTTAATGAACCAAACACACCAGGGGTTTCTCATGTAGCCGGCCTAGTCAATAATGGTCTGCTCCTGAATGGCACCGATGAATACGTGGATGTCAGCAATGCGAGTCTTTATATGCCGACAGCCGCAGGACAGAATTTCTCAGTCTCATGTTATTTCCGTACCTTTGGAGACTATGGCCCGTTGTTTTCGATGCGGCGTTCCACTGATGAAGACCCGCTAACCAATGACGATAATCCGATCATCGATCTCGCTATCGGAGCGGATGGCGCACAGGATGTTCCGGGAACGGTTTGCATGATTGTCCGCGATGACCTGTATGCATATGCCACTGCCAATTCCGGAATCACCGTCAATGACGGCCGCTGGCACAATCTGATCGTAACGCGGGCCGGCGGAAACTGGACCATGTATATTGATGGCATCAAACGGGCAGGCCTTAACGGGGCAGCAACCGGACAGGTCACGCTGGACTGGCTGGCCCTGGGAACCTCGCTTCGCTGGCTCAACACCAACTGGAATCCCGGAAACACTCATTACCGTTACTTCCAGGGCATCCTGGATGAGTACACCATCTGGGACGGCGAACTGTCTCCCAAACAGATCAACGCTCTGTCCTCCATTGTTCCTCCACAAGGCGATATCGACTTTGATTTTGATACCGAAATGGATGACCTCAAAGCCCTGACTGACGTATGGCTTGATGATTCCTACACCGCAGTACAACCGTCACCGGCAGTGCTGGAAAACATGGAGGCTTATACCAATGATCCGAACACCTATCAGGATTATCTGGCCTACACCGAAGAAAAAGGTACTTTCGGATTATTGACCCTGTCAATTGAAACCGATAGTGAGTACAGCCAGGTGCTGCGTGTGGATTATGATTTCGATGGCCATCAGCATGCCCACATCCCGGTGCGTCTGATCGAAAAACGGATTAACTCCAGTCTGTATGACACCTTCATCACCCGCATCAAGAAACCGGCAGGCTGTGAAATCAACGCATTGATTCTGGATTTCTATGATGGTCGCGGGAATGTGGATCCCATTGCTGAAGGTCTGCATAGCAAGGGTCGTATTACGATTGACATCTCGGCAATTGCTATCGATGAATGGGTAACCCTGGAAGCCCCGATTCCCGCCGGCGTTGCCTTTGACACCTGTACCGACCTGTATCAGGTTATGTACTCGATTCAAGACGGCGGTGTTGATGTCGGCACCATCTACATTGACAGCATTGAACTGGCCGATAGCACGACCGATTGTGTACCTTCATTCGGGACACTGGAGCAGGATCTGACCGGTGACTGCTTCGTCAATCTGCTGGACTTTGAGAAACTGGCCGAAAACTGGATGACCGGCCTGTAATGTAAGTTTTGTATCGTATCGTAATCGGGCAGGGACGCTGTTGGTCCCTGCCCGTCTTTTAATGCAGCATCGCATCACAGCCTGATGGGGGCAAAGAATTTCAGTACAGTCAATATTATGCATGGATTTGCAGGGGTGTTTATGAAGTTCAATCGGCATTTTGCATCATGGTTTGGATGTCTTATCCTTGGTATTTGCGGTCTGAACACAGTACTGCGGGCCGACAGTGTCGTTGTCTTCAATGAAATCATGTATCACCCGGGGCAAAACCAGACTTCGGGTGAATGGATTGAGCTGCATAATCAGATGGCCGTGGATGTGGATATCTCCGGCTGGTCCATCAAAGATGGCGTAACTTATACCTTCCCCGAAGGCACCTTTTTGCCCGGCGGCGGGTACCTGCTTGTCGCCGAATCCCCTGCCGCTCTGGAGACGGAAACCGGCATAACCGGCATTTGGGGTCCGTTTCAAGGAAATCTATCCAATGCCGGTGAAGCACTTAAACTCGAAAACAACAGCGGCCGTTTAATGGACGCTATGGAATATAATGACAAAGGCGACTGGCCGGTGGCTCCGGATGGGTCTGGGGCAACACTGGCCAAAAAACATAAAAACAAGGCCAGTGCCGCAGGCGAGAACTGGACCTGGAGCAGTCAGATTGGCGGCACACCCGGGGCGGAAAATTTTCCTGTTCTGGATATGCGTCCGGTACAACACGGATTGGTCGCCAAAAATGATACATGGCGTTTTAACAGTCAGGGCAGTAATCTGGGGCAGACCTGGCGTCAGGCCGGGTACTCCGACAGCACATGGTCGGTCGGTCAGGCGGGTTTTTATTATGGCAGTACGGGCGGCAGCGGCGAGCTAGAGAAAATCACAACACTGTTCAGCAGCGGGCTGGACAACGAGGGCAATCCCCTGTCTCCGGGTCAGTTTGACCCTCACTATCGATTTGTATCCACCGGCCAGCAGGTCATCGCCATGCAGAATCACCCCGCATGGCTGGCCAATGATGCCGCATCACAATGGATTGGCTTCAGCGGCCAGGGAACGGATAATCAGACCCCGGGGCAGTTTTATATCGCAACCCCTTTTGATCTGACGGGCTGGAATCCGGCAACCGCTTCAATCACATTATATCTGGCAGCAGACAATCGCGTGGATGATGTCCTGATTAATGGCGTCAGTACGGCAATTACATGCCCCAGTTATAACCAGTGGTATGGTCCTTTTGTCATCAACTCCGGATTTATCGAAGGACTCAACACGCTTCAATTTGTGTTCACCAATGAAGGCTCCGATGTCAATCCCGCCGGTCTGCGAATCAAACTGGAAGGCACTGCCGTTGCTGAGTATGGCAGGACCCAACTGCCGGCCTGTCCGACGACAACCTATTTTCGCAAGACATTCTCCTATAATAAACCCGACTCTGCGACGCTGGGTCTGCAACTGGAAGGACTGGTCGATGACGGAGCGGTATTTTATCTGAACAATGTGGAAATTTACCGCACGAATATGCCGTCGGGCTCAATCGCTTATACGGATGCCGCCATCGACAATCTGGCATCGCCTGCATGGATCGGGCCTCTTTCCCTGCCGGCGGATGCGATTCAGGATGGATTGAATACACTGGCTGTCGAGGTCCATCAGGCCGTCGGCGGACAGAATGATTTATTTTTCCTGGCGGAATTAAATATCACCGAGACCCCCATCCCGCCGGGAGAAGGCCTGGCGCTGGCATTCAGTGAAATCCCAGCATTCACCAGCCAGCCCTTCTGGATTGAGATCGTCAACACCGGTTCCCAGCAGGTCAATCTGGCTGGCGCGGTCTTGTCGCTCAACGACAGCAGCTCCACCCGGTATATCTTCCCTTCACAGACACTTGCGTCCAAACAATATCTGTCCCTTGACGAATCCGTGCTTGGATTCCGTCCGGCAGAGGATGACAAACTGTTTCTCTATACCCCCCAGCAGTCTGTCGTTATGGATGCGGCGGTCGTGAAAGACGCTCCCCAGGCACGTCTGACCGCCGAACGCGGGCCGTGGTATGTCCCCGAGACGGCAACACCGGGGCAGGCCAACGACATTCAGCTTCATACCGATATCGTCATCAATGAAATCATGTATCACAAGGGCGACACCCTCGCCCGGCCCGGCGAATACAGGACCACGGTTCTGGTGCCTGCCGGGGCCAGGGCATTTGTCATCATCCCCTCGGATAACTCATTCGGAACAACATGGACCGGCGGAAATGAACCGTTTAATGATTCCACCTGGACAGCCGGAACAGGAAATACCACCGGCATCGGCTATGATCGGGACCCGGACTATCTGACCGATATCGGAACCGATATCTATGATGAAATCTACAATGTGCGTCAGTCGTTCTATGCACGCATCCCCTTCGACTGGACAAGCCAGACCCCCGTTGAATCGATGACGCTGAACATCAAATACGATGATGGATTCATCGCCTACTTAAACGGCCAGAAGATTGCCGAACGCAACGCCCCCGCTTCCCCGGCCTATACCAGCGGTGCGACCACATCCCATGAATCCTACGGATACGAAACCATCGATGTGTCGGCCTATATCGGCAGCCTCAAACCTGGCCAAAACATACTGGCGATTCATGGATTAAATTACGGAATCAAAAGTACCGACCTGCTGATTCTGCCGGAACTGGTTATCCTCGAAGAGCTGACAGCTCCGGTCGAATCGGACGAATCCGTTGAAGAATGGATTGAATTGTTCAACAAAGGCTCACAGCCTGTCAATCTGTCAGGCTGGCAGATGAAAGGCGATATTGATTTCAGCTTTACCCCGAATACCATCCTTGTAGCAGGAGCCTATCTGGTTGTGGCTCGGGATCATGCTGCATTGTTGTCGCAATATCCTTCGATTTCGGTCGTGGGTGATTTTGAAGGCCGGCTGCCCAACAGCAGCGGCAAAGTTAAACTGATGGATGCCAGAGGCAATGTCGCCGACGAGGTTGTTTATTATGATGATCTCCCCTGGCCGGGTACGGCGGACGGCTATAACGCCAGTCTTGAATTGCGACATCCGAATGCAGACAACAGCAATGCTCAGTCCTGGTGCGCCAGTGACGAAAGCACTAAAAGCCAATGGAAAACCTATACTTATCGCGGGGTTGCCCAGCCCAGTTCAGTATCCTGGCCGGATTCACAATGGCGCGAGTTCGTGATAGGCATGCTTGATGCCGGACAAATCCTGCTGGATAACATCAGCGTCATCGAAGACCCTGACGGCACAAAAGTCCAGTTGATTCAAAACGGCACCTTTGAGACAACCCCCGCCGACAGCACATGGCGACTTCTGGGTTCGCATCGACACTGCACGGTCATGTCAGATCCGGAGAATCCGCAAAACCATGTGCTGAATCTGGTCTCCACCGGGCCGACCGACCACATGCATAATCATCTCGAAACGACGCTGGCCTCGGGCCGCAGTATCGTCAACGGCCGGACGTATGAAATTTCGTTTCGGGCCAAATGGATTTCCGGCTCCAACCAGCTTAATACGCGGCTGTACTTCAACCGGCTGGCCAAAACAACTCTCATCGAGAAACCTCGTCTGAATGGAACCCCCGGCGTACAGAATTCCTGTTACCAGAGCAATCCGGGACCGGTCTTTTCAAATCTGACCCACAATCCGGCCGTCCCGCAAAATTTTGAACCGGTCATCGTCTCCGTTGAGATCAATGACCCGCAGGAAATCGATACGGTTGCACTGCATTGGCGACTGGATGGGCAGACCTGGAATACTGCAGCCATGACTTTACAGGCGGATGGAACCTATGCCGGCATCATTCCGGCCCAGACTGCTGGGACGGTAGTTCAGTTTTATGTCCAGGCTGCAGATCAGCAGGGAGCTGTTTCAACAGCCCCGACCGATGGTCCTGATTCCCGGGCATTTTTCCGGGTCAATGACGGCCTGGCCGCAACCAATGGCCTGCATAATTTAAGAATCATCATGACCGCACAGGACGACGCATGGCTGCACAATGAAATCAATGTCATGAGCAATGATCGGGTCGGAGCCACGGTCATTTATGATGAAGACGAAATCTTTTATGATGTCGGTGTCCGCCTCAAGGGAAGCCAGCATCATCGCACCCCGGCCAATGAAGTCGGTTTCAACGTGTCGTTTCATGCCGACCAGCTATTCCGCGGCGTACACAAAACCGTGGCCATCGACCGCTCGCAGGGCGTCGGTTTCGGACAGCGGGAAATCCTGATTAACCAGGCGATGAATCACTCCGGCGCGGTCGTCAGCAAATACAGCGACTTGATTAAAGTAATGCCGCTTCGGGCCGAACACACCAGCGCCGCAGAGCTGCAGCTAGCCCGTTACAATGACGAATACCTCGATTCGCAGTTCGAAGACGGCAGCAGCGGTTATCTATACGAATATGAACTGGTGTATTTCCCGACCACCACTATTGGCGGTGAGGAAGATTTCAAACGCCCCCTGCCGGATATTCCGGTGGGTGTTCCGATTATCAGCCTCGGGCAGGACAAGGAAAGCTATCGCTGGCTGTATCTGGGCAAGAACAATCGGGCACAGGATTCCTATGATCGGTTGATGCAGTTTGCCGGGGTATTCGGGGATACCTCGTCGGCCTATTACACCAATCTGCCGGACTGGATCGATGCGGACCAGTGGCTGAACTCCTTTGCGATTGCCGTGGCCAGCGGGTCCGGCGACAATTATGCCGGCGACAACGCCAATCATAATGCCATGTTCTATGTAAGACCGTCGGACAACCGCGTCCTGTATTTCCCGCACGATCTGGATTATGCGTATGATGCGTACCGCTCGCTGGTTCCCAATAATGACCTGAATAAAATGATTGCCTACGCCGGGTATGAGAGACTGTACTACGGCCATTTGTACCATCTGCTGAATACATCTTATAATCAGACGTATATGTCCTACTGGGCAAATCATTTTGGACAGCTTCTGGCCGGGCAGGATTTTGCTTCGTATCTGTCATTCATCGACCAGCGAAGTCAGTACCTGCTGAGCCAGCTTGCCGGCCGCATCGCCCCGAAATACGCCTTTGAAATCACCTCTTCCGATGCTACGGTGGATAGTGATTATGCCCAGGTTTCCGGGAAGGCCTGGATGGACGTCCGGGACATCTATCTGGAAGGCGTGGATTCACCTCTGGAATTGCAGTGGACCAGTCAGGGAAGCGGCACTACTAAAGTCTTTATCTGGACGGCAACCGTTCCCGTGGAACCGGGTGTCAACAATCTGGTCTTCCATGCCTACGGATTCAAGGGCGAACTTGTGGGTTCCGACACGATTATCATTACGTCCACACTGCAGGACCGGCCGCTGCGGGATTTCCTGCGGGTTACTGAAATTATGTATGCCCCGGTCGGCGGCAGTGATTATGAATTCATTGAGTTGTGCAATACCGGCCCGACAACTCTGGACTTGAAGTACGTGGTATTCAACGAGGGCATCAGCTTTGCTTTTGCAGGAAGCACCGTCCAAAGTCTTGCTCCCGGACAGTATGTCGTGGTCGCGGCCAATCCCGCGACCTTTGCCTCGCGATATGGAACATCCATTCCCGTGGCTGGTCAGTTTACCGGCAAATTGAGCAATGAGGGCGAGAAAGTGGCCCTGACTGGCCAATGGAACGCTCCTGTTCTGTCATTGACCTACAACAATGGACGCAGCTGGCCCCTTGCCGCCGCCGGCGCCGGACATTCTCTGGTTCCCCGCCAGGCCGACATGACCGATTCACAGGACTACGGAGCCAACTGGCGTGCCAGCACTTACCGCATCGGCTCACCGGGCCAGGCTGATCCGCAATGTCCGGAATCTGTCCTGCTCAACGAAATCATGGCCCATACGGATTATTACAATCCATCCCTGCCCGAGTACGACTCCAATGACTGGATAGAACTCTATAATCCGGCGGCATCGTCATCGACTCTGACCGCAGGACAGTGGTATCTCAGCGACAACGCCGACAACCTGAAGAAGTGGCCCATCCCGCAAACTATGATCGCTGCAAAAGGCTGGAAAACATTCGACGAAGTGACCGGCTTCCATTATCCGATTACCGCCGGCTTTGGATTGGATAAGGCGGGCGAACAGGTTTACCTGTCGTATCTGCCCGGCACATCCGAGGATCGGGTTGTCGATTGCGTCCGTTTTGAAGGTCAGGAAAATGATATTTCCTTCGGACGTTTCCCGGATGGCGGAACCTACTGGCAGCAGATACCGCTTTCACGTAATACCTCCAACCAGCCCCCTATGTCCCATGTGATCATCAGTGAAATCATGTATCACCCACTGGATGGACAATCGGAGTTTATCGAACTGTATAATCCTACCGGGCAAACCGTCTCGTTGTGGGATACTGCAACCAACAGCGGCTGGCGGCTGGAAGGCGGTATTGATTATGCCTTCTCGCAAACCGCCTCTATTCCGCCGCAAGGGCATCTGCTGGTCGTGCCCTTTGCTCCCGATGCAGTTTCCATCAATCCATTGATCAGCATCTATGGAAACATCCCCTCGGCCATCGCTGGGCCTTATTCCGGCGACCTCTCCAACGGCGGCGAACGTGTCACCCTGCAAAAACCGGAACAGGCCGATGCTGCCGGTTTACCCAATCCATGGGTCACTATTGATGAAGTCATCTACTTTGATAACCAGCCCTGGTCAGCCGATGCGGATGGAAGCGGAGCAAGCCTGTGGCGCATGGATGGGGAATTATCCGGCAGAGATCCGGCCGGCTGGTCTTCGGCCCTGCCCTCCCCCGGCACAATGACATGCGACTTGACCCGCGATGGGATAGTAGATTTGTCCGATTGGGCTATCCTGGCACAGGCATGGCTTATGCCCTCCGAAGCACATATCGCGAATATCAACAAAACTGACGAGGCCGTTATTGATATTTCAGATGCAATGATGCTTCTTGAAAACTGGCTCTGGGAAAGCGGAAACTAATAACCGACATAGAAGAGATAGCCAATCGAAAGAGTCACCTATACAGTAAAACCGATTCTGGCCAGGGTTTGTGCCAGAATAGAAAAATAGGCTTCATTGTCCGGCCATAAAATCCGCTCGTCGGTCGAAAATGGCTTTTCGAGGTCGTCCAGAAAACGCCCGAGATTGTCTTTATCTATCTGATTAACCTGATGGGCAATGCCAAGCCGCTCGGCATAGACGGCGTTGACCTTCTGCTCGAATTGTCCCTTGACGGGGACCATCAGCATGCGTTTTTTGAGATACAGGCACTCGCTGAGCAGTGACAAGCCCGCCGAGGCCACTACGCCGGAGCCGGCGGCCAGATCGGTCAGGAATCCGGTGGTGCTGATTTTTTTGAAGGTGCAGTTGCGGTGCTGGTCCTCGACCGGGAAACCGTAAATATAAAATGGATGGGATGGGAACCGACTGAATACTGAAATCATTTTCTGTCGGGTTTCCGGCTTGGAGTCGGTCGAATATACTGTGATATGAGATTTTGTCTGTACCTTCAGGTCCATCACCTGTTTGCGAATCACGGGGTTGGCGAAAACAGCTCTTCTGGATTTGAGCGGGGCCTTGAAGAAATTCATAATCACATAGGCTTTTGCGCGGGTGTGATAGCCGCGAGTGACCACTCTGGCCTTGAGGCGATCCATCCGCCCCGGGACCTGTTCGAGTTTGGCCAACGTCAGCAAGTGCTCGTTATCCACGAACACACAGGGCATTCGATGACGGAACGCCCACCATGCACTGAACGGCTCAAAATCCGAAATCACCAGGTCGGGGGCGAAATCCGCTACCGCCCTGCTGAACAGGCGGCGGTTGGTCAGGAATCCTTTGCGATACTGGACAATATTATCCAACAACGTGGAAATCGGCTGAATCTGGCCGTCTTTAATGACAAAATGCAGCCCATAGACCTCCTGAACCCGCCCCGGAAACAGCGGCGCCAGATATGCCAGCGACTTGCCTGAGGCGGCAAACATCACCTCGTGGCCGCGATTCAGAAACCATCGGCCAATCAATTCCGAACGACTGCTGTGGCCGAATCCCTCGCCGGCCACACCAAATAAAATCTTTGCCATCGTATGCTGCTCCCGGTAGCTATTCAATCCTGTCCTGCAAATCAGGCAGATAATTTATCGCAATCACGGCTCTGTTCCCACTAAAATTTAATCCTATGCGGACTCTTGAGCCTCTCTTAATCCAAAGGATCAAACGATTCTTTTTCGAGATAGCACATCGGGCATTTCCAGTCGGCGGGCAGGTCCTCAAAGGCCGTGCCGGGAGGAATATTGCTCATTGGATCGCCAACTTCGGGGTCATAGATATAGCCGCAATTGACACAGATATATTTTTTCATGGCCGGCCTCCTTTATACCGCAAAATATTTCGCCTGCGGATGGTGTGCAATAATCGCCGAGGTCGTCTGCTCGGGCACCATCTCCATATTTTCCGTCAGGGTCACTCCAATCGCTTCCGGCCTGAGCAGCTTAAACACAAACTCATGCGCCCCCAGATCCGGACACGATGGATAGCCGAATCCGTATCGGCTTCCCTGGTATTGCTGGGTCACAAACCCGGTGGTGTCATTTGGACGCTGGGCGGCTATCCCCAATTCCTGCCGCATGATCTCATGCCAGTATTCCGCCAGCGCATCGGTCACTTCGACACCGAAACCGTGCAGCATCAGATAATCATGATAGGCATCTTTTTCAAATAACTCTTTGGCTATCTGACCGATACGATGCCCTACGGTGACTACAAAAAACCCCGTAATATCGCCGCCCTGATCTTTGGATTTGTAAAAATCCGCAATGCACAAATGCGGAGCAAATTCCTGCCGCGGGAAGCTGAATTCATACTGCTGATCGTTATCCTCAACGAACAGCGAGTTGCCCTGACTGTAACATTTAAAATAGCCATACGTTACTTTGGGCTGAATCAGTTGTTCTTCAATTCCGCGTCGTTTGAGATTTTCATAAATCGGTATCACGGTCTCCTGCATCAGCTTTTGATAGTCTTCGGCAGACGTCTTGCCCCGGCGATAGCCCCAGCGGCCCCGGAACAGGGCCTGCTCGTTCACATACGGATAAATGCGGGCCGGGTCGATATCCGTCACATACCGCTGCCCCAGAAATGGCGTCGCAGGCACCGGATTGGTCTGGTCAATCTCAATATTCTTCGGGCCGGGGACACTAACCGCTTTGGGGGCACTGGATTCAAATGCCGTCGAGGTTAATTTCCCCTGTTCAAAATCCCGCACCGCTTTTAATCCGGCAAAGGCATCCCGGCAATACACCACCGGCTGGTCGTATTGCGGCACACACGATTCGGCGACGAACTTCTGCGTCAGGGCCGCGCCGCCCAACAGGATCGGGGCATTGAGTTTCGCCTGCCGATACTGGGCCATGCTTTCCTGCATGACGATGGCCGACTTGACCAGCAGGCCTGAAAGCCCAACAATATCCACGTCATATTCCCGGGCTTTTTCAATAATCGTCTCGGCCGGGACTTTAATGCCCAGATTATAGACGCGATAGCCGTTATTGGTCAGAATGATATCGACCAGATTTTTGCCGATATCGTGGACATCGCCCTGCACCGTCGCCAGAAGGATTTTGAGCTTGGCGGACTGGTCGGCTTTATCCATAAAGGGTTCAAGAAACGCCACGCTGCGTTTCATCACCTCCGCTGACTGCAGCACAAACGGCAGCAGGATTTCCCCCCGCCCAAACAGTTCCCCCACATACCGCATGGCCGGGACCAGAATGGTATTGATGATTTCCAGCGGCCCATAACGCCGCAGCAGAATCGTCAAAACATCCTCCAGCCCGTCTTTATTGCCTTTGACAATCATCTGATGCATGGCTTTTTCAGACGCGGTTTCCTGAGTCTCCTGCACCTGCTGTTTTTGGTCGCCCTGAGCCTCAAAATAATCAATAAATGCCAGCAGTGACGTTTTCTCCGCATCGGACTGGCGGTTATAGATCAAGTCCAGACATATCTCCCGGTCCTGCTGTCCGATCTGTGCCAAAGGAATCACCTTGGCGATATCGATAATCGCCGCATCCAGCCCGGCCTCCACAGCTTCATGCAGAAAGACCGAATTGAGTATTTTTCGCGCCGCAGGCCGAAGCCCGAAGGAGATATTACTGACACCCAGCAGGGTATGAACGCCGGGTAATTGGGTTTTGATGCGACGGATAGCAGTCAGCGTTTGAATCGCCGCATCTTTAAGGGTTTCATCGCCGGAGCCGATGGTAAACGTCAGCGGGTCGAACAATAAATCGCCGGGACGCAGCCCGTGTTCATCGACGGCAAGATGATAAATCTGTGCCGCAGTGTCCACTTTTTCATCGGCGGTCATGGCCATCCCTTTTTTGTTGATGGTCAGGGCAATAACCGCGGCCCCGTATTTTTTGGCCAGCGTGCAAATCCTGTGCAGATTGGCCCCGCCGTCTTCGAGATTGATGGAATTAATGATGCACCGGCCCGGGTACAGCTTTAAAATCGCCGCAACGCAGTCGGCCTGTGTAGAGTCAATCATAAGCGGGATTTTCACCGCGGGAATCAGCATCTTGAATAGGCGAATCAGGTCGGCTTTTTCATCCCGCCCCGCATAAGCCGTACAGATATCCAGCACCTGAGCCCCCTGAGCCTCTTGATCCAGAGCCACCTTCAGGCATCCGTCAAAATCATCGGCCAGCAGCATCTCGCGGAATTGTTTGGAGCCATTGGTATTGCATCGCTCGCCAATCAGCAGCGGCGGGATGTCCTGGCGTATTTCAATGGCCTGATATAAACTGGAAACGGATGGCTTCATGCAATGACCTCCCTTGCAGCCGGCGTCAGCGAAGCTGCCGTATCCGATAGGCAGCGAATATGTTCCGCCGTAGTACCGCAGCATCCGCCCACAATGCTGACCCCCAATTTTTCGATAAACTGACGCATATAATCGGCAAAGACCTGCGGCTTGAGGGGGTAAACCGTCTGGCCGTCGATAATCTCAGGAAGACCCTGATTGGGAATACACGAAATCCGCCCGGGCCAATAATGGCTCAGATAGCGAATGTGCGATTCCATGTCCGCCGGACCGGTCGCGCAGTTCAACCCCAGCGAAAACAGCGGAAATGGTTCCATCGTCGCTGCCACTGACGCCATATCCGTCCCCAGCAGCATGGTGCCCTGCTGCTCCATCGTCACCGAAAGCAGAATCGGAATATCCCGCCCCAACTGCTCCAGAATCTCAACGCAAGTGATAACCGCCGTCTTCGCCTGAAGCAAATCCTGACAGGTTTCCAGAATAATCGCATCAACGCCGGCCTGGACCAGAACCTGAATCTGCTGGCTTAAGGCCTCTGTCAGAGCTTCTACAGAGATATGCCCCAGACTGGCAAGTTTTGTCCCCGGCCCAACCGAACCGGCTATATAGACATTCTTTTTATCCCCAATCGCCTTGCGGGCATTTTCTACTGCGGCGGTATTGATCGCCTCAACCCTGTTTTCCAATCCATACTCACCAAGGACAATTTTTGAGGCACCGAAAGTATTGGTTTCCAACACCATCGCCCCGGCCTCCACAAAAGACCGATGCAACTCGACAATCTTTTCCGGCGCCGACAGGTTCAGGTATTCATTGCACCCCTTATTCCCATCCCAGACCGATTCAGGCAGGTTCATCATCTGCAGATTCGTTCCGCAGGCCCCATCGAAAATCAGCAATCTATGATCACGAAATCCCATCTTATCCTTTCCTTGATAGATCTAACAAGTCGCGGATAGCCGCACCTCTTCCAGGCTTATTCATTCAGGTGCAATATATACTTATTTATGCCATAAATCAAGTTATACCCAATACACCTCTAAGCAGATATAGCATATCGGCGTATATCACAGATACACAGCCCAAATTGGCCGGCTATCCGATTTTTAGATCCCCCCTTAAGATTATTTGAACTATCCTAGAAATCCGCTATAATGAAGCTGGTATAACAAGGCAGAATTCGCAACCCATGCTTTTTCACATGCGATTCATTACTGATGTCGTAGATGATGGCTTCAGGTTTTTGATGGTGTGAGGCAAGGATGATGCCGCTGGATGTCGAACAAGGTGATGCCGGGATTCAGATTCAGACAGGCCCACGGCTGGATGCGGAGACCGTAGGAACGCGGTGGCCGGCTATTACGGCCAGGATCGACCGGCTGGGGCCAAAGAAGGTCACTGTAAACGCCACAGCACTGGAGGAGATTGACGGGGCGGGGATTGCATTTCTGTTAACCCTTGAGCAGCATGTATGCCGGCAGCAGGGGCAGTTCTCTGTCAAAGGATTAAAGCCCGATTTTCAGAAACTCCTGGAGTCCAGCTCTCTGGAAGGGCTTGCCGTTGCGGCACCACCCAAAGCCCGTTTTCGCCAAATTGCCGAAGACATCGGAATGGCCAGCTTTCAGATCATCGAGGACCTGAAAGTTCAAATCTATTTTCTCGGCGAACTGGCTTATAAATTAACCCTGTCGCTAATCCATCCCGGAACAATCCGCTGGAATGATCTGTTATTCCTGGCTGAAAAGGCAGGTGCGGATGCGATTGGAATCATTGCTTTGCTGGGTTTTCTGATCGGGCTGATTCTGTCGTTTCAGTCGGCGGTGGCAATGGCTATGTTCGGCGCCCAAATTTACGTGGCGGACCTGGTCGTGTTAACAATGTTTAAGGAAATGGCACCGCTGATCTCGGCATTTATCCTGGCCAGCCGCAGCGGTTCGGCGTATGCGGCTGAAATCGGCACAATGAAGGTCAATGAAGAACTGGACGCCCTGCACACCTTTGGTATGGACCCCGTGCGGTTTCTGGTGGTACCGCGGGTCATTGCCCTGGTCATGGTACTGCCGCTGCTGACGCTGCTGAATAATCTCTTTGCGTTACTGGGTTCCCAACTGGTCATGGCCATGCTGGGATTTTCGGGGACGGTTTTCTGGGATCGGATCACCACGGCCGCGGGACTGACCGATTTGTTCAGCGGTTTGATTAAAACCTTCGTATTCGGATACTTTATTGCCTCCATCGGCTGTTTGCGGGGCCTCAATACCGGCAAAGGCGCCAGCGCAGTCGGCAACTCGGCAACCAGCGCCGTGGTAACCTGTATTGTGATGATTGTGGTCGTGGATGGTGTTTTTGCAGTGATTTATTACTGTTTGGGGATTTGACACGGATGGACAGCCCGCGAAAAACCATGATTCAGGTGCGAGACCTGTCGGGAGGGTACGGAGACATCGTAATCCTCAAGGATATCTCATTTGAGGTGTATGAGGGTGAAATCTTTATCATCCTGGGCGGCTCCGGATGCGGCAAAAGCACCCTGCTCAAGTATATGATCGGCCTGGTCAAGCCGTTATCGGGCACAATCCGGATTGACGGTATTGACATTGCAACGGCGGATGAGGACCAGTATCAAAAGGCCCTGCGGTCTTTCGGCGTGATGTATCAAAACGGCGCCCTGTTCGGCTCGATGAACCTGGTGGACAACATCTGCCTGGTGCTGGAAGAATACACGGACCTGCCGCGCGAGGGAATGGAAGCAATCGCCCAGATGCGGCTTAACCAGGTCGGCCTGGGCCATGCCGCCGAAAAGATGCCGTCGGATTTGAGCGGCGGCATGCGGAAACGCGCCGCCATTGCACGGGCGATGGCTCTGGATCCTAAAATCCTGTTTCTGGATGAACCCTCGGCAGGGCTGGATCCGATCACCTCGGCTCAGATGGATGAGCTGATTATCCAGTTGTCGCGCAGCCTGGACATTACCTTTGTGATTGTCACACACGAATTGCCCAGTATTTTCACGATTGCCGACCGCTGTATCATTCTGGATCGCAATGTCAAAACCATTGTCGCGACCGGCAAGCCGCAAGACCTTCAGGCTCACAGCGACAATCCCTGGGTACGGCAGTTTTTTAATCGACAGCCTTAATGCAGTATCAAATCGGTTGGATAAACAGGAGTAACCTATGAGTGTAAAACCAAATTACTTCAAATTAGGGATATTCATTCTGCTGGGAATTTTTCTGCTTGTCATGGCAATCATCCTGTTCGGATCGGGCGTGTTTGCCCCGAAAAAGACCTATTTTGAAACTTATTTTACCGATTCCGTGCAGGGATTGAATGTCGGGGCACCCGTACAGAACAGCGGCGTAAAAATCGGACAGGTTGAGGAGATTACCTTTGTACGGCACAATTATGAACTGCCGCGTGACGACGTCGGTTATTCCTCCTATGATCGCTGGGTGCGTGTGGTCTGTTCGGTGGTGACTGAAAATATGCCCGAAGCCACGACGGCCGGCCAGGAAGATCGTTTACACAAGATGATTGACAAGGGACTGCGGCTTCAGCTTTCCACAAACGTACTGACCAGTCAGGCCCTTGTGCAGGCGGATTACCTGGACCCTGAGCGGTTTCCGATACCGACATTTCCATGGACGCCGAAATATCCGTATGTGCCGTCAGCGCCCAGTACGTTCACCACCCTTAAGCAATCGGTCGATAAGATTCTGTATGAACTCGAATCCATCGAAACCCAGAACATCGCTGAAAACCTCAATAACCTGCTGCTGTCGGCGAAAAAGAGCATGGAGGATGCGGATATTGCAGGCGTGCGAACCCGCACGGAGGCCCTTCTGGACAATGCCAGTCAGGCCATCATTGACGCCCAGATTCCCAAACTCAGCAATGAAATGCAGGGGCTTTTTGCGGAAGCACGACAGACCAATCAGGACCTGAAAAAACTGCTTGAAAATCCCACGGCGGACCGGGATCTGACCAATATTGCCGAGCTGGTGGACCAACTGGATGCAACCCTGGTTCGGATTGACCTGCTGATTCGCACACAAAGCCCGCAGGTGATTGAGATGATGGAGAATTTCAGGCAGCTTTCAAACAGCCTGAATATCCTGGTCGAAAATCTGAAGGAAAATCCATCTGACTTGATATTCAGTCAGCCTCCTCAAAAGAAAGGCGGTAAATAATGCGAACTCAAGCCCTTTTTTTGATTGTTGCCATAATGACGCCCCCCCTGCTTGTTTCCGGATGCGGTCGGCATACTGCGATTGTAAAAGATTACTACATAGTCCAGCCCCAGCGCTCCATACCGCCCGCGGCAGAGCAATTCGGAATAATTCTGGAAGTCGTGCCTTTCAGTATTGGAGCCGGTTACCAGTCGAAAGGACTGGTGTATTATCTGGGCAATCAGAAATATGACTCGGACTTTTACAGCGAATACTTTGTGCCGCCGGCCCAGATGATTACCGCCCAGACGGAAAGCTGGCTGACGGCGTCCGGTTTATTTGCTCAGGTGCTTCCGGTTACCAGTCTTGTCGATTCCACTCATGTGCTGGAAGGCAATGTGCGGCAGATTTACTACGACATTCAGGACAGCAGCCATGGTCAGGCGGTGCTGAATATAACCTTTTACCTGCTGGCCAAAAAAGACCGCAAAGAGGCGGAAATTCTTTTCACGAAAAACTATCACGCAACAGCCGCATTTCAGGAAAAGAATCAGCAAGAGGCTGTCACTGCCATGCAGACGTGCCTGGCAGAGATTCTTACGAATCTGGAACAGGATCTATCGCACTATGTAAAGACACACAACGCAACACCCCACAATCCGTGAGGAATGCAAAACATCCAATCAGGTTGAACACATTATACGTTTTATGATACCTATCAAGACCAGCTATCCCTGTGATTATGAGTCCTGTCGTCTTGTAAAGCGCATCACCACTGCATCGTTGATATTTTGGATTATCGTACCTGAACTGTCAGGGTTTCTGATGCCATCTCATCTGCTTCAGCTCGCAGCGTGATATCGCCTGCGGCGCCCGTCGGACGAAGGATTGCCAGACACCGTCCCTGATAGGTTTTCCGCTTCGGCAGTCGAAAACTGGCCGGATCGTTCGGAATACCACTTGCTTGTGCGGCCAGTTCACCGACACCGTTAACAGAAAAAGACACGAGAACTTCCGCATTCGGCACACGCTGACCATCGGCATCAATCGCCTCGACAGTCACAAAACACAGGTCATTGCGATTCGCACGAATGCTCGTTCGGTCAGCAATCAGTCTCAATTTCTTCGGCGCACCACTGGTCTTGAGCGTGGTCTGCGAGATAACTTTTCCCTCGCTGATACCCAGCGCCCGCAGTTCGCCCGGTGCATAGGGTACATCAAACCGGGCCGTAAGCCGGGTCTTTGCGGAAACCGGTTTTTCGTCAACGACTCTGCCGTTGAGTTCAAGCCGGACTTGCTCACATCGTGAATAAACCGAGACTTGCAGCGGTGTGCCTTCATGGCCGGGCCAGTTCCAGCTTTGCGATTCATCCGGCCACCCCCAGCCGCTGACTTTTTCGGTGATTCCCGCCGGGATTGGCGAATGCACTGTCATTTCAATCGGACTGCGCCGCCACACGACATCGCGGTAGAATGACTGCGGCTTTTTGAATCCGCACACATCGAGGTCGCCGCACCAGGCATTGTACCACGGCCAGCTCATAAAAAAGCTGTCGGTTTCATTGCTCAGGGCCCTGTGACCAATACCGGCTTCACCAAAATAGTCCATCGCCGTCCAGACGAAATCACCGATGACATAAGGATGTTTTTCCACGAGCGACCAGTAGTCAAAGGCATCTTTTGGATAGGATTCAGTGCCCATGATTACACGGTTCGGATGGCGCGCATGGTCGGACTCATATCGTTCCGGCAGGTAATTGTAGCCGCCGACATCCAGATGCACAAATGCCGGATCGGAAAGGGTGTCCCAGTTTCGCGTCACCGTGCCCCAGTCGTTGCAGATGCCCTGAGTAATTGGACGCGTCGCATCATGCGACAGAACCGCTTCGCGCAAACGCCCGGCCGTCATGGTATCACGGAATTGCTCGGGAATTTCATTGCCGATGGACCACATGATGACTGACGGATGATTACGATCCCGCCGGACCATCGACGCAATATCCCGCTCAGACCAGTCCCTGAAAAATCGGTGATAGTCCTGCTGATTGCCTTCCTTCATTTCGTTCCATTGATCAAACGCCTCATCAATAACCAGCATCCCGAGCCGATCACAGGCATCAAGAAATGCCGACGAGGGCGGATTGTGGCTGGTGCGGACTGCATTGTAGCCATTGGCTTTCATCAGTTCCACGCGGCGTTCTTCCGCCCGATCGATGGCCGCCGCGCCGAGCGGGCCATTGTCATGGTGAAGGCAGCCGCCCCTGAGCTTGAGTTCCCGGCCATTGAGCCTGAAACCGTGCTGAGCATCCACCTCGATTTTGCGGATGCCGAATCGCGTGGATACCGCATCCATTATTTTCGCGGCGACAACGATTTCGACCTCTGCAGCATACAAACTCGGCGAATCAGGCGACCACAGTTTCGGCTCAATTACCTCTATCGTCTGCTGTGTCATGCAGCGTTGATTGACCGGCAGATGCACTGACCATTCGGCCGATCCAACCGATTTGCCCTGATTATCCCGCAGGCGTACACGTACTTTTGCATCATTTTCCCTGCTTTCTGTATTGACCACCTCACATGCAATCTTCACCACGGCCTTGTCTTTGGATACCTCGGGCGTAGTCACAAATATGCCCCAGGTCGGCACGTAAATCGGCTCGTTGATCGTAAGCCATACGTGGCGATTAATCCCCGAACCGGAATACCAGCGGCTGTTTCTGCCTTCGTTACGGACACGCACGGCGAGCACATTGTCCTGTCCGGGCGGATTCAGATAGGGTGTCAGATCGAACTCAAAACTCGTGTAGCCGTGAGGATGTTCCCCAAGCCGATGGCCGTTAATCCAGAGTTCGGCGTTCATATAGACTCCGTCAAACCATACGCCGGTGCGTTTGCCGGTTTCGTTCACTGTGAAATGCTTGCGGTACCAGCCGATGCCGCCGACCGTATAGCCTGTAAAATGACCGCTGGCGCTTTGGCTTGTATCAAACGGACCGATGCGGATTGTTTTTGCTCCCTCGGCATAGATACCGCCGTTGCCACTTCCATCGAAGACGCGAACCGCAAGGATATCCGAGCCATCGCCCCGCACCAGTGATGCCGGAACACGATAGCGCCGCTCGACATTCCAGGCCGTCCGGTAGTCCGGCGGAAAGGCCCCTGTCCCGCCGAGACGCTGGCCATTGAGCCAGGCTTCATCCACATCATCAATGCGACCCAGCAATAAATCAAAATCCACGCCTTTGTACAATTCAGGAATGTTAAGCTGCCGACGGTACCAACCATACACGTTTTCTTGGGTATAATCGGAGTGATGTTCCCAGGTGTCCGGCAGCGTCACCTGCTGCCAATCACTGTCATCCAATTCAGCGTTTTTCCAGTCGGCATGATCCCCCTTATGGAAACGCCATAAGCCGCTTGCGGCCGGATATTCAGGAGCCGTTGTTTCCAGCGGCGGCAAATCCTCGATGCTCCAGTCATGCGGCACATCAAGGATACGCCATCCCGAATCATCAAATTCCGGCCGTTCCGCACCCGGCGCATCGGCACGTAAAAAACGCCAGTCCGAATCAAACGCCCGATCTTCGAAGACAATTTTACTGTTTTGTCCGTTTTCATCATAAACAGCCGATACATCAGTCTTGAATGCCCCACATCCACCCAACACCCAAACCAGAATCCCCACCCATCCGATCGTATGACACTGAATTTTCTTCTTGGCCGTCATCGCAATACTCCTGTAGTCCAGAAAGTCAAGCAAAATAGTAATCTGACATTATCCATTAAACTGTTTGAAGGATCATAGGCTGCTCAAAACAGGGGGCATTCTACCTGAAATTCCCGTGCAGGGACAAGAGTATTTTGCTCCGCTTACCCGCGTGTAATCTCGACCTGACATTCGGGAATGGCATCCAGAAATAATCGGCCATAGGGCTTGGTCACCAGCCGGCTGTCCAGCACCACCACCATCCCCGTATCGGTCTTATTGCGAATCAGCCTGCCGAAACCCTGCTTGAATTTGATAATCGCCATCGGCAATTGATAGCTGTAAAACGGATTGCCGCCTTTGGCTTTGATAGCCTCAATCCGCCCTTCAATCAGCGGATGGCTGGGCACCGCAAACGGCAGGCGAACAATAATCACATTGGACAGGCTCTCGCCCGGCACATCCACCCCCTGCCAGAAACTTTCGGTCCCGAATAACACGCTGCGGACATCCTGCTTGAACAGTTCCAGCAGGCGAATCCGGTCCAGACCCTGGCCCTGCACCAGCATTTCCATATCCTGATCGGCCATCCAGCCGCGCAGCCGCTCGACCACCTGCTCAAGCATCTGGAAACTGGTAAACAGCACAAACGCCCGGCCATCGCTTTGGATCAGATATTTCTGAATCGCCGCCACGGCCCGGTCAATAAAGGTTTTGTCGTTGGGGTCGGGCATATCGGCCTGAAGATAGAGGCGAACCTGCCGCTGATAATCAAATGGCGACCCCACTCGCAGCGACTCATAGTTCTCCATGCCGATCCGGGAGGCAAAATAATCAAATTGCTCATCCTGCGGGCCGCAACTGAGCGTCGCACTGGTCACAACCACCGCCTCACACGGTTCAAACAGCGTCCCCCGAATAAACGGCGCTGCATCAATCGGAGCGCTGCGCAGCGTAATCCGCCCAGCTCGGCTGGCATCGTTTTCCACCCAATACACAAAACCCTCACGGCCCTGAGCCATAAACTCGGTTAATTCCTGCTCCAGTTCCAGGCACCGCAACCCCGCCTGCTGCAATTCAAAGCGCTCGTCATCCTCCTCGTCGAGTGACTTGGCCAGCTTCTGCATCGCCAGACGCAGCCGCCGGACCTCCGCCGACAGATTATCCTGCACAAATCCCGGCTCACAGCGGGCCGTGGAACTGTCGGGCTTTTTCTTGAGCCAGGCCGCAACCTGTGTAAAAAACATCCGTGTGGCAGTCACACAATGCCGCACCGCCGCCTGGCAATCCTCGGCTCCGTTGACCTGAACCAGTAGTCCCCGGCCTTTGCGCGGATTATACAGATTATCCAGAAAATACAAGACCGACGGCTGATGAATGCGGATACCGAACTGATCTTCGGCAACATGCTCAACGGTGTGCGCCTCATCAAGTATCACCTGCTTGAAGTCCGGCAGCAGCCCCGATGCCCCCTCGGCCTTAATGACTAAATCGCTGAACAGCAGGGCATGGTTGACAACGATGATATCGGCGGTTTCAAGTTTGCGCCGTGCCCGCTGATAAAAACAGCCTGAAAAGTGCTTGCATTTGCGACCGCGGCAATTCCCGTGCTCGCTCTGAACCGCCTGCCATACCGCCGGCGACGGCAGAAAATCCAGTTCATTCAGAACACCTTCTTCGGTAGTCTGTGCCCAGTCCTCGATTTGGGTCAACTCCGCCCCGCCATCATCGAACAAGGACCACTGACGCCGGCGGGCATACTCCAGACGCCGTCGGCACAGATAATTATTCCGCCCCATCGCCAGACGATAGGTAAATCCCTGCTCCAGCAAATCCGCCAGAAAGGGAATGTCTTTCTGAATAAGCTGATGCTGGAGATTGATCGTATAGGTACTGATAATAACGGGACCATTTTTCTGAAGTGCCTGGTCTATCGCACCCGCCAGATATGCAAAGCTTTTGCCCACCCCCGTACCCGCTTCCACGGCCAGCCGCTTGCCTTCGCGCAGCGACTGCTGCACCCTCCGAGCCATTTCAATCTGCTGCGGACGACTTTCAAAGCTGTTCCATACGCCTGAAACAAGCCCGCCCTCGCCCAGCAGTTTGTCCGCGTCCAATCCCTGATTCGGCAAAAATGCGATCACCCGTAGTCCTTATTCGTTCCTCATGAACTGTTTGTCTATGCCGGAATTACCGCTTTATGGAACTGCGGGCGTCTGTTCCGTTTTCGTCTGGCCGCTAATCACCTCGGCAAGAATCTTCACCGCCGGCTCTTCCGGAATGAGCGTCAGGGCTGTCTGGATAGACTCCTGAGCCTGCGATACCTTGCCGTCCTGCCAGTAAAAATACGCCATCAGGAAAGCCAGCTCACCGCTGCTGCTTCGTTTTTGCCATTCTGACGCTTCCAGCAGACGATTTTCATAATCATCCCGATCCGCCGTCAGCATCGACAGGTCGATTTTCCGCTCGGCCAGCTTCGGGCTCAGGGTGATGGCACGCCCCAGATAATAAGCACTGCTCATAAATTCACCGGCATTAAACAACGCCCAGGATTGTCCCGCATAGACCAGCCCGTTGTTCGGCTGCCAGATCGCCGCCATGGAAAAACTGTCGGCGGCCTTATAATACTTGCCCTGCTTGATTAACTGTATCCCGGTATCAATATATTGCCCTGCCTTGGCCTGGGCCAGGTTGGCAAAAGTCTTATGTTCTTTCAGCAGTCCGGAACCATCCAGTTTGGGCGAAACCTGCTCGGTATCGCCTTTGCCGGCATCCTGTTCAGATTCTGTCTTATCCCCGGCCTCCTTCATCTGCTCGGCCTTTTCCTGCTCTGCTTTGAGCTCCTCCAAAATCTGATCGCGAATCGTCAGATAGCGATTATCGGTCAGTTCCTGCTCCGGCTGCGGCTTGTCCCGCTGCATCTCCTTCTGCAGATTTGCCAGTTCCGGATCCAGCTTCCTGCTGGCTTCCTCCGCCATCAGGTTCAGATCACTGGTAATTTTTGTCTTGTCGTCCAGCATGCCTTTTCGCATCTGCTGTTTTAGAACCACCGACAAATCATCCGCCCGCGAGGAAATCGGACGAGGCTGCAGGCTGAAAGGTGTATTGTTGGTCTGGGGCAGATTTGCCGGAGTGTAAGGATTCACCATGGCTCTGCCGCTGGCCTGCTGACGAACCTGGGTCCCCACTGCCAGGCGGGGATCATAATACGGCTGATAGCTGCCCGTCACCGCCGAACGAGGACTGGCCGAACGACGCAGAAAATCATCAACCGACGAACTGGACGCCCCCTGAACATAGTAGGACGAACTGTAGGGCACAGAGCCCCGAAAGTGCCGACCGCCGCCCACATTGCCTGTCACCACATCATTGCTGGAATAATTCGATGACGAGCGGGGATTGGGAATCAGACTGTTTCGACCGGCACTGGGAACACTGGTCGCAGACCCTCCCGGCGGGCGGGTCGCAGGATTATCCACCGCAGCGGCAATCACACCGCTGATTGCCAGCATTATCAATACCATATAAGTGCGTTTCATGGCATACCTCCAATCCGCATACATGCGTGTTGATGTTTTTTTACTTCGATTCAGCATCTCAGGGCGTTGAATACCTGGGCTTATCCGCCCACTTCAATTTGGATGCCAGCGTATCCCATTGCGTCCGCATGGGATTGTTGACAACCAGAAACTTGCCTTCGTTTTTCTCAACCACAATCGAATCATTGGCAACCAGCCGATGCTGCACATGGCCATCCATCAGCAGGGTCGTATTGTCATTGACTTTGACCGGGCGAATCTCAACCCGGCTGTCGGCATCAATCACAATGGGCCGAAAACTCAGCGAATGCGGACACACCGGCGTCAAGACTATCGCCGACAGATTCGCCGCCAGAATTGGACCACCCGCAGAAGTATTATACGCTGTCGAACCCGTCGGCGTTGAAAGAATCATCCCGTCGCCGATACAGCTTACCAGAGCCTGCCCATCCACTTCCACCTTTAGCTCTATCATGTTAAAAGGAGCTCCGGCACTGAACACCACATCATTAACCGCTTTGCCGATGGAAATACATTGACCATCCCGATACAGCCCGCAGCGCAGCACCATTCGCTTTTCAATCAAAGACTTATCACTAATAATACGTTCAAACTGACTTTCCAGTTCCCTGGCACTGAATTCCGCCAGAAATCCCAACTTACCCACATTCACACCAATAACCGGCACTTCACTCTCACATAAGAGTCTGGCCGCACCAAGAATTGTCCCATCTCCCCCGAATACCACTGCAAAATCAGCCTGATGCAGATTTTCCGACGGACACCCCGCCTCCAGGCAATTAGCAAGCACCTGGGCTTTACCGGCGGCAAACGCCAGGAATTGCTTCAGCGCCTCAGCCGCCTGCGGCCTCTTCGGGTCTGCAAATACAATCAATCTCGGTTGGGTCATTCGCTTATCAGCTAAATAGAGATATTTTTAATACGTTTTTTCCGGCCATCCAAGCCAGAGATAACATATCCGGCAAAAAAGCTTGTCCTCTTATTTCGGCCAGATTTTCATCGTAATTTGGCCTTTTTTCACCGGATTACTGAATCGCACCGCAATCCGCAGCGGTGAGCCTTTGGTTGATTCGACAATCTCATCCGCGATTACAAAACTGGAACCCTGGGCCGCGATCGAGACACAAACCGTTTGACCTTCGGTTGTGATTTCCAGCAAATCCAGTCCTGTTTTCTTATAGGTCCCGTAGCTGATCAGGGCTGCTTCAAACGCCTTTGGCTCTGAAAAAGCAAAGTCATCCCGAACCTCCAGCCAGCCTGCACCCTGACGCGAAAACGTAAAGGTCCTGTGCAACTGTTCCAAATCCGGGACATTATAGGCCGAAGTCAAATCCATTGTCAAAAGGTCTTTTTCGTCGGAAAACTCTTTCTGCAAAATCACAGCCTTCGCTTTGGCTCCAGGCACTTGTTCCTGCCCCGCTACCAGCGGCACATCATGTCCATACGAACTGAGCTTTTTAATCGTATAGCGGTCTTTGCCGAAAGTCGTACTGGTATATTCCACAGCTCCGGCATCCAGAATAACCTGCTCCTTGCCAGTCAAAACCGTAAACGAACCCAAATCGTTGTGATTATGATGCTCTGCATTATGCCCGCCCTTGAGAACCGCGGCAAATGTCCCCCCAGTATTTGGTCGACAAATTAAAACCCCCGCGTCCTCAAAAAAGGTACGAATCGACGTATTATCGGGCTTAAAGGGAGCCTCCAGCTTCGGCCGGCCTGAGCGGACTCGCTGATGCATCAAAAACATAAACAAGCTGCCCGTATCCGTCCCCTGCGGCCAGCGTTTATCTTCCAGCCCCAGCCGCGTATTTACATACCCCATCATATCCCCATCGGGCTTTGCATTCGGACTGCAATCGGCAATTGCAGGGTAACTGCCGTTGAGAATCTCAAGCCGAAACGGATACAATGCCGCAGGCAGACCGCGCGGGTCAGCAAAAACATCCGTCCTGCCGCCGCTGGCACAGTAGATCACCTCACTGAGCACAATATAATGCCCATACCCATAGCTCCAGTATCCCAATCCCTCGGAACAATAGCCATCCGGTGTAAAGCCTTCATAAAAATAATCCATGTAACGCATGCCGCGGTCTGCAAACAGAGCCCGATCCATTTCATTCGGCAGCGCCGTCAAGGCCGCCCCCACCACGCCGGCATGACACACCGCGTTCCAGTTATGTGTCGCTGTTTTCCAGTACGCCTGCTGGGTGTTCTGATAGATATCATCAATATACGGCTTAAAAATTTTCTCATGAAGTTTGTCTTGCACCAGCCGAATTACCTCAGGATCCAGCTTGTCATTCAGCAAGACCATCGCTAAAGCAAAATCATGAGCATGACGGGCAGAAACAAGGTCTATCGTAATCTTTTTCTGCAGATAATTCTGCTTTTGCGAATCATGTGCCGGCAGCACCCAGGACAGGTCATTGCACATTGAGATGCACACCTCTTCAAACGCTTTGACAAAGCGGCCCTTGTTTTCAATGCACTCGGCCAGGCACAGCGTCACCAGCCGACCTTCACGTCTGCTGATAACCGCCTGGCATCGTGTCCGATTGCCGGTGACAAAATAATCCATGTAAAGCTCTTCGGTTACCACTGGCAGCTTTTCACCGAGATATTTTTCCGCAGCGCGAACAATAGTCCTGCCTTCTTCTGCTTTTTCAAATGCCCCCCAGAAACTGCGGTCCTGATAAGCAATCCCGAATCCCGCAGGCCCAGCCTCAAGCGTATTTGCAAGCTGGACAATTTTATCTGGATAGCCCTGGCCGAAAGCCTTGACCCGATCCGGCTGATAATAGACCGTAGCGGTATTGGATGTTTTTGCTCCTGATACACCGACCAGCAGCAGACCGGCCAGAACAACTATCCATCGTTGTCTCATAACACACCCTTTTTAAGGTTGTCTCAATATACCCACCGATTCTCCCGCAGCAATCTGCCTGGCCGCTTCCACCATCCGCTCGGCAGTCAATCCTATCCAGCCCAACTGACGATTCCGTGCCGCCGCAGGAATAAATCCGTCCGGCCCGGCCAGCAGCACCGTCCGGCCAATTGCCTTCTGCATCACGGCATCGTCCGATGCCGCCGCAGCACGAACCGCCTCTTCCAGCGTCGCCGAACCAAATCCGCAGCTCAGGCTATGGTCTTCGGCAATAATCACAGTCTTATCCTGCGCAAACAGGTCTATGATAGCGGTATCCACCGGTTTGGCAAAGCGGGCATTGATTACATCGATTTCTATCCCCTGCTCTTTGAGCAACTGTGCCGCCTTGAGCGCCTCAGCCAGTATCGGCCCCACAGCAACAATCGCAATCCTGGCATTCTCGCCGCGCCGCACAAAAACGCTTTTACCGCGATGATAAGGAGCCGCAAGCTCCGCCGCAAGCCCGCCCTCAGCAATATCTTCCTTCGGATAACGGATCGCAATTGGACACGATGCCTCTGCAGCATATTCTATCGCCAGTTTCAAATCCTGTTCATCCGCCGGGCACAGCACTTCCATATTCGGCAGCATCCGCATAAAACCGATATCCAGCATCCCGTGATGCGTCGGCCCGTCAGTGCCAACCACACCCGCCCGGTCGATACAGAACACCACCGGCAGATTCTGCAAGGATGCCTCCTGAAAAATCTGATCGATGCTGCGCTGCAGAAACGTCGAATAGATACACACAAACGGCTTGAAGCCCTGCCTGGCCAGCCCCGCGGCGATATCCACGGCAACGCTTTCGGCAATGCCCACATCAATATAACGGGCCGGAAAACTCTTGCGGAATTTGTTTAAGCCCGTACCGTCCGGCATGGCCGCGGTAATCGCGATGACTTTGTCATCCCGCGCCCCCAGCGACGCCAGCGCGTCTCCGAATGCCTCGGTAAAGGAACGCTTGCCCGGCGTAGTACTGACACCGGCCTCGCCGTTCAGCTCAAACGGCCCCGTGCTGTGATACTTGCGGGGATTGGTATCGGCAGGCGTAAAACCCTTGCCTTTTTTTGTATAGACATGCAGAATCACCGGCCGGTCCAGTTCCTTGATCGCCGTAAACAAATCGATCAGCGACCGGATATCGTGGCCGTCCACCGGCCCGAAATACGGAATATTCAGACTTTCAAACAAGCGGCTCGGTGAAATCGCCATTCGCAGGGTCTTCTTAAAATTCTCCAGCGCCCCTTCCATCGTCCGCCCGAACACCGGCAGATGCTCCAGAATCCGGCTGGTCGTCTTGCGAATATCCTCATACGTATGGCTCAGCCGAATCCCGGATAGAAATTTCGCCACCGCGCCCTGAGTCACATCAATCGCCATCGAATTATCATTCAGCACCACCAGCATCTGGCGCTTGGCCAGCCCGATATTATTCAGTGCCTCAAACGAAAGCCCGTTGACGATACTGGCATCACCGACCAGAGCCACAATCTTTTCATCGCTGTTTTTGTACTGCGCCCCCAGTGCCATCCCCAGTGCCGTCGAGATCGCCGTGCCGGCATGACCCACAGAAAACACATCGTATGGGCTTTCCGCCGGGCTGGGAAATCCGCTCAAGCCGGCCTCCTGACGAAGCTGGTCAAACTTGTCCTTGCGGCCGGTTAAAATCTTGTGGGCATAACATTGATGCCCCACATCCCACAGCAAGCGGTCCTTGGCAAAATCAAAGACATAATGCAGCGCAATCGTCAATTCCACCACACCCAAATTGCTGGCAAGATGCCCGCCTGTCCGGCTGACTGACACCGTAATCAGTTCCCGCATCTCATCGGCAAGCTGATTGAGTTGTTCCGCCGTAAGAGACTTAATATCCTGCGGCCCGTGTATCGTTTCTAATAATTTCGCCATCGTTCTCTATGGATTAAACACAACTATCTGATTATCAATCGTTCCGGAACCTGCTATCTCCAGCCTGTCCGGATACAGGCTCATCATCGCCCAGGTCCTCCCGGCCGGGTCATCCACCATTGCCGACAACGTCAGGTAATGAATGCCCTGTTCCCGGGCATATCCGCCGGCGTGATTATGTCCGCCGATATACGCCCGCACACAGCCGTACCGTTCCAGGACATCCCGAATCGCCGCCGCGTTCCACGCAATATGTGGATCGGTGACCGGCAGCAGCGGCAAATGCCCAAAAACCACAACATCCTGTTTTTTCTGATGGGCCGCCGAAAGTTCCGCATCCAGACACGCCAACTGCCCCTGCCCAACCCCGCCGTTATACGGCTGAGCGTTCCCCTTGCCGCGGGCAGTCAACTCCTTCAGCATCGCATCAGAAGCGCGATAGGCATCACTGTCTTTGGCCCAGCCTCCCTGCACACTCAAATCCAGCATATCCAGTACGATAAACCTGACGCCTCGCACCTCAAAGCTGTAAAAGGCACTATTCAGCTTCATCTTCGACAGCACCGCCTCGCGGGCAAGCCCGTTAAAATCATGATTGCCAACCACATGATAATGCTTGCATACAAGTCGGCCATACACCGCCAGCACCTGATCCATCTCAGCAGCGGCATGGTCTCCGCCATCGATGATATCGCCAACCTGAATGGCAAAGTCGGGCTGCTCATGATTGGCCGCTTCAACAAACCGGCTCAGGCCGTCAATGCCGTTACGATAATATCTGCCGATTGCAGTGT
>CAZKAI010000040.1:31235-36240 GCA_964550565.1 uncultured Pirellulales bacterium
ACAAACCGGCTCAGGCCGTCAATGCCGTTACGATAATATCTGCCGATTGCAGTGTCCTTGTCGGCATACTGTACATCAGCAACCACGGCAAACCGCACCGGCTTCGCTGTCCCTGCACATCCCGCAATCATCGCAGTTACCGCCATCATCAATAAGACTATTCCTGCCGGGCGAATTTTCCACATACGCATCCGTAACGGCCTATTTATTCCGATGCAGCAGACGCTGGGCCAATTGCCGCAAAATATCCGCTTCCGGCCCGAAAATCCGCAGTGCATCCACCGCCTCAATAGTTAATTCCTCGGCAATCCGCTGTGACTCATCCAAACCGACCAGCGCCGGATACGTCAGCTTGCCCTGTTGTTCATCTTTACCCGCGGTCTTGCCCAATTGTTCGCTCTCCACCGTCACATCGAGAATATCGTCGGCAACCTGAAAACACAGCCCCATCTTCAGTCCGTATTCCAGCACCGCCTCAAGCTGTGCCTCGCTGGCATGGCCGGCTATCGCCCCCAGTCCCGCCGCCGCCGCAAACATCCGCGCCGTTTTATTCATGTGAATCTGCCGCAGCAGCTCCATCGTCCCGGGCTCATGTTCCGCCATCAGGTCATCCATCTGCCCGGCCACCATCCCCGACGGCCCCGCCGCCTGTGACAGCGTCCGAACCATCTTCAGCGCCGCACACGAATCCTCGACCTGTGTACTCAATATCTCAAACGCCAGCGTCAGCAGCCCATCCCCGGCCAGAATCGCCGTCGCCTCGTCAAACTGCTTATGACAGCTCGGCTGCCCCCGCCGCAAATCATCATCATCCATCGCCGGCAAATCGTCATGAATCAGCGAATATGTATGCACCATCTCAATCGCCGCCGCCCCAATCATCGCCGACGGATTTACCTGCCCGCTGACAATCTCACAGCACCACAGCACCATCGCCGAGCGAACCTTCTTGCCCGGACTGAACAGCATGTACCGCATTGCCTCTTTCAGCCGGGACGGAATCCCCGTCTGGTCGGCCAGCACCTGTTCCAGCACCCGGTCAGTCAGTGCCGCTTTGTCTTTCAATTCTGTCGTAAAGTCCACTTGCTGCATCCAAATGTTCCATCTTGCTCAGAGTCATCGTCAATCCGGTATCCCGCCGGCTCAGGCTAAGTACAGCCGCAATAATCACTTGCCCGCCTGGCCGCCGCAGAATTATAGTCCGCGGGACTCTTGATTTCCTCAAAAAACAGTTCCTATTATATCGATTTCCTTTATAATGCACACAACAAAATACAGAAGACATTCAAGAGCGATTTCTGTGAGTTTCTACCTCTTTTTTGGGTGCGAATGTGTCTGAAATAAACAAAAGATATAATAAATCCAAAATATTAATTCTCGGTGTCACCGCCGTCGGCAAAGGCACGCTTGCTTTTGACCTGGCCGGACGGCTCAATGCTGAAATCATCAGCATCGATTCGATGAAGGTCTATCGCCGGATGGATATCGGCACCGCCAAGCCGAATGCCCAGCGCCGTCAACAAATCCCCTACCACCTCATCGACGTCGTCGAGCCCAGTGAATCCTTCAGCGTGGACCGCTTTCTGGAACTGACCCAAAAGGCCGTCGCCGACGTCCAGTCACGCGGCAAGACCGTAATCGCCTCCGGCGGCACAGCCATGTACATCAAGGCCCTGCTCTACGGTCTGTTCGAGGCCCCGCCTTCGGATTCGTCCATCCGGGACCGGCTCCGTGACGAAATCGCCGCCCTCGGCCTGCCCGCAGTACACAAACGTCTGGCCGCCGTGGACACCGAAGCCGCCTCCCGCATCCACCCCAACGATGAAAAACGCATCATCCGGGCACTCGAAGTCTGGGAACTGACCGGTAAACCCATATCCGCCCTCCAGCAGCAATGGTCCACCCCCGCCGCCGACGACTGGTTCATCATCGGCCTGCGCAGAGACAAAGAGCTCGAAAGCAAACGCATCAACCTGCGTGTCAAGCTCATGGCCGAAAAAGGCCTGCTTGACGAAGTCAAATCCCTGCTGGCCGAACCCGTACCGCTCAGCCCCCAGGCCCGCGTTGCCATCGGCTATGCTGAAATCATCGCTCATCTCGAAGGCAAGCTGGGCTTCGATGAGGCTATCGAACAAATCAAAATCAACACCCGCAAACTGGCCAAGGCTCAGCGGACCTGGTTTAAGACCTTCCGCAATGTTCACTGGATTGATATCCCCGCCGACGCCGACGAGGCATGGATTCTGGACAAAACCCTCGACACGCTGGCCGCCTCAGACTAACCGCAAGACAAGGAACACCCCATGACCACAAAACGGCATCAGACAGCACTCATCGCCCTGCTTTGTATTAGTATGACGGCCTTCGCCGCCCCCGCACTCAATCCTTTTAATCTGAATCCGCAGTCCCAGACCGAACCCCAGTGGCCCGACGTCGAGCCGGGCATTGAATACATCCACCGCCGCATCGGCCAGGTACCCTGGGCCATCCACATCGTCAAGATTGACCGCACGCGGGAGGATTTCCGTTTCGTCTCGACCCTGGCCAAACAAACCATCGTCGATCTCGAAACCGTCCGCAAGCAGCTTGAAGCCCTGCCGCCCGAATGGGGCAAGCCGCTGGCCGCCGTCAACGGTGACTTTTTTGTCATTAAGGTCGGCCCCTATCAGGGCGACCCCGAAGGCCTGCATATCGTCGATGGTCAGCTCGTCAGCGCCCCCGTTGGCCTGAGCTTCTGGCTCACCCCGGACGGCCAGCCGCATATCGGCAATGTCACTTCACGCCTGACGGTCCGCGAACCCAACGGCCTGAACTGGACATTCGGCCTCAATCAGGAACGCGCCGCCGACAGGGCTGTACTCTTTACCCCGGCTTTCGGCCCGTCCACCCGAACCACCGATGGCGTGGAATTGGTGCTCGAACCGGCCGCCGATGGCTCGACGCTGCCGCTCAAGCCCGGCCTGGACTACGCCGTCACCCTCGCCAAAATCCAGCAGCAGCCCAATACCCCCCTCTCGCCCGGCAAGATGGTGCTTTCCATCGGCCCCAAACTCTGGCCCATCGTTCCTCCGCTGGCCGAGGGTACCCGCATGGTCTTATCCATCAAAACCGACCCGGATTTGCGGGATGTGGAAACCGCCATTGCCGGCCACCCCGTCCTCGTGGCCGCCGGCAAATGTCCCAAACATAATGACACCACCCGCCATCCTCGCACCGCCCTCGGCTGGAACGACAAATCGTTCTTTTGGGTCGTAGTCGATGGACGGCAGGAAAAGCTGTCGGACGGCATGACCTGCGATGAACTGGCCGCCCTGATGCTCGAACTCGGATGTACAGAAGCGATGAACCTTGACGGCGGCGGCTCTTCCACCCTCTGGCTGGGCGGCAAAGTCGTCAACTCCCCCTCCGATGGACGTGAACGTCGCGTCGCCAATAGCCTGGTCCTGCTCCGCACCCCCAAAAAAGATTAACTTGTCGGGTGGCATCGGTCAAGCTCCGCTTGGCCGTGGCTCGTTCCATTGTGCAGAACCTGTCATATTTGCGAAGACAAACCTGTGTGTCCGCCCCCCGCCTGGCCATAGATTTGTATTTCCGTACGGGCGACCTGCTGGTCGCCCTTCATCCCCCCGTGTGTTTCGCTGTAGGGGCAGGCCCCCGTGCCTGCCCATCGTCACCCCGTGCCCATCAAATTGTCATTCCCTCAGAGAGCCTGTCCTCGCGCAGGCGAAAGCGGGAATCCACTTTTTCTACGAACTACGAACTATGAACTCCGAACTCCAACCTTTTCTCGCCCGCTACCCCTTCAGCTTCATCCCGAATCCCGGCGCCTCAGAGGTCATCAGCTTGCCGTCCTTGAGAACATAATCGCCGAAGTCCACATCCTCACTCGTACAGGTCACACCCTCAATCGTCACCACATTGCCAAGTCCGCTGGCCAGATGTGCTGTATAATTGGTCTTGAGCCGCGAACCCCACGCATGAGGCGAACTGGTCGCCCCGATTTCCTGGAGCACCGGAATCAGCTTCCGCCACGCTGTAAACCCATATCCGCAGACATCCTGCAGACTCACATCAATCAGCTTACTCTTGAGCAGTTCCATCAACTGTGTCTCGTCCGGATTGTACTCCCCATCTGCCAGCAGTGCCTTACTCCGGTTTTTCCTCAGCCATGCCCGCAGCTTCTGATAATCTTCTCGCGTCTCGGCAAACGGCTCCTCAATCCAGAACAGCTTCACATCGCCGATGCCCTCCAGATACTGGATAAACTCATCGCAGGTAAAGCCGTCATTGCCGTCCACCAGCACGTCCACCTTCGGATACGCCTCGGCAATCCTGCGCGTCACTTCGATATCGCGCGCAATGCCCGCCTGTTTTTCCATCCACTTATTGCCCCGGCCAATCTTGACCTTCAACTGACGATAGCCGTAATCCACATCAAACCGGCAGTTTTCCATCACGTTACTGATTCCCGCCGGATTCTCCGACGGTTCCAGGTCATCAAAATAAATCATCCCGCTGTAGCACAGATTGCCTTTGGGGCCGTGCTTGCCCAGCATCGCATAGACCGGCAGATTCAAAATCACCCCCGCCAAATCATGCAGTGCAAAATCCAGCGGCCGGGCCTCAGGCTTGATAATCCCCACTGCCGGGTCGAATATCTCGGTAATCGGCATCCCCTTGAACCGGCCCAGCACATTGGCCGCGTTCTCCCGCCGGTCAAGAAACATGCCCCAGCCGGAAGTCCCCTTGTCCGTCCGAATCCGGCACACCGTCTCCCGCGGCCCTCGCCCATGCACATCCAGCCGGGAATTCTTGCCCACCAGCCGCGGCCAGTTCAACTGCACCGTTTTGACTTCCAGCCCCTCCAGCCGATGCTTCGACAGAATTGCGTTCCATTCTTTAGCCTGCTGGGCCGACCCCTTATCCAGAACCGAAGAACACCCCGCCACCGACAGCAGCAGCGTCTGACCCAGAAACTGACGACGATCCATGTTCATACGCATCC
>CAZKAI010000041.1:0-35407 GCA_964550565.1 uncultured Pirellulales bacterium
GTTGAAGGGTTAAAACAGCAATTTTACATAAAGCTATGTGAAAGTCAAGAATACAGGAAGACAGGAATGCAAATAAGGTATGCAAGTATACAAGTATGCAGGTACACAGGTATACATCAGGAATACAGGAAATAAAAACGGGCGACCTGAGGGTCGCCCGTTTGGTGGGGGCAAAATACAATGTCAGCGGCGGGGGTCGAGGCCGGTCCAGGATTTTTTCCAGTGGTCTTTGCCGGGGCTTTCGACGGTGAGGGCGTCGCCTTCCTTCCAGGATTTCAGCGGGAGGTTGTTTTCATCCTTCAGGTAGCGGGCGGGCATAAAGCCCTTTTCGACCAGAATCTCCAGCGACTCGGGCACTTCATCGAATGCCAGCCGGTAGGCGTAAATCGCCCGGCCGATGCCCAGCCGGACAAAGTGGGCTTCGTTATGCGACTTCTCAACACGTTTGGCCTCGGGAGGCAGTGCCAGCAGCCGCAGGATTTCGACGCCCAGCGGCCCGGCCTTCTCGGCGGAGTCGGCGGCCCGGAAGGCAATCGTATGCTTGCCCTTGTCGAGTTGGTGGGTGCCGAGGACTACATCCAGTTCTCCGGACTCGGCGGCCCGGAAGTCGGCGGTCTTGACATTCTTATCGTCAATTAGGATGTCATAAGTCCCATTGGCGGGGCCGGAGGCGGCGGTCAGCCGGACGGCAAAGCGCCCCGCCTGCGACAGTTCAAACGGCAGCGTCAGCACGGCGCCGGCTTGGGTATTGGGCCAGGTCAGCACAGGCCGGGCACCGAAGAAGCCCTGAGCCTCGACGCCCACGGCGGCCTTACCGGTGGATTTGGCAAAGCGATAGGCTTTGACCAGGTGATGCTGCTGCCAGGGGGCACGACGCTCGTTCCAGGCCGGCAGCGGCGGGAAGGTGGTTTTAGGCTTTCCGGTTTGATACCAGAAGGCGACGCTGCTGAAGAAATCGGGCCGTTCGAGGAAGAAGCCGTCTTCGGCGACCTCGAGGTTGCCCTTGTGTTCGATGGCGACTTTGAGGGATTGGGTGAAATACACGGGGTCGGGCAGGTGCCAGCGATAGCAGACGCCGCTGTCGCCGGGGGCATCGCCCTGCCATGCGGGCTGGCCGAACCAGGGGCTGGTGCGGACGCGATAGCCCCAGGCATCGTTGAAGTAGTCTTCGGTGCCGGTGCCCTGCAGGCTGGGGACCTGCTCGCCGTCGATGTAAAAGTAATCATCGCCTTCGCCGAACCAGCTTTCCTGGGCGAGTGTGACCGACAGGACGGTGCCGACGTAATAGCCGCAGCCTTCGATGTCGGCCAGCAGGTAATCCTGCCCCATGACGGCAGGGTATTCCTGGCGATAGCGGGCGTAGAAATACGGCGTCTCGGCCGGGAGTTCGTCGAACTGCATCCAATCGACCTGCCAGTACAGGCCGGTCGAGCGGTCGGGGTTGTCATTGGTGACGACGATGCGGGCATTTTTGCGGAACGGCATCCGCCAGTAGCAGGTCAGCGAGCCGGTGGGCGAGACCTGGACGGGGATGCTGTTGACGACGGCGGGTTTGCCGTGGCCGACGGCGAAGAAATCACCGACGGGGACTTCGACGCCCGGTTCGGTGTCGTCATCGTAATAGATACGCAGCGACAGGGAGTTGAGCTCCCCTACCCAGCCGGAGTGGCTGGTAAACCAGATATGGGTGATGACGCCGGGGCCTTCGAGGATGGGCATGTTGACCGACTGGCCGGGCATGAGCCAGTCCATGTCGAGATTTTCGGTGTGCCAGCCGGGCTGTTCGTTGCTGGAGACGCGGCGGTTGCGGCCTTTGGGGAACAGGCTCTGCGGGCCGAGGATTTCGTTGACCGTGGGGGCGAAACGCGGGCGGCTTTCGTCGGTCGGGTAGTCGATCCAGACGGCGTCGTTCATGTAGGTGCAGGCGTATTCATAGGTCATCCAGCCGTCGCGACCGCCGTTGTTGGAGTTGCGGAAGATAAACATGCCGCCGCCGGGCTGCCGGGGGTCATCGCGATAGCCGACCAGCAGAACGCTGTGGCCGTCGATGACGCCGTCGACGGGCGGGGTATTGAGGACGTCGTCTGTCCAGACGGGCTTTTTGGGCCAGCGGAAGCCGCCGCAGACCGGCCACTGCCGGCTGAGGACTTGTTTGATTTGGGCCAGGTGCGTATCGGTCAGGCCGGTGTTGGGGTTCCATTCCTTGATCCAGTGCAGACGCAGGTCGGCGCTGTGTGCCTGGGCAGCGAGCGTCCGGAGCTTTTTATCCGGGGCAAGTTCGGGATTGTATTTATCCTGATACGGCATGTCCTGTTCGGGGCATGCACCATGGTCGATAAAGCCTTTCCAGATGTCGGAGAAGTAGCCGCCGTCGGCTTTCTGGGCCAGGTGGTCATTGGCAGCCCAGTTGAGGTATTCGACGCTGAGGCGCGTCGGCTTGCCCTGCTTTTGGGCTAAGGCGTATTCGATGGCCCCGGCTACGGTGAAGACCGAGCAGGTGTTTCTATTGCCCTGAACCCGGGGGGCCAGCTCCATCTTCTGGAAGGCCGGGCGGAGATCCACATTGTCGGGCTGATTATCCGGCTGGGCAGCTCCCGCAGGCTGTGCGGCTGCAAATAGACGATGGGACAAAAACAGGACAACTGCTATAACCAGACTGCCTATGACCCAAAACTCCCACTTCGACATTATTGCTCTCCTTACGTTGCTTGACCTTGCACAGGGCGGACATGCCTGCCACACCATTTTGAGACGTGTGCTGGTTGTTTGTTGCCGTCTCCTGTGCGGAACCTTATCCAGCGCGAGCGGATTGTACAATCGGCGGCGGCGAATAATCAAGAACAAATATTTGTTCTTTGTATTTATGCTGTTTTTGCCGGGACTGTTAGCGGTCGGGATTGGAGGCGTTGTTTTTTGTGCAAAAACGTTGTTTTTCGGGCGGTACTGTGGTAAATTGAATAGAGCAGAATTGAAGAGAAGGTGTACCAATAAAAATATAACTATCGTTTTTGCAAAGGCTTAACGATGAATCGGACATTGACATACAAGATTTTACATAAACACCTGGTCGAAGGCGAATTGAAGGCGGGCAACCCCATCGGTATTCGCATTGACCAGACGCTGACGCAGGATGCGACAGGGACGACGGCGTTTCTGCTGTTTGAGATGATGGGGACCGGACGGGTCAGGACCGAAGTGTCGGTCAGCTATGTGGACCACAATATGGCCCAGTTCGGCTCGGAAAATCATAACGACCACCTGTATTTACAGACGATATCGACCAAGCACGGGGCGTGGCATTCGCGGCCAGGCAACGGCATCTGTCACCAGGTGCATCTGGAGCGATTCGCTCGGCCCGGATCGACTCTGCTGGGCAGTGATTCGCATACGCCGACCTGCGGCGGGATGGGGATGCTGGCGATTGGTGCCGGCGGGTTGGATGTGGCGGTGGCGATGGGCGGCGGGCCGTTTCATCTGACATGCCCGAAAGTTATCGGTGTGGAACTGACTGGCAAGCTGCCTGAGTGGGTCTCGAGCAAGGATGTCATTTTGAAGCTGCTGAGCATCCTGACGACCAAGGGTAATGTCGGGTGTGTGGTGGAGTATTTCGGGCCGGGCGTCAAGTCGCTGACTGTACCGCAGCGGGCTACGATTACCAATATGGGCGCGGAACTGGGCGTCACGACCAGTATCTTCCCGAGTGATGAATTGACGCACGCGTTCCTGGAAGCTCAGGACCGCGGGCGGGAATTTCAGCCGGTTCATGCGGACCCGGGAGCGGAGTATGATCGTATAATTCCGATTAATCTTTCGGACGTGGTGCCAATGGCGGCGTGTCCGTCGTCGCCGGATAATATTCAGGCGATCAGGGATATCGAAGGGCTCAAGATCGGGCAGGTGATTGTCGGAAGCTGCACGAATTCGAGCTATACGGATATGATGCTGGTGGCCGAGGTGCTGCGCGGCAAGCAGATTGATGCGATGGTGGAATTCGGCGTGGCGCCGGGCAGCCGGCAGGTGCTGGAGATGCTGGCCCGCAACGGGGCTTTGGCGGATATGATTGCGGCAGGTTCGCGGATTATCGAATCCGGCTGCGGGCCGTGTATCGGGCAGGGATTTTCGCCTGCTGACGGTGTGGTGTCGCTGCGGACATTCAACCGGAATTTTGCCGGGCGGACCGGGACCAAGAACGACATGTGTTATCTGGTCAGTCCGGAAACCGCGGTTGCCTCGGCGATTATGGGCGAGATTACCGATCCTCGCAACCTGCGGCAGTTGATGGGGATCAAATATCCCAAGATTCGTGTGCCGCGAGAATTTCTGATTGATGACAGTATGCTGCTGCCGCCGCTGTCGCCGGAGGAATCGGGTGCAGCCCAGGTGCTCCGCGGGCCGACAATTGTCGTGCCGGAGTCGCCGAAAGCCTTGCCGGAACATCTCGACGGCAAGGTGCTTCTCAAATGCGGCGACAAGATTACCACAGATCATATTATGCCGGCCGGGGCGTTTTTGAAATATCGCTCCAATGTGCCGTTGTATTCGAAATATGTGTTTAATTGTTTTAATGAGGAAGGCAAGCCGACTTTTGCAGACCGGGCACTGGCACTGAAAGCTCAGGGTCGCTGCGGTGTGATTATCGCCGGGGAAAGCTACGGACAGGGTTCCAGCCGTGAACATGCGGCGCTGTGCCCGATGTACCTGGGTGTGCGTGCGATTGTCGCCAAGAGCATCGAGCGGATTCATAAAGCGAATCTGATTAACTTTGCAATCGTGCCGATTGAATTTGCCAACCCGGCTGATTATGAGACGATAAACGCCGATGATGAGATTGGGATTGAGGATTTGACGGCTGCGATTCAGGGCCGGGATGAGGTCACAATCGAGAACAAAACCAGCGGCAAGACCTTCAAAGGCAAACTGGCCTTATCGGCACGGGATCGCGATATCCTGATGCATGCAGGCCTGCTGCACTATACAAAAATGATGGCCGGACGGCGATGAGCTTGAGCACCAGACCCATCATTACGGTATTCGGCACCAGCAAGGCCGTCGAAGGCGATGCGGTATTTACGCTGGCTGTGGAAGCCGGAAGAGCACTGGCCGCGGCGGGATTTGATATTGCCAATGGCGGATATGGCGGAACGATGCTGGCCTCGGCGCAGGGTGCGGCTCAGGCCGGTGCACAGGTGTTCGGCGTGACCTGCAAGGCCTTTCGACGCGGGAAGGCCAATCCGTATGTTGGTACGGAACTGTCCACCGAGAATCTGGACCAGCGGCTGAAAAAACTGGTCGAAATCGGTAATGGCTATCTGGTTCTGCCCGGCGGGACGGGAACGCTGCTGGAACTGGCGCACGTGTGGGAACATAAGCACAAGCGCTTTGAGACGGCCAACAAGCCGATTGTGGTCATGCGGGATTTCTGGCAGCCGCTGGTGACTATGATGGAACAGGCGGACCCGGCCTGCAAAGACAGCCTCGCTGTCGCGGATGATGCGGCACAGGCGGCGGAGTATTTGAAACGGTCCTTAATTTCGACGGAATCGAGATACCCAACGGGTATGATTATTCCGCGAGCAAAAGAAGCACGTGGTTGAAGCTGCTGTACTTAGCCGCGACGAACCGAGAACTTTTACGTAGGATCAGTATAGATATGCTTATGAAACGATTTATCATTTGCCTTACGGTATTCACTCTGACAGGCATCATCCATGCGGCCAAGCCGACACTGCCGGAAGGATTTGTACTGAATGCGATCGACGGCATTGCCAGGCAGGACAAGGTCAACAAGGACCAGTGGACGTTTTCCACAGATGCGGAACTGAAGTATTTGAAAACGATTTTCCCGTCCGGAGTCCCCCTGAAGGTTCTGGCCTCGGGCGGTCTGGACCAGATACGTTCATTCGCCAAAGAAAATACCGAGGTACGGATTAAAATTTGGGGCATTCTGACCCTGTACCGGAAAGAAAATTACCTGTTTCCGATTCAGGTGATGCCGTTAGTCGAGCCGGAAAAGGCAGTCCCGGTACCGACACCGATGGAGACTGCCCCGGCGACAGACCCCAACAGCACGGAATCGGAAGTGATTCCCAGCGATATCATGAAACTGCTTCAGTCGCAAAGCAAAGTTGATTTGGCCCAGATCAGCGAAACAACCGCGGTGACCAGTGCGGATTCGTCGCTGATCAGCAAGGCCGGGTATATCACCCTGGGCGACACCAGACAATTTCAGCCTGACGGTTTTGGCCGTAAGGTGGAGACGGACGATTTTGTGCTGCTGCCCTGTCTGACGCTGGAAAAGACCGAAGATACGCTGGCCCGTGCGATGGGACGCTACCGCTATACGATATCCGGAATTCTCTCGCGGAGTCAGGGGCAGCAATACCTGCTGATGTACCGGGCACAGCGGACGTATTCCAACGGCAATTTCACACCTTAAACGGAGGCTGCTTTGAGTGCTTCTTTACGCTCTATCGTGATGCATCATAATGATCCGGATTTCCAAGACAGCGTCCGTCGTCTGCAGGATGAACATTCCATGCAGGCGTTTTTACACAGCCGCAAATCGCTGGCCCAGAGTGTCAGTGCGATTGTCGAAGAGGTGCGCAATCGAGGGGATGCGGCGGTTGCTGAATTTACAGAAAAATTCGACAAAGTAAAGCTGGCTCCGGCACAGTTTCGTGTCCCGCAGGAGGAGCTGAAGAAGGCCCATGAGGGTCTCGATAAAGAGCTGCTGCAATCGCTGCGAAAGGCAATTGATAACGTCCGGCGCTATCAGGCCGAGATTTTTATCGGGAACAAAATCACATCGGATGGGATTCGGTACCTGCCTTTGCGGCGTGTGGGCCTATGTATTCCAGGCGCCAGCGCTCCCCTGCCCAGCACGGTCATTATGACCGCGGTGCCGGCACAGGCCGCCGGGGTGAAAGATATTGTGGTGATTTCTCCGCCGCGGTACCACGGCGGGATTCACCCGGTAATTCTGGGGCTGTGTTTTGAACTGGGGATTACGGAAGTCTATCGGCTGGGTGGTGCTCATGCGGTGGCGGCACTGGCCTGGGGGACTCAGACGATTCGCAAGGTCGATAAGATTGTCGGGCCGGGCCATGACGTGGTGCAGCTTGCCAAGAAGGAAGTGTATGGACTGGTGGATATCGATTCCTTTGCCGGGCCCAGTGATGTGCTGATTGTGGCCAACGAACAGGCCAATCCGGCATGGCTGGCCGCGGACATGCTCAGTCAGGCCGAACATGACCCGGGTGCGGGGATTCTGGTAACGGCTTCGGAAAAACTGGCCGAGGCGGTTCTGGCGGAACTGGAAAAACAGGTCGCCCAACTGGGACGTTCTGAAGCAACACGGGCGTGCCTTCTGGCTTATAGCGGTATTGTGGTTCTTAAGACCATGGAAGAAGTGATTGACTGGGCGAATGCCTTTGCGGCCGAACACCTGCAGGTCCAATGCGGCGACAAGAGCAAAACCATCAGCGAAAAGTTAGTCAATGCGGGAGCACTTTTCATCGGGCCGTACACGCCGGTGGCTGCGGGCGATTATTACGCCGGACCAAGTCATACCCTGCCGACTCGCCAGACCAGCAAGTTCTTCAGCGCGCTGACCAGTAATGAATTTGTCAAGTCCAGCAGCATTATTGAATTCGATGCCCGCAAGCTCGCTGACAGTGCCGATGACATAATCCGTCTGGCAATGACCGAAGGGCTCGATGCCCACGCCAGGAGCGTCCAGATTCGACGCGGCTGATTAGACACCCCAGTCAAGACGATATTCATTGCGATAATAAAACCGGCCCAGCATCGCGGACCCGACATAGGCCAGGTATAATGCGATTGCCTCCGCAGGCAAAGTCAGCCAAATGCCCCACCGGTTGGAGTAGATTGCCAGCACAACATATAATCCAAACGGAATACAAAAACACAGGACCAGCAGCAGATAACGCACGTGAGTGCGAATCATGGACAGCACAATCAGGACCGGATTCAGCCCCCAGAGGGAATCATGCAGGATGGTGGACAACAACACCATCGGTAAAAAGAACAAACCGGCTGCCACGATATTCCATAATGCTTCATCTGCCTTTTTAGTCCATATGTAATAGATCAATCCCGGCGCAAAACAAACAAATGCCGCAAGAAGCAGCCTGAGCATTCTTACGATTAAATCCATGAAATCACCTTCATCATCCTGCAGAATATCCGGGGCTTTAGTTTGCCCTTCGGCAGTGACTTGAACGCACAGACACAGATACCAGTAAATATAGGCCGTCACGATGACATGAAGGATCAGGATAACAAGCTGCATCAGAGGTATTGGTACAAATGCCAGGGCACCAAGAATTATTTTACAGAGAATAAACAACCCGATCATACCCAGGCCGGTTCCGTTTAGTGGGAACAGAAACGGCCAGTACCATGGTGGTACTGCCGGGCTTTGCACGATACGCTCATCCTGTTGGTCTTCCATCATTGCAGCTCTCTATAAAGCTCTGTATTTTAAGAACGATAATCACTCTGGAAATATAGACAGTGTCGATTCAAAGAATTTCCAGAATTTCTGCGGCCTGATGCAAAATTATTTGGGCGCCGGCTTCCTTGAGCTGCTCGACGGAGCGAAATCCCCAACTGACACCGACGAAATCCACGCCGGCATTCAGGGCGGTCTGGGCATCGACATCACTGTCACCGACATACAGTACATCTTTGGGATTGCTGATTCCCAGCTCGTTCATAACCCAGTGCACCGGGGCAGGATCGGGTTTGATCATCTGGCCTTCTTTCTGACCGAGGATGCATTCGAATCGTTCCGGCCCGAAGTAATGCTGGACAATTTTATGGGTCAGTGTGTGTTCTTTGTTGCTGATTACCGCCAATTTCAGTCCTTTTTGACGGCATTGGTCCACAAATTCCAACACGCCCGGATAGACCGTGGTTTCTTCAAAACAGGTGGTCAGGTAGCGTTTTTTCATTTCGCTGATCAATTGCTGCTGGAGATGCCTGGCGTTTTCGGGCAATGCTTTATACGCAAATACGGCAAGGCCTTTACCTATCATTTCTCGACATTCGTCCCGATTGATGGACGGCTGCCCCAGCAGATTCAGGGCAAAGTTCATCGCGTTTGTAAGATCGTCGAGGGTATCAACGAGAGTCCCGTCAAGGTCGAAAAACACAGCTTTGTGCTTCATAGTAGATACTTCTTGTCTTTATATTGGGTTATGGATAAATTGTCCCGTCATTTCCGTTTTTTTCTTGCAGAAGCGACAAATCATACGCTATAATCCTTTTGTACTCAAAGACTTTTTCAGGGAGGCAGAATGCAGGTAAATCTTTTGTTATTAAAAAAAGACGGGTCTGTAAAGCCATTCAACCTACCGAGTGCCGTGACGACCATCGGGCGTCGGCAAGACTGTGATTTGTGTCTGCCCATCTCTGTTGCTTCTCGAAAACACTGCGAAATCAATATGGATCAGGGACGACTGATGGTGCGCGACCTGGGGAGCAAAAACGGCACCTTTGTCAATGGCCAGAAAATAGAGGAGGTTCGGCTTAAACCCGGAGATCAATTGCGGATTGGGGCTGTTACTTTTGTGATTCAAATTGACGGCAACCCGGCCGATGTAACCGGTGTCAAGCCCATTGAGCCAGTCCATGAGCCGATGGAAGAGAGAAATGGAGAAAAACTCACGGCAGACAATCAATTTGATGAATTCGTCAAAGACCTTGCCAATGCCGACTTAAGCGAAAGTCAATCGACGGAAATTCACGATTTCCCGGGCGATGATATGACGACATTTAAAGATATGTAATTTTGCAGTTGTGCAAATTTTTCTTTGGTTGCCGGCACATAAATCGTTATCATGCCGGGATGATAAAAGACCTGAAATCGCTGACATGGAATGAGCTGGAACAAGTGGCGGCCAAATATGGCCAGAAGTCCTTTGTTGTTCAGTATTTATTTACGTTTATTCACCAGAAGAATGTTTCCGCTCTGGAACAGATTACCCCCCTTTCCAAGGCTTTCCGCGCTGCGCTGGCGGAGGCGGGCTATCATATTTCCACGCTGAAGCTGATAGAGAGATTCGAAGATCCGGACGGGACGATGAAGTTTGTATTCGAGACCAGCGATGGGAATCGGCTTGAGGCGGTCCGTCTTCTGGATGACCAGCGAAATACATTGTGCATTTCGACGCAGGTGGGGTGTCGGATGGGATGCCTGTTTTGTGCCACCGGGCAGCTTGGCTATCAGCGGGACCTGACCTGCGGGGAGATTGCCGATCAGGTCTATCAGATGCAGGCTAAAGTTGGCAAGGTCCAGAATATCGTGTATATGGGGATGGGGGAACCTCTGGACAATTACGATGCCACGATGCGGTCGGTGGAATTGCTCAATCATCCCGAGGGTCAGAATATCGGGATTCGGCATATTACGATTTCGACCTGCGGGCTGCCGGAGGGAATTGCACGTCTGGCAGACGAGCCTCTGCAGCCGCGGCTGGCAATTTCGCTGCATGGGCCGGATGATCTAACCCGACAGAGTTTGCTGAATATCTCCAAAAAGGTGCCCGTGCAGGAATTGATGTCGGTTTTACGTAAATATCAGGATCATACGGGACGACGGATTACGTTTGAATACTGCATGATCCAAAATTATAACGATTCGCCCCAGCAGGCCCGCCTGCTGGCCCGCCTGGTCAAACCCCTCAAATGCAATGTCAATCTGATTGAGTTCAACGCCTTTGACGGGTGTGATTTTGTTGCCGCAAGCCCAGCGGGAATCCGGCAATTTGCAGCGATTCTGGAACGCGAAGGGATTGAGACGGTGATTCGCTACAAACGCGGGCGTTCGATCCGTGCAGCGTGCGGCCAACTGGGGGCGGACTGGCTCAAACCTGCAACTTAACCTGCTGTTTATTGATTTCGATTGCGATATAATAATGGATTGACGGTCTGAATCATGTTTTCGACATCAAGCCGGCCTCCCAGAAAATGAGAGATTTTTTCGCACTGTTCCCGGGTATGATTCAGCATATCGCGATGATTGACGATCAGCATCTTGAAATGCGGCTGCTTTGCAATCCAATGGAAAAACTTCTGCAAATCCGTCTGATATAAGGCGGCCATCTGTTCATCGGAGACTTCAGCGGCTGATTTCTGGCTGCGGTCGAGCATTTTTTTCTGGGAAGCAAGCACTTCTGCCATATCCCGCTGCATGAAGATGACCCGGTATTCATACCCTGCCGGCAAGTCATACAGGAGACGATAGACCATTTTGACGACCTTGCCGGGGGCGTTTTGGAGCCAGGAAGGGTCCTGTTTGGTTTTCTTGACAGGCTCATACTCAAAATAGCCCAGCGGATTATCCTCGTCGGCTTTGCGGAGATTATCCACCAGAACATCAAGACCTCCCTTATGGAGGCAATTCATCATCATCGATGTTCCGGAGCGGGGAAGTCCCGCAACGATGGTTACGAAATCATTTGTCTGTTCCATGGGCATTCGTCCAATCTTGTCATAAAAGCGAAATTATACCCAAAATCAATCGTAAATCAATTGGAATCGAGACTACAACAGCGGGGCAAAGAGACGTATCATGTGTTCAAATAAATTGCGAATAAAGCCGGCTTTCAGTTCACACTGAATACAGGCTTTTTCGATATTTGTAATCCAACCGGAGATTTGGTTGATTTGCGGACGACTGTAAGCAATCAGCATGACTTCGTAATTGAGAAACAGGCTTCGTGAGTCCATATTGGCCGAGCCAATCATCGCCAGAGTGTCATCCACGAGAACGGTTTTTGCGTGAATCATCCCGGGGGTATAATAAAATATTTTGGCTCCGACCCTCTGCATTTCGCGCAAATATACTCGGCGAACAACATCGGTTATTGGGTGATTGGACTTGGCAGGAACGAGAATCCTGACCTCGACGCCCCGCCGGACAGCAAGCTGGAGGGCATTGAGCAGGGGTTCATCCGGGATAAAATACGGCGTTACGATCTGGATTTTACGTCGAGCACTATAAAGCGATGTCAGGATGGCATCATACAGGGCATCGCCGGGGATGTCGGGCCCGGAAGGAACCACCTGAACAATGGCGACATTGGGACTGTCATAATACCCGGCCGGCTCAGCCTGAGCTGGAACGTCATTCACGCCGATGGTAAAAGCCCAATCGGAATGAAATATTTCAAGGTAGGACCGTACGGCGGGGCCTTTTAATATGAAAGACAAATCCTGCCACCGCTTCGGGTCGGGTTCAGGGCCAAGGTATTCCTTGCCGATGTTGGTCCCCCCTGCCAGTACAGTTTGATTGTCAATGACGACGATTTTGCGGTGATTGCGCAAATTGGTTCTGCCGCGAAAAAGACGGTGCATAAAGAATGCATATTTTCCACCGGCTTTGACCAGCGGCACGAAGAAACGACGGCCGGTCTGAACCGCTCCAAATCCGTCCAGCAGTACACGCACATCCAGGCCCTGGCGGGCTTTGAGCACCAGCCTGTCTCGAATTTCTCTGCCGACCTCATCCGGGCGAAAAATAAAAGTTGAGATGTAAATGGAATCCTGAGCACTATCAATCAGAGAAATCAGGTGGTGGTATATCTGCTGACCATCAGTAAGAATTTCCAGGCGGTTGCCGTCGGTGGCAGAGGGGATTCCATAGCTTTCGAGCAATTCATCGACCTGTGTTCGCGGGACATCAAGCCGTCGCGACGGCCAGGACAGCGAAGTGGCGGATTTTTTGGCAGCAGTGCGTTTCATTTTTCTGCCGCCAAGCATCAAATACAGAGGGACACCCACATAAGGAATCAGGATTATGGCCAGCAGCCACGCGATGGTGCCTGATGGCGAGCGTTTTTGAGTCAGGACGTGCGCAATCAGAACGATACCCACCATAAAGCCGATGAGCAATTCGATGTGAGCAATCAGCCACTGTAAAACAATCCATCCTGTCATTGGAAGTCCTTTTGTGAAAAATTCTCAAAACTGGCGTAGCTTTTGGTATAGCCCATTTTGACACATCCTCGTTTTATACCGATTGCAGATATTTTATAGAACCTATTGGCTGTTGTAGAATAACATAGATATATCATAAGGTCAACCTGGGGATAGCACTCAAAAAGAATTGTATTTAATGAATCTAAACAAAATCTTAATTTGATTGGATTTTTAGACTTTTTTGCAACAAAATCATAGGGTATAACGTCATAATCAAAATAAAACCAATATTGGCCTTATTGATTAATTAATAAACGAATATGTTATATCCTGATAAAATAAGTAAGATTCGTCAACGACTCTTTCGGAGTCGGTTAGCACTGTTTTTGGTGGGACTGGGTTGTTGTCTTGTATTAACGAGCTGTTCCCCCGAACAGTATAAGGCAGATGCTGACCAAGAAGTGCAACACATCTTAGACAGCAAGTGGAAAGCGGAACACGGCAGTCGCGCCAATTCCCGCATTTCGGATGTGGAACGCGATCCCAATGATTTATTTTTTGATCCTAATTATATTCCATCAGGAAGGCTGAGCCTTGCTGAAGCAGTTGCTCTGGCGACAGCCCGGAACCGGGATTATCAGCGGCAAAAGGAATCTCTGTACCTGTCTGCGCTGGATTTAACGCTGTTTCGGCATAATTTTGCCACCAAATGGTTTGGTACATTTGACAGTACCTACAGCCGCAACGAAGCCGATGAGTCCATGGGAGCGGGCGGGGCGGTAGGTTTTAACAGGCTTCTGGAAGATGGGACCCAGATTTCGAGCAGCATTGCCTCCGATTGGCTTCGCTATCTGACCGGTGATCCGCGGGAAAGCCTTGGGAGCGTTCTGAGCGCCACCATCAGCAAGCCTCTGCTTCGCGGGGCCGGCAAAGATGTCGTCATGGAAAGCCTGACCCAGGCAGAGCGGAATGTATTGTATCAAATTCGCTCTTTCAGCCGATATCGCAAATCCTTTGTCGTTACCATCGTCAGTGAATACTATCGTGTCATCCAGGCCCTGGATCGTGTTAAAAACGCAGACAGCAATTATAAAAGTCTATTGTTGGCATACGATCAATCGAATCTGAAAGCCATGGCCGGCCGTCTGGATATGTTTGAAGCGGATCAAACCAAGCAGCAGATGCTGGATGCACGCGACAATCTGGCCGGGGCGGAGCGCACATATCAACAAGCCCTGGACACGTTTAAAATCAGCCTTGCCATTCCTACCGATGCCGTGATAGAACTTGACCCCAATGCCCTGCAGGTTCTTTCCGCGATGGAGGTTATTGAGCCTGAGTTTAATGTTGATGATGCGATCCAGACTGCGTTGTCACTGCGGCTTGACTTGGCAACCATTAAGGATCAAGTGGATGATGCCCGTCGCAAAATCAAGGTTTCAGAAAACGCTCTCAAAGCCGATTTGGATATTGTTGCCCGGGCTAATGTCGATTCGACCCCTGATCGTCAGGCCGGGCGGCTGCGTTTTAACGACGGGAGCTATAGCATCGGGGCTCAGGTGGACCTGCCCTTTGACCGCAAGTCGGAGCGGAATAATTACAGGGAATCCCTGATTACCCTGATTCAGCGGCAGCGGGATTACGAGGACGGTATCGATAATGTCAAGCTGGATGTTCGAAATAATTATCGTTCCTTGGTCGAATCCGCTCAACGGTATAAGATTCAGCAGCTCAGCCTTGAACTGGCTGAAGAACGGGTCAAAAGCACCTCGCTGCTGTTTCAGGCCGGTCGGGTTCAGACGCGTGACGTGCTGGAATCCCAAAACGCCCTGCTTTCGGCACAAAATGCGACGACCTCTACGCTGGTCGATTACAATATAGCCAAATTAAGTTTTTATCGTGATATCGAAGTACTTTCAGTTAAACCGGATGGATTATGGCAGCTACCAGAAAAATCGGATTCAAAAGGATTTTAATTGCCGTCGTGGTAATAGCCGGAGTGTTGGGGCTGTGGCGGGTATTTTATGGCCAGAGCGGCAAGGTTGCATCCAAGAGCAGCGAAGCCGTCTATTCTGTCAAACGGCAGGATATGGTTATCAGCGTCACCGAAAGCGGCTCAATCAAGTCCAGCAACGCAGTGACCATTCGTTCCGAGGTTGAGGGGCGAACCACGATTGTCAATGTTGTTCCCGAGGGAACCATTCTGACCGAGCAGGATGTTGCGGAAGGGAAAGTCATCCTTGAGCTGGATACCTCCAGCATCAAGCAGGATTTAAACCAGCAGCAGATTCAATACAACAGTGCCATGGCGGATTTGACTGATGCCAAGGAAAATCTTGAAATCCAGAAAAACCAAAACGAGTCCGACATTCAACAGGGAAAACTGACCGTCAAATTCGGGCTGATGGATTTACAGAAATATCTTGGTCAATATGCCGCCGATAAACTTGTCGCGGACGCCAACAGCCGGCCGGTCACAGATGAAGATTTCAAAAAACTGACCGCCGATCCCAATCAGCTTGGAGGTGAAGCCCTGCAAACCTACCGCCAATTGATTGCCGATATCAATGTTGCGGAATCGGAATATTATATCGCGCAAAACACTTATAACTGGACCGATAAGCTGTACGCCAAAAATTACGTAGCCAAGACGGACCTGGAATCCGACAAGCTCAAGGCCGACAAATGCAAAATCACCCAGGAACGAGCTCAGACCGCTCTGGGTTTGTTTTTCCAGTATGAATTTCCCAAAGAAGCCCACAAGCTTTTCAGCGATTACATCGAAGCTCAGCGGCAGCTTGAGCGTATTCTGGCCAAGGCCCGATCTCAGGAAGCCCAAGCCGTGGCCAAACTCAGCAGCGCTGACGCAAAATTCGCACTGGAAAAAGAGCGTCTTGAACGGTATCAGCGGCAGATGGCGGCCAGTATCATTAAAGCTCCCTGTCCGGGTCTGGTGGTTTATACCACCCAGTTCAGCCGAGGCAGCCGTTCGAGAACGACGATTGAAGTCGGACGTGAGGTGTATGAACGCGAAGAAATCATGTCGATTCCCAATACCACCCAGATGGCTGTTGACACCAAGATTCACGAGACCAATATCGACAAAATTGTTTTGGGGCAGAAAGCGAGGATCACTGTCGATGCCATGCCGGACAATGTCTTTTATGGTCAGGTGACCAAGATATCCCCTCTGCCCGACCAGGCCGGGTTTATGTCCAATCCGGATTTGAAAATTTATTCGACCGATGTCGCGCTTCAGGGGGGAGAGATGCTGCGTCCCGGCATGTCGGCCAAGGTTGAAATTGTTATTGCCCAACTGAAAGATGTCCTGGCAGTTCCTGTACAGTGCATCTCCAACCGCAGCGGCAAGAAATTCTGCTATGTCCACACCCTGAGCGGCAATGAAGCCCGTGAAGTTCAGACCGGCCCGTATAATGACAAATTTGTTCAAATTGTATCCGGCTTAAATGAAGGAGAATCCATTCTTCTGAATCCGCCAAGGATATTCGAGCAGCAGCAGGGAACCCCCCTTCCGGAAAATCTGCCTGATATTCCGAATTTGATGCCTGTTAACGGCCAGACTCGGGAGCGGCCCAATGGTGAATTCATGCAATCCGGCAATCCGGATCGTCCCAGCGGATTTCCGGCACAGGGGCAATTCCCACAGGACGGTCAGAATCAAACCGGACGTCGCCGACCGGGTGGACAGGAGTCCTCTCCAAACCAGCCGCAGGACAGCGCCCAGCCCGGCACAGACCGCCCGGCCCGCCAGCGTCCTGAAGGAGCGGGACCGGACCGCATGCAGCAGAATAATGCAGATAACGGCGGCATGGCTCCCAGTGACAGGCCGCAGGGACAGCGTCGGATTCGCCAGAACACAGAAAGCACCCCGGCACAGACAGAAGCAAGACCATGATTCAATCCCATATATCAAAGCCATCTTCCGAGGCCGTTGTTGAGCTTCAGGATATTCGCAAGTCGTATTTTCTTGCGCACACCGAACTGCCGGTTTTGCGGGGTATCGATCTGTGTTTCAGCAAGGGCGAATATGCTGCCATCATGGGCCCCAGCGGCTCGGGCAAATCCACCCTGCTGAATTTATTGGGATGCCTGGACCGCCCCACCGGCGGCAAGTATCTGCTGGGAGGACTGGATATTTCCGAGATGGATGATGACACACTTTCAGTCATTCGCGGCAAACGGATTGGTTTTATTTTTCAGTCGTTTAATCTGATTCCGCAATTAAACCTTGTCGAAAACATTGAAATGCCAATGTATTATCAGCAGGTTCACAAACATGAACGCCGCGAACGAGCAGTCGAACTGGCCTGCAAGGTGGGGCTTAGCGACCGTCTTCATCACCGGCCTTCGGAATTGTCCGGCGGCCAGCAGCAACGCGTCGCGATTGCCCGGGCACTGGCCAATGACCCGGTGATTCTGCTGGCCGACGAGCCGACCGGCAACCTGGACAGCCGAAGCGGCTCGGATATTCTCGGGCTGCTGGATGAATTGCACGAGGCCGGCAAAACGATTATTGTTGTCACCCATGACAGCAATGTTGCCAAGCGGACCCAGCGGAGCATCCACATGCTTGATGGTAAAATTGAACGCCAGCAGACTTATACGAGGACGGCCCAATGAGTTTACTGCTGCAAATCGGGGGTGTGCTGCAAATCAGTCTTCGCAGCCTGTGGCTGCATCGCCTGCGTTCGATGCTGACTATGCTGGGTATTATTTTCGGTGTATCCAGTGTGATTGCGATGCTGGCTATTGGTGAGGGAGCCAGCCGTCAGGCTCAGGCACAGATTGCCCGGCTGGGAAGCACCAATATCATTCTGAAAACCCTCAAGCCGCCGCAGCAGACTGCTTCTGACACAACCCAGCAGTCGCTGATACAGTACGGCCTGACATACGATGATGCGGAACGGTTTCGTGACACCATTCCTAATGCCCAGGTGGTCGTACCAACCAAGGTCATCAGTCACAAGGCCTACTACCGCAACCGTGTACTGGGTGTGGAAATTATCGGTACGGTTCCGTGGTATCCGGAACTGGCGCCGGTCCAACTGCAGCGAGGACGGTTTCTTGAGGCAAATGACATGTATTATACCCTGAATGTCTGCGTCATTGACCGCGATGCGGCGGACTCATTGTTTGTCGTCGACGACCCGATTGGCATGGATATTAAAATCGGCGGGGATTATTACCGAATTGTCGGGGTGGTCAGCGAAACCAGGACTGAGCAGAATGAAGAAGACCAGCTTGGATCACAAATGACCACTTCTTCCGGGGGTGCCAACGGCAAGGTGTATATGCCGATTACGACAATGAAAAGCCGTTTTGGCGAGGTATTATTGCAATTCAGCGGAACGTCCGGAATGGTTGGCGAACGCGTGGAGCTTAGCGAGATCACCGTTAAAGTTCCAACGATTGAAGACGTGCTGCCGATTCGGGATTTGCTTGAAGGAATGCTCAAACGCTTTCATAAGCAACAGGATTATCAGGTCATTGTCCCGCTGGAATTGCTGCGGCAGGCGATTCGGACGAAGCGGATATTCAGTATCGTGTTAGGATCTATTGCTGCAATATCTTTGCTGGTTGGCGGTATCGGCATTATGAACATTATGCTGGCTACGGTCAGTGAGCGAACACGAGAAATCGGAATTCGGCGAGCTTTGGGGGCAAAAAAACGCGACATTGTTATTCAGTTTTTATCGGAAACACTGCTGCTGACGCTGACTGGCGGATTGTTCGGCATGGCACTGGGGGCGGTTATCCCGATTGCAGTCACCGTTTTCGGAAACATGCCCACTGTTATCACGAGTGAAGCGATGCTGCTATCATTTGGCATTTCCGGTGCCGTGGGATTAACTTTCGGGCTGTATCCGGCCGTCAAAGCCGCCAATATGGACCCGATTGAATCCTTACGACACGAATAAACAGAGTTGCAAATTTCAGCCCGGCGTAGTATATTCACACTATCGCGTCTGTAGCTCAATTGGATAGAGCATCAGTCTTCGGAACTGAGGGTTTGGGGTTCGAGTCCCTACAGGCGCAATCGTTAATCGGGATTGACTGATATACGTTTTTTTATCGTACTTACATCGGTTTTCATTGAGGAAACATCTCGTTTTGTTGCGGATATATCGGCTTGCAGGGAATACATGCCGTCCTGCATCAGGGATAGATTCTTTTGTATTTCGACCATTTGCTCTCCATCGTTATGGCCAGAGGAAGCCATGCCCCTCTTTAACTCGCTGATTTGAATTAAAATTATACTGACACAAACAATTGAAAAAACCGTAAGCAGAGTCTTGACTGGATACTGCGCAGATATTTTATTTTCCCAATTTTTGATGGTCGCTATGAGCGTTCTGGATTTCATATTACTCCTTTCCTGTGATGATTATCGATTGGTTATCATTTTAAATTAGAGGCATTACACCTTTTTATACTACCATTTACAGGCCATGCTGTCATGTCTAATTCTTTAAATAGTTTGATTCTTAGATATTTTACTCAATATATGGACCAATCTTATCATGTTTCGTTTGAATATATTAAATTTTTTGCAATATTATGGGACAATACAGCGTCTTTTCCTGAACGATTCGTTTTTAACCCTATTATTATTTCAATTTTACACAGAAAGGATTGGACCTATGTTGATGAATCGGAAAATGATGTTGGTAGTCGTAAGTCTCTTATTGGCAACTGTTTCGATACCGTTTATCTGGGCGGCCGGCAATCAGGGGCAACCTCCGGCTCAGGGTGGTTTTGGCGGCGGCCAGGGCGGACAACGAGGTCAGGGCGGCCAGGGCGGTCAGATTGACTTTCAGGCTCGTATGCTTGAAATGGCCAAGACCCAGTTGAATGCCACCGATGCCGAATGGGCCAAGATTGAACCCCCGCTCAAGAAAGTCATGACGTTGTCCAACCAGGCCAATGCCCGTGGATTGGGTATGGGAATGGCCGGACGCGGCAGCCGTCAGGGTGGTCAGGGTCAAGGCCAGGGCGGACAAGCACCGGATCAGCAGCCTGCCAGAGAGCAGACTGAAGTTCAGAAGGCTTCAGCCGCGCTGACCGAAGTCTTGCAGAATGAATCTGCGACTGCCGAAGAAGTGACGGCCAAATTGACAGCGCTGAGGACCGCTAAAGAAGCCGCTCAGAAAGAACTGGCTGCAGCTCAGGCAGAACTCAAAAAGACGGTCAATGTACGTCAGGAAGCCAGACTTGTTCTGATGGGGATGCTGAACTAATTTCACCGCTGCGTGAATACGGGCAAGACTCCGTTTTATGAGAAATAAAAAGGCCTGCGGTTTAATATCGCAGGCCTTTTCTATTGCCAGATACTATTTTTTTACCTTTTTGGATTTGTCCATCCAGTCGGTAAACTGTTTAAACAGGTATTGTGAATCATGCGGACCGGGAGAGGCTTCCGGGTGATACTGGACTGAAAATGCCTTGAGTTTTTTGCACCGAAGTCCCTCCAGCGTATTGTCATTAAGATTCATGTGCGTCAATTCGACGTTTTTATCTTTGAGCGAATTAATATCGACGCAGAAGCCGTGATTCTGGCTGGTGATTTCGATTTTCCCGGTTTCGAGATTCTTGACCGGGTGGTTGGCGCCGCGATGGCCGAATTTAAGCTTGTAGGTCGTGCCACCAAGAGCCAGTCCCAGAAGCTGGTGGCCCAGACAGATGCCGAAAATGGGTACTTTGCCCAGCAGACCGCGGATGGCATCGATGGCATAGGTTACCGCAGCGGGGTCGCCGGGGCCGTTGCTGAGAAAGACGCCGTCGGGCTTCTTTTTGAGTATCTGGGCCGCCGTGGTATCGGCAGGAACCACTTCCACTTTGCAGCCATGCGAAATCAGCAGTCTCAGGATGTTTTGTTTGATGCCAAAATCGTAAGCGATAACCTTGTATTTGGGCTTGGGTTTGCACTCAAGGCCGGTAAGCACATCCACCACGCCTTGGGTCCACGCATAGGACTTGCCGAGGGTGACATTCTGAACAATATCGCGCCCGACCAGACCGGGGTAGGCATCCAGTTTTTTCTTGAGCTTATTGACATCCAGTTCGGAAGAGGAGATGATTCCACGCATGGCACCCTGAGTCCGGATATGGCGAACCAGCTTGCGGGTATCAATGCCTTCCAGACCGACAACATTATTTTCTTTCAGGTAATCGCTGAATGTTTTCTCATCCCGCCAGTTGCTGGGGAAGGGGCAATTTTCCTTGACAATAAAGCCCGAACAGAACAGTTTGCGTGACTCCCAGTCATCGGTGCTGGTGCCGTAATTGCCTATCATTGGATAGGTCATCGTTAAAATCTGTTCGAAGTAGGACGGGTCCGTCGTAATTTCCTGATAGCCTGTCATCGAGGTATTGAACACGACCTCGCCGACGGCGGTCCCTTTGGCGCCAAAAGACCGGCCGGTAAATATCGTGCCGTCTTCCAGCAGTAAAATTGCTTTGTTATTCGACATAAATTACTTCCTGTAATAGGCTTGAATCGATTTGACCGTCAGTTTTTCGTTTTGCAGGGCTTCAATGGCACGAGCCGCCGCAAGACCGCCGCGAATGGTTGTAATATACGGAATCTGCCGATCCAGGGCTGTACGGCGGATCGGGAAAGAATCCCGGATGGTCTGTTCACCGACGGTGGTATTGACAATCAATTCGATCTGGTTATTAATCATCAGGTCAACCACATTGGGGCGACCCTCAATCATCTTGCGTACAAATTCCGAAGGAATATTGTTTTTAATCAATTCGATACAGGTACCTTTGGTGGCCAGTATTTTGAAGCCCAGTTCGTGGAGCTTTCGTGCCATTTGCACGGCACGCGGTTTGTCCGCATCTCGCACGCTGATAAACACGGTACCCTTCGTGGGCAGATTGCAGCCGGCAGCAATCTGGGATTTGGCATAGGCAACGCCATAGTCATCGGAAATGCCCATGACTTCGCCGGTAGACAGCATTTCGGGACCGAGAATGACATCGGCGCCCTGAAACTTCAGGAACGGGAAAACCGCTTCCTTGACAGCGTAATGCTTCCGTGAGACCTCCTCGGTAAAGCCGAGCTGCTGGAGGGTCATTCCGGCCTGGATTTTGGCGGCCAGCTTGGCCAGCGGAACACCAATGGCCTTGCTGACGAATGGAATCGTCCGGGATGCACGCGGATTGACTTCGAGAATATAGACCTTATCCTCCTTAATGGCAAACTGAATATTGATAAGGCCTTTGACTTGCAGTTCCAGTGCCAGCAGCCGCGTTTGGCGTTTGACTTCGGCGATGGTTTCCGGCTTAAGTGTTACCGGAGGCAGAAAGCAGGCACTGTCGCCGGAGTGAATCCCGGCTTCTTCGATGTGCTCCATGACACCGCCAATCACGACGGTCTGGCCGTCACAGATGGCATCGACATCCAGTTCGGTTGCATCATCGAGAAACTTGTCGATCAGGATGGGATGTTCGCCGGATACTTCGAGAGCCTCATCGACACAGGCCTTCAGAGACGACTCATCGTAAACGATATCCATTGCCCGCCCGCCCAGGACAAAGGAGGGGCGAACCAGCAGCGGATATCCCAGCTTTTGGGCCACTTTCAGCGTTTCTTCATAACTGGTGGCCGTGCCGCTGAAAGGCTGGAGCAGATTCAGTTTCTCCACCAGCTTATTAAATAACTTGCGGTCTTCAGCGATTTCGATGCTGCGGGGCGATGTACCGATAATCGGAACACCGGCCTTGTGAAGTGATTTTGACAACTTCAGGGGTGTTTGTCCGCCAAACTGCACAATGACACCATCCGGTTTTTCCGTGTCGATAATCGACATCACATCTTCATACGTCAGCGGTTCAAAGTACAGCCGGTCCGACGTGTCATAATCGGTCGATACTGTTTCCGGATTGCAGTTGACCATAATCGATTCGATGCCGATTTCATCCAGTGCAAAGGCCGCATGCACGCAGCAATAATCAAACTCGATGCCCTGGCCGATACGGTTGGGGCCCCCTCCGAGAATCATAATCTTGCGGCGTGTAGTCGGGTTGGCTTCGCATTCCGCTTCAAAGGTTGAATACAGGTACGGCGTTGAGGCTTCAAATTCCGCGCCGCAGGTATCGACCATTTTATAGACGGCTTTGATGCCCGCTTCCAGACGTTTTTTGCGAATCAGGGTTTCTTCAACACCGAATTTCATCGCCATGTACTTATCGCTGAATCCGGCTTCTTTGGCCTGACGAAGCATTTCATTGGATACCTTGTCCAGGCCGGCCGAGAACAGATTCTTTTCCATTTCGACGAGGTCTTTGATGTGATTCAAAAACCAGGGATCTATATGGGTCAGCTCAAAGAGATCTTCGGTGGTATATTTCCGGCGATAGGCTTCCGCAACATACCATAATTTATCCCAGTAATTTTTCCGCAGCCGTTCCTGCAACTGGTCGTCATTCAGCCCCGGTTTGATATGGCGGGCATCCAGTGAATACCGGTCAATTTCAAGCGACCGAATGGCTTTCTGGAATGCTTCCTTGAAGGTTCGGCCAATGGCCATTGCTTCACCGACCGATTTCATCTGAACGGTCAGTTCCGGGCTGGTCTGAGGGAATTTCTCAAAGGTAAACCGCGGCCACTTGACGACGACATAGTCAATGGTCGGTTCGAAACAGGCCGGGGTCTTTTTGGTAATGTCGTTGGGTATTTCATCGAGGGTATAACCAACCGCCAGAAGTGAAGCAATTTTAGCAATCGGAAAACCGGTGGCCTTGGAGGCCAGGGCCGAGCTGCGGGATACACGGGGATTCATCTCAATGACATACAGCTTGCCGTTTTTGGGATTGACCGCAAACTGGATGTTCGAACCGCCGGTTTCAACACCGATGGCGCGGATGATTTTCAGTGCCGCATCACGCATGACCTGATATTCCTTGTCCGACAGTGTCTGGGCCGGTGCGACGGTAATGCTGTCGCCGGTATGGATACCCATCGGGTCAAGGTTCTCAATCGAGCAGACGATAACCACATTGTCCTTGCGGTCACGCATGACTTCCAGTTCATACTCTTTCCAGCCGACAACGGATTCTTCGACCAGAATCTGGCGTTTGGGGCTGAGGTCCAGGCCCCATTGCACCATCCGTTTGTATTCATCGAGATTGTAAGCCACGTTGCCGCCCATCCCGCCAAGTGTATAGGAAGGACGGATAATCAGCGGAAAACCGATCTGCTCCATGACTTTCATAGCTTCATCAACAGAATGGGCAAAGCCGCTTTTGGGGACGTCCAGGCCGACGTCCTGGACGATCTTTTTAAAGCGGTCGCGTTCTTCGGCTTTTTTGATGGCCTGCAGGTCGGCTCCGAGGAGTCTGACTTTATACTTTTTCAAGACTCCCATTTCCGCCAGTGCCACAGCGGTATTCAGGCCAGTCTGTCCGCCAAGCGTCGGCAGCAGGCTGTCAGGGCGCTCCTTTTCAATAATTTTGGCCACCATCTCCGGAGTAATCGGCTCAATGTAGGTCTTGTTCGCCATTTCCGGGTCGGTCATAATGGTCGCAGGATTGCTATTGACCAGGATCACCTGATAGCCTTCCTTACGGAGCACTTTGCAGGCCTGTGCACCGGAATAGTCAAATTCACAGCCCTGACCGATGACAATGGGTCCTGAACCGATAATCAGAATTTTTTTTATGGATTTATCTTTCGGCACTCGTTTTATCCTTATCCAATTTCCTTATGATATTGCTGCAGCGATTTGACATCGCGTTGTTTTTCTTTGCACGCCAATATGCCTCTTGCCGCCGCCAGTGCCGCCGCAGTCGTCGTCACATACGGAACCTTATATTTGATTGAGGCTTTACGTATATACGAATCATCATGGCTGCTTTGTTTGCCGGCCGGGGTATTAATCACCATTTTAATTTCACCGTTCATAATACTGTCGAGGATATTGGGGCGGCCCTCATGAAGCTTCAATACTTTTTCAGCTTCGATTCCCTGCTCCGTCAGGAAAAGATATGTGCCTTCGGTTGCAATAATATCCAGACCCGCTTTCTTAAGTACCCTGGCCGGCTCAAGAATTTCGCTGCGGTCTTTCTGGGCCACTGAAATCAACACCTTGCCCGTCAGGGGCAGGAATTGCTGTGCGGCCTCCTGGGACTTATAAAATGCCAGTCCCGACGAATCGGCCATACCGAGCACTTCACCGGTGGATCGCATCTCCGGCCCCAGAATCGGGTCCACTTCAGGAAACATATTGAATGGGAAGACAGCTTCTTTGACGCCATAATGCGAGATCTTTTTCCGTGAAGGCGATATTTCCGACAGCTTTTTGCCCATCATCAACTGGGTTGCAATCTGGACCATCTGGATATTGCATACCTTGGATACGAGGGGCACCGTTCGTGAAGCCCGGGGATTGGCCTCGAGAATATACACATTGTCGCCGGCAATGGCGTATTGAATATTAATCAGGCCGCAGACTTTGAGTTCCCCAGCGATTTTGCGGGTATAGTCTTCAATCGTCTTCAGGTGCTGAGGCGGAATCGACACCGGCGGCAGGACGCAGGCCGAGTCGCCGGAGTGAATGCCGGCCAGTTCGATATGTTCCATGACAGCGGGAATAAAAGCGTCTTTGCCGTCGGAGATGGCGTCCGCTTCGACTTCGAGGGCATGTTCGAGGAATTTATCAATCAAAATCGGACGATCCGGGGAAATATCCACCGCGGCATTGACATAATGGGTCAGCATCTGTTCATCATAGACGACTTCCATGCCCCGCCCGCCCAACACATACGAGGGACGAACCATCAGAGGGTAGCCGATTTTCTTTGCAATGTCGAGGGCCTGTTCAAGGTTGGAAGCCATTCCCGATGCGGGCTGGGGGATCCCCAGTTTTTTGATGACCTTGCTGAAACGGTCGCGGTCTTCGGCCAAATCAATGGAATCGGTGGAGGTACCCAGGATTCGCACTCCGGCCTGCTCGAGCTCTTTGCAGATATTCAGGGGAGTCTGTCCGCCAAACTGCACGATGACGCCTTCGGGCTTTTCCTTGTTGTAAATCTGCAGCACATCTTCAACCGTCAGCGGTTCAAAATAGAGCTTATCCGAGGTGTCATAGTCGGTGGAAACGGTTTCAGGATTGCAGTTGACCATGATGGTTTCATAGCCCATGTCACGCAGTGCAAATGCCGCATGAACACAGCAGTAATCAAATTCAATGCCCTGTCCGATACGATTGGGGCCGCCGCCGAGAACCATGATTTTCTTACGAGTGCTGACGGCAACTTTGTCGGGGGCGTTATAGGTCGAATAATAATAAGCTGCATTTTCAACGCCGCTGACCGGAACCGGCTCCCAGGCTTCCATGACGCCGGTGGCCTTGCGTTTCTGGAAAATATCTATTTCCGGGATGCCCAGCAGTTTGGCAAGATATTTATCCGCAAATCCATCTTTTTTAGCCTGTTTAAGCAGTGCATCAGGCAGCGTTTTGCCTTTGTATTGCAGGATCTGTTCTTCCAGTTCGACCAGTTCTTTCATCTGCTGGATAAACCAGGCCTTGATATAGGTCTTGGCTTGAAGGGCTTCCACCGTTGCCCCCTTGCGGAGGGCTTCATACATGATGAACTGCCGTTCGCTGGTGGGATAAGCAAGCATATTCATCAGCTCATCGAGCGTTTTTTTGTTGAAATCTTTGGCAAAGCCCAGCCCGTGCCGACCGCTTTCGAGAGAACGGATGGCTTTTTGCATGGCTTCTTTATAATTTTTGCCGATGCTCATGACTTCCCCGACGGCGCGCATCTGGGTACCGAGCTGGTCTTTAATGCCGCGGAATTTCTCAAAGGCCCAGCGAGCAAACTTAATAACGACATATTCGCCGGACGGGGTATATTTTTCGAGCGTCCCATCCCGCCAATAGGGGATTTCGTCGAGCGTCAGGCCGCCGGCCAGCAGCGAAGAAACCATCGCAATCGGAAAGCCCGTTGCCTTGGACGCCAGCGCCGAAGAGCGGGATGTGCGGGGGTTGATTTCAATGACCACCACGCGCCCGTTTTTCGGGTTGTGGGCAAACTGGACATTGGTGCCGCCGATAACGCCGATGGCATCCACGATGGCATAGGAGTACTGCTGAAGTTTATCCTGGAGCGATTTTTCAATGGTCAGCATGGGAGCGGCGCAGAATGAATCGCCGGTATGGACGCCCATCGCATCGATATTCTCGATAAAGCAGACGGTGATTTTCTGGCCTTTGGAATCACGTACGACTTCCAGTTCGAGTTCTTCCCAGCCTTCGACCGATTCTTCAATCAGGACCTGGCCAACCAGACTGGCCGACAATCCGCGGCTGACGATGGTGCGGAACTCTTCAATATTATATACCAGCCCCCCGCCGGTGCCGCCCATGGTATAGGCAGGACGAATCACACAGGGCAGGCCAATCTTCTCGAGGATGCGTTCGGCATCTTCAAGATTGTAGGCGATTTCACTGCGCGGGGTATCGATCCCCAGGGAAGTCATCGTGTCTTTGAATATCTGACGGTCTTCGCCCCGCTCGATGGCGTCTTGTTTGACGCCAATAATCTGTACGCCGTATTTCTCAAGAATACCCTTTTTGGCAAGGTCCGAGGACAAGTTCAGGCCGGTCTGGCCGCCCAGGTTGGGCAGCAAGGCATCGGGGCGCTCTTTGGCGATAATCATTTCCAGCGACTTCACATTTAATGGTTCGATATAAGTCACATCTGCCATGCCCGGATCAGTCATAATGGTCGCCGGATTGGAATTGACCAGAACAATTTGGTATCCGAGTTTGCGCAGTGCTTTACAGGCCTGTGTGCCGGAATAATCGAATTCACAAGCCTGACCGATGATTATCGGGCCGGAGCCGATAATCAAAACTTTTTTGATGTCTGTACGTTTTGGCATTGTCCAGTGTCCTTCATGCTAAGTTCTTCATTCTTCATGCGTTTCCGGAGAAATCCGGTTTGTATCGATTGGTAATTGGCATCCGCCGGTCTTTGCCGAAGGCCCGGGGGGTGATCTTGACACCCGGGGGACATTGGCGCCGCTTGTACTCGGCCAAATCCACAAGACGAAATACCCGTTCTACCGTTCGCGGCGGGAAACCTTCGGCAATCAATTCGGAGGGGGATTTCTCCCGTTCGATATATCCCTGCAGGATAACATCAAGGATATCATACTCCGGCAGCGAATCGCTGTCTTTCTGATTGGCCCGCAGTTCGGCGGTAGGGACGCGGTCAATGGTGCTTTGGGGAATCCGTTCTTTCCGTGCAACCCGATTGACATAATCGCTGAGCTGATAGACCAGCGTTTTGGGAACATCTTTGATGACGGCAAACCCCCCTGCCGTATCGCCGTAGAGGGTACAATAACCAACGGCGGTTTCGCTCTTGTTGCCGGTAGTCAGAACCATATACCCGAGCTGGTTGGACAACGACATCATCAGGCAGCCGCGAATACGGGCCTGCAGATTCTCATAAGCAAGTCCTTTTTCATTCCAGCCCGGCACTGCGGACAGCACACCACTGAATTCTTTCAGAATGCTCTCGATAGGCAGGCTATGAAACTGAATGCCGAGGTTTTCGGCCAGCTTTCGAGCATCGTCCTGGGTATCGGTACTGTTGAATCGTGATGGCATCGTAATGCCAAGCACATGTTCCGGCCCGAGTGCATCGGCGGCGATGACTGCCGTCAGGGCCGAGTCGATGCCGCCGCTGAGGCCAATCATGGCCTTGCTGAACCCGTTCTTGCGGACATAATCCCTTGTTCCAAGTACCAGGGCATGATAGACTTCGGCAGCCGGTTCCAGTTCCTCGTTTACAGGCAGCGATTCGCCCGATTTGGGCAACGATACCGTCGTGGACTGATTCTGTAATTTGATATCGGCATAGAGGATATCATTTTCAAATGCCTTGCCGGAGACAATAACCGTACCGGCTGGGTCGGCAATCAGACTCCGCCCGTCGAATACGAGTTCATCCTGTCCGCCGATGAGATTGCAGTAGAAGACCGGCTTTTGAAAATGGGCGGCACATTGACCGACGATAGTCTGACGCTGATCCGATTTTCCGGAATGGAAAGGTGATGCGGAAATGTTAATCATTCCATCAAAGCGGCATGGTTTCAGGAATCGCGTCAGCCAGTCGAGATTCCAGATATCTTCACAGATGGTCAAAGCCAGACGTATTCCGTTGACCTCGCAAACCACCGGTTCATAGCCCGGCGTAAAATAGCGTTTCTCGTCAAATACGCCGTAATTGGGTAAAAGAACTTTGCGATAAATTGCAGCGATTTTACCGTTTTGAATCACGGCCAGCGAATTATAGATATTTTTATCCTGCTGTTCGGCAAATCCGACCATTAGAACCGGACCGTCCCAGCCGGCGGCCAGTTGATCCAGAACCTGCCGGGTATCCTGCAGAAACCGCGGACGCAGGAGCAAATCCTCCGGCGGGTAGCCGCACAGGCACATCTCCGGAAAAACGACGATATCGGCACCCTCGGCCAGGGCCGTCGCAGCATAATGGCGAATCATGGCGGCATTGCCCGCCAGATCGCCTACTGCGACATTACACTGTACCAGCGCTATCCGTATCGCCATGTTTTTCAAATCCCTTGTGTTTAACTGTTTTTCTGATACCAGTTCAAAATGGCCTCGGCCGCCAAACGCCCGCTGTCAATCGCCCGAACCACCAGGGAAGCGCCGGAGACCGCATCGCCGGCACCAAAAACCGAGGGGATATTGGACTGATACTGATGGACTTTAATATTGCCGCGGGCATCAAGGTCAAGGTTCAGATCCTTAATGAGCTGGTTGTGTTCCACATGAACAAAGCCCATGGCCAGCAGAACCAGCTCTGCTTTAATCACAAACTCCGAGCCTGGAACTTCATTCATGATCCAGCGCCCATTATCCTGTTTCCATTCGACTTTGCAGGCATGGACTTCTTTCAGGCCGGAGGCATCGCCGACAAATTTTTTGCTGGCGATACTCCACATCCGATTGCAGCCTTCTTCGTGTGAAGACGACGTGCGCATCTGACGGGGCCACATTGGCCAGGGCGTATCGTCCGGCCGGCTTTCCGGAGGCTGGGGCAGGATTTCAATCTGGGTAATCGACGCAGCACCCTGGCGACGTGACGTTCCCACACAGTCGCTGCCGGTATCACCGCCGCCGATAACCAGGACATTCTTGCCGGCAGCATTGATTCGGCCTGACAGACTGAAGGATTCGCTGGAATTGAGCTTGTTCTGCTGAGTTAAAAATTCCATCGCATAATGAATACCCGGGATGTCGCGGCCGGGTATCGGCAAATCACGGGGCTTGCCGGCTCCCATGGTAATGCAGATATAATCGAACATCTTCTGCAGATAGTGTGCGGAAATGTCTTTGCCCGCATCTACGCCGGTATGGAATTTGACTCCTTCGGCCTTCATCTGTTCCAGCCGACGGTCAATCACCCATTTTTCAAGTTTGAAATCCGGTATGCCATACCGCAGCAGTCCACCGGGTTTCTCGTCTTTTTCGAACACCGAAACCTCGAATCCCGCCCGGGCAAGCTGCTGAGCGGCAGACAGTCCCGCAGGGCCGGAGCCGATGATGGCAACGGTCTTTCCGTTTTTGACCGCAGGCGGCATGGGTTTGATCCAGCCCTCGGCAAAACCTCGTTCCACAATCTGATATTCAATATGCCGGATCGTAACCGGCTTGTCATTGATTGACAGCGTGCAGGAGGTTTCACAGGGTGCCGGACACACACGGCCGGTAATTTCCGGCAGATTATTCGTTGCATGCAATACATCACAGGCCTGCTGCCAACGTCCCTGATACACCAGGTCATTAAATTCCGGGATATTATTGCGAACCGGACAGCCTGTGCCATGGCAGAACGGGATGCCGCAATCGATACAGCGGGCCGCCTGCTTTTTCAATTCATCGGGAGTCAGGGGAATTTCAATTTCCCTGTAATCTTTAATCCTGCAGTCCACCGGACGATAGCCGGTTGATTGCCGCGAATATTCGACGAAACCTTTTGCCTTAGCCATGGAACACCTCCTCGGTTGCCGGTGTCTGTTCCGCCGCCCTGCGTTCCTGTTCACGCATTCGTTCGAGGGCCTTGCGGTAATCCGTTGGTATTACTTTCACGAAACGACCCACCATATCCGGCCACGCATTGAGAATTCGCTTTGCCCGGCTGCTGCGAGTCAGTTTTTCATGCTTTACAATATGCTGATGCAGGATGTCTTTGTCTTCCTGCCGCCAGACGTTTTCCAAATCGACCATGTCGAGGTTGCACAGGGTGTCAAACAACTGCATTTCATCGAGGACATAGGCGATGCCGCCGCTCATGCCCGCAGCAAAATTACAGCCGGTTTTGCCCAGCACAATCACCAGGCCGCCGGTCATGTATTCACAGCCGTGATCCCCGACACCTTCGACCACCGCGGTCGCTCCGCTGTTGCGGACACAGAATCGTTCGCCGGCCATCCCGTTGATATAGACCTCGCCACTGGTTGCACCATACAGCAGGGTATTGCCGACAATGATATTTTCGTGGGCCATGAAGGGCGAATCCGGCGGAGTTTCCACAATAATCTTGCCGCCGGACAAGCCTTTGCCCAGATAATCATTGCTTTCACCGACAAGATGAAGCGTTACCCCGCGGGCCAGGAAGGCGCCGAAACTCTGCCCGGCCGAACCCTGAAAAGTAATATCGATCGTATCTTCCGGCAATCCCTTGAGGCCATATTTCAGGGCTATTTTATTGCTCAGGATAGAGCCGACAGTACGATTGACATTGCGAATCGGCATATCGAGGGAGACTTTCTGTCCTTTTTCGATGGCGGACTTGCATTTTTCGATAATCTGCCAGTCCAGATGATCTTCGAGCCGATAAGGCTGGGGCCGGCTGAGCCGAATGGCTTTGGAATCCTTATGATCAGGCACATGGAAAATTTTCGAGAAATCCAGTCCTTTGGCTTTGTAATGCTCAACCGCTTTTTTGGAGCACAACCGATCCGCCCGGCCAACCATCTCCTCGACTTTGCGGAAGCCCAGTTGAGCCATAATCTGCCGCATTTCCTCGGCAACAAACGTCAGATAGCGAATGATGTATTCGGGTTTACCGCGGAAACGGCTGCGAAGTTCGGGATCCTGCGTCGCGATACCGTACGTGCAGGCACCATCATGACACCGGCGAAGCAGGGTGCATCCCATGGTCACCAGTGCACCCGTGCCGAAGCCGAATTGTTCAGCGCCGAGCAAGGCACCAATGACAATGTCCCGGCCGGTACGAAGTTGTCCGTCCACCTGCACGCGTATCCGGTCACGCAATCCGTTCAGGACCAGGACCTGCTGGGTTTCAGCGAGTCCGATTTCCCATGGACAGCCGGCATGTTTAATCGAAGACAACGGACTGGCGCCTGTTCCGCCGTCATGTCCGCTGATTAAGACCTCATCTGCGTTGCCTTTGCAGACACCGGCAGCGACGGTGCCGACGCCTACTTCCGAGACCAGTTTTACAGAGACCTTAGCCGAAGGATTGCTGCACTTGAGGTCATAAATCAACTGGGCCAGATCTTCAATCGAGTAAATATCGTGATGCGGCGGAGGTGAAATCAGCGTTACGCCCGGCGTCGAAAAACGAAGCTGGGCAATTTCATCGGTCACTTTGTGCCCGGGAAGCTGGCCGCCTTCGCCCGGTTTTGCACCCTGAGCCATTTTAATCTGCAGTTCTTTGGCATGGGCCAGGTAATTGATGGTTACGCCGAATCGACCGCTGGCCACCTGCTTGATGGCACTGTTTAACGAATCCCCGTTGGGCAGCGGCTTATAGCGTTCAGGATCCTCGCCGCCTTCCCCCGTATTGTTCATCGCACCAATGCGGTTCATCGCAATCGCCATGCATTCATGGGCTTCTTTGCTGATGGAGCCGTGACTCATCGCCCCGGTACAGAACCGTTTGACGATTTCCGATGCCGGCTCCACTTCATTCAGCGGTACGGGATTGCCCGGTACAAATTCAAACAATCCTCGCAGCGTGCACAGCGATTTGTCCTGCTCATTGATTGCTTTGGCAAACTCCTGATAAGCCTTCGGGTCATTATTCACAACCGCATGCTGCAGGCTGGAAACGGTCGTCGGATTCCACAGGTGACGCTCCCCGTCACAGCGGAAATGATATTCTCCGCCATATTCCATTTCGAGTTCGCCGGGCTTGCGGTTGCGATAGGCCTCATGGTGCCGGCGTATTGCATCGGCGGCAATCTGACGTAATCCTATTCCTTCAATCCGGGAGCTGGTTCCGACAAAATACTTATCGACAAACTCTTTGTTCAAGCCGACTGCTTCAAATAACTGGGCATTGAAATAACTGCGAAGTGTCGATATGCCCATCTTGCTCATGACCTTGAGAATGCCTTTTTTGATCGCGGCGATAAGGTTGTCGGCACATTGTCCCAAATCGGTCTTGGCAGACAAATCGCCCTGCCGCTGCAGTTCCTGCAGCATTTCAAAAACCAGGTACGGATTTACGGCATTGGCGCCGAATCCGCACAGCAGGCAGAAATGCATGACTTCGCGGGCTTCTCCGGTTTCCACAATCAGCCCCGCTTCCCCGCGCAGGCCTTTTTCAATCAGACCATGATGGACCGCGGCAACGGCTAATAAGGCAGGAATCGGGGCCTTGTCGGCATCACATCCCTTGTCACTGATGACCAGCAAAGAGGCACCATTATCGATTTCCCGCTGGGCGGCTGCAACCAGTTTATCCAGCGACCGTTCCAGGTTGACCGTGGGATCGTTGGAATGAGCATCAAAAAAAGCCGGGAGGGTTGCCACCTTGAAGTCTTCGCGTTTCACATTGCGAAGACGAATCATATCTTCATTTGTCAGGAGCGGATGAGGCAATTTCAACTGTCGGCAATGCTGGGGAGTCTCGTCCAGAACATTCCGTTTTTTACCGGTAAAGCTCATCAGGCTCATGACCAGACCTTCACGGAGCGGATCAATCGGAGGATTGGTAACCTGGGCAAACAACTGCTTGAAATAATCGTATAACAGACGAGGCCTGTCGCTTAATACAGCGAGTGCGGCGTCGTTGCCCATGGAGCCAACCGGTTCCTGGCCATTTTGTGCCATCGGGGCAATGACCATCCGCATTTCTTCACGGGTGTATCCAAAGACCCGCAACCGTGTATATAATGTATCGATATCGGTAATAGCTGCTTTAGGCGTATCAAACAGACCCCGCAATTCGATGCGGTTTTCTTCCAGCCATCGACGATAAGGCTTCTGACGCGCAATATTACTTTTGATTTCCTGGTCGGTAATGATTCGCCCCTCCCGGGTATCGACCAGAAACATCTTGCCGGGCTGCAGACGCCCTTTCTGGCGAATCTGATCCGGCGGAAATTCGATGACACCGGCTTCACTGGCCAGTACCGCAAGGCCATCGTTGGTCACCAGATACCGGCTGGGACGCAAGCCATTTCGGTCCAGCGTGCCGCCCAGAAAACGACCATCGGTGAAAACCATCGCTGCAGGACCGTCCCATGGCTCCATGATCGATGAATGATATTCATAAAATGCCCGTTTATCGGTGCTGATGTGATACCGTGCACCAAAGGCCTCTGGAATCAGCATCATCATAGAGTGCGGCATACTCCGGCCGGCGCGGACCAAGAGCTCCAGCATTTCATCGAAATTGGCCGAATCACTGGCGCCGGGAGTCAGGACAGGAACCAAATCGGACAAGTCTTCTCCGAGAACCGGAGCTTCCAGACTCTTTTCCCGCATCCGCATACAGTTTCGATTGCCGCTGAGGGTGTTGATTTCGCCATTATGCGCTATGCAGCGGAACGGGTGTGCCAGTTTCCAATTCGGAAAGGTATTGGTGCTGTATCGCTGGTGAACAATAGCCAGGGCCGAAGTCATTCGCTCATCCGACAAATCAGGATAATACGCGAATAACTGCCATGCCATAAACATTCCTTTATAGCAGATTGTCCGGCAAGACAGGGTACTTACGTAAAAATCATCCCCTTGCCTGCCAAGCGCGGCAACCTGTTTTTCCGCCCGTTTGCGAGCCAGGAACAAGCGACGTTCCAATTCCTCGTCGCGATATGCCATGCCGTCTACAAACAGTTGTTTGATATTGGGTTCCGCCTGCAATGCAATCGGCCCAAGGCAATCATTTTTATATGGCACGTCACGCCATCCGAGAACCTTCATGCCATAATGATCGATGGCCCGTTCGAGAATCGCGTCGCATTTAGCCCGAAGCTGAACATCCTTCGATCCAAAAACCATCCCAACGCCGTAGGTGCCGGGATGAGACAATACAATCCCCTGTGTCTTGCAGACATCCACGAAAAATTCATGGGGAATCTGAAACAGGATACCTGCGCCATCGCCGGTAATATCATCGGCACTGGCGGCCCCGCGAT
>CAZKAI010000042.1:0-31573 GCA_964550565.1 uncultured Pirellulales bacterium
GCCGGGCCTCGACATTTAATACGGACCGGATCGACCATCTCTATCAGGACCCGCATCATCAGCCGAAACTGAAGTTGATCTATGGCGACCTGACCGACGGCGGCAACCTGTCCACCATCTTAAACGATATCCAGCCTGACGAAGTCTATAATCTCGGTGCACAAAGTCATGTTCGAGTCAGTTTCGACCAGCCGATCTATACGGCCAATGTCGATGCCCTCGGGACGCTGCGTCTGCTGGAAGCCCTGCGGATGATGAAGACCCCGCCGCGGTTTTACCAGGCCTCCAGCTCCGAGATGTACGGCAAAGTCGTCGAAACCCCGCAAACGGAGACCACCCCCTTTTATCCCCGCAGCCCCTATGCCTGTGCCAAGGTGTACAGCTTCTGGCAGACGACCAATTACCGCGAGGCCTATAACCTGTTTGCCTGCAATGGGATATTATTTAACCACGAATCTCCCCGTCGCGGCGAGACCTTTGTCACCCGTAAAATCACCCGTGCCGCAACCCGGATCAAGGAAGGGCTGCAAGATAAGCTCTATCTGGGCAACCTCGATGCCAAACGCGACTGGGGCTTTGCAGGGGATTATGTCGAGGCCATGTGGCTGATGCTTCAGCAGGCCCGGCCCGATGATTATGTCGTGGCCACCGGCCAGACCTACTCGGTGCGTGAGTTTCTCGATGAGGTCTTTGGCCACCTGAATCTGGATTGGCAAAAGTACGTGGCGATTGACCCCAAGTATTTCCGTCCGACCGAAGTGGATCTGCTGCTGGGCAATCCCGCCAAAGCGAAAAAGCTGCTGAACTGGCAGCCGAAGGTGGGTTTTAAAGAACTGGCCAAAATGATGACCGAATCCGACTGGCAGATCGCCAGAAAAGAGCGCCTGCTCAAAGAGCACGGACAATAATTGAATCCGCTTCACTACGAACTCTGAACTACGAACTAAGAACTAATAATGCTTGATTTAACCAAACAGCGTATTGTCATGACCGGCGGGGCGGGTTTTCTGGGCAAACACCTCCAGCAGTGTCTGTTAAACCGGGGTGTCCGCCAGGAACAGATGCTTATCCCGCTGATTGAAGACTATGACCTGACCAAAGAAGCCGACTGTGCCCGGATGTATGAGCAGATGAAGCCGGATGTGGTGATTCACCTGGCCGCTGAGGTGGGGGGGATTGGCGCGAATCGTGAAAATCCCGGCCGGTTTTTCTATGCCAATATGGCGATGGGATTACACCTGATTGAGCAGGCCCGCATCCGCAAACTGACCAAGTTTATCCAAGTCGGCACCATCTGTGCGTATCCGAAATTCACGCCGGTTCCATTTAAAGAAGAAGACCTCTGGAATGGCTACCCCGAAGAGACCAATGCCCCCTATGGTATCGCCAAAAAAGCCCTGCTGGTGATGCTTCAGGGCTATCGTCAGCAGTACGGCCTCAATGGCATTTATTTGTTGCCGGTCAATCTGTACGGCCCGGGGGATAATTTCCACCCGGCCAGCTCGCATGTCATCCCGGCCCTGATTAAAAAGTGTGTGGATGCCATCGATGCGGGCAAAGACCAGATCGAATGCTGGGGCACGGGTTCAGCCAGCCGGGAGTTTATCTATGCCCCGGATGCGGCCGAGGGGATTGTATTGGCGACCGAAAAGTACGATAAAGACGAGCCGGTTAATATCGGGGCAGGTTTTGAGATTACGATAAAAGACCTCGTGGAAAAGATTGCCCGCTTGACCGGTTTTACCGGTAAAATTGTCTGGGACCCGACCAAACCCGATGGCCAGCCGCGTCGGTGTCTGGACACCAGCCGGGCACAGGCTGAATTCGGCTTCAAAGCCAAAACTGATTTTGACAAAGGTCTCAAAGCGACTATCGACTGGTATCGGGCCAATAAAGAGAGGTTGAAATTATAGACCCATCCGCTAAAACCTTTGCCCTCATCGGTGCCTGCGGGTATATCGCCCCGCGGCACTTGAAGGCGATTCGCGACACCGGCAATGTGCTGGTTGCGGCGCTGGACCCTAGCGATTCAGCGGGGATTCTGGATCAGTATTTCCCGGATGCCCACTTCTTCACGGAGTTCGAGCGGTTTGACCGGCATCTGGAAAAATTGCGTCGCAAGGGACATCGAGTGGATTATGTTACGATCTGTTCGCCCAATTACCTGCACGATGCCCACGTGCGGTTTGCCATGCGAATCGGGGCCGATGCCATCAGTGAAAAACCGCTGGTGATCAATCCCTGGAATGCCGAGGCGCTCGGTGAAATCGAGGCCGAGGCCGGCCGGCGGATTAATACGATTTTGCAGCTCCGACTGCATCCGTCAATCAGTCAATTAAAAGAGGCGGTTGCCCGTGCCTCCGCAGATAAAATCTATGATGTGGACTTGACCTATATCACCTCCCGCGGCAGATGGTATCTGTCGTCATGGAAAGGGGATGCCAGCAAGTCCGGCGGTATTGCCACCAACATCGGCATTCATTTTTTTGATATGCTGACCTGGATATTCGGTCCCGTTCAGGAAAATCGTGTTTATCTGTACGAAGCCACGAAGGCATCCGGTTTCCTGAAATTGCAGAAGGCTCGGGTGCGGTGGTTTCTGTCGATTGATCGGGCCGATTTACCCGTGGACTCCCAGCCTGGAAAACCGGCGACGTATCGCTCGATTACCATTGACGGCAAGGAAATGGAATTTTCCGAAGGCTTTACCGACCTGCATACGGAGAGCTATCGCCGGATTCTGGCCGGTGCCGGCTTTGGCTGGCAGGAAGTCCTGCCTTCGATTCAAACCGTTTATGACATTCGTAATGCAAAACCGAGTTCGCCTGGGGAAGACGCTCATCCCATGGCCATTCGCAGCGGAGTGACCGTATAACCGATGAGTGACTATTTTGCCCACCCGACCGCCTGTATTGACCAGCCCTGTTTGATTGGTGCCGGCACCAAAATCTGGCATTTTTGTCATGTCTGTGCCGGGGCGACGCTGGGCAGCAATTGCAGTCTCGGACAGAATGTCTTTATTGCCTCCGGCGCGGTTATTGGCAATAATGTCAAGATCCAGAATAATGTCTCTGTTTATGATGGGGTCATTTGCGAGCAGGATGTGTTTTTAGGCCCCAGTTGCGTGCTGACCAATGTGACTAACCCCCGTTCGCAGGTCAGCCGCCGGGGGTTGTATGAAAAAACAGTCCTCCGCCGCGGTGCGACCCTTGGGGCCAATGCGACCGTGGTTTGCGGCATCACAATTGGCCGGTATGCATTTATTGCCGCCGGCGCCGTAGTCACCCGGGATGTGCCCGATTATGCCCTGATGATGGGGGTTCCGGGCCGGCAGACAGGCTGGATGAGCCGCCACGGGATTTGCTTGCCAAAACCGGACAAGGACGGGATAATGATATGTCTGGAAAGCGGCTGGCGATATCGATGCGGCGAATCGGGTATTCTTTGCTGCCTGGACTGGGATGAAGAAAAACCACTGCCCGCCGACAAAGCGGTCGGAACAAAGTTATATAAACAATTAAAAAGATAAGTTGAGAATCCGGAATGAGCAGATTTTATTTCTAAATTCTCTATTCGTAATTCTCAATTCAAAAGAAAGACAGGAGTATGTCAATGCAGGTTCCATTGTTGGATTTAAAAGCACAATACGCGACGATCAAGGATGAGGTCTTAAAACAGATCAATGAGGTTCTGGATTCGCAGATCTGTATCGGCGGTCCCAAAGTGGCTGAGCTGGAAAAGAAAATCGCAGAACTGTGCGAGTGCAAGTATGCCGTGGGGATGTCCAGCGGCACCGACGCTATTCTGGCCAGCCTGATGGCCCTCGGGATCGGTCCCGGTGATGAAGTCATCACCACGCCGTTTACCTTCTTTGCCACGGCCGGCTGCATTGCCCGAGTCGGAGCCAAACCGGTATTCGTCGATATTGATCCCCGGACTTACAACATCAATCCCGCACTGATCGAACCGGTCATCACCAAAAAAACCAAAGCGATCATGCCGGTGCACCTGTATGGCCAGGTAGCCGATATGGATCCGATTATGCAGATCGCCGGCCAGGCCTCGCTGGCGGTCATTGAAGATGCCTGTCAGGCCATCTCGGCGACCTATAAAGGCAAAAAGGCCGGTGCAATCGGGACCTGCGGCTGTTTCAGCTTCTTTCCCAGCAAGAATCTGGGCGGTATCGGCGACGGCGGCATGACGGTCACCAGTGATGAAGACCTCTATAAAATGCTGGTCTGGATGCGCAATCACGGCAGCGAGCCTAAATATTACCATAAATATATCGGCGGCAATTTCCGTCTGGATCCGATCCAGGCGGCAGCGCTTCTGGTCAAGCTGCCGCATCTGGCGGACTGGTCGCAGATGCGTCGCAAAAATGCAGCGTTTTACACAAAGAAATTCAAAAAGACCATGATTCAGACGCCGGTCATTGCCGACGATTGTGAATCAATCTTCAATCAGTATATCATTCGCGTCCCGCGGCGGGATGAGCTGGTCAGGCATCTGCAGGCCAATAAAATCGGCTGCGAGATTTATTATCCTGTGCCGCTGCACCTGCAGGAGTGTTTCGCCTATCTGGGGTATAAGACCGGAGATATGCCCGAGGCGGAAAAGGCTGCCCGCGAAGTACTGGCGCTGCCGATTTATCCGGAGCTAACCGATGAGATGAAAGAATTCGTCGTGAAGACGATACTGGATTTTTATAAGTAAATGAATTGCTTATGCTGCCTGAATGTGTTCGGCAGCAGGGAATTACGTTTGAATAAACCATCATTCATATAAAACAGGAGGCTCTCTATGGCGTCACTGGAACAGAAAGTCGCAAACAAAAATGTCCTCGTGGGTGTACTCGGTCTGGGTTATGTCGGCCTTCCGCTGGCACGGGAGTTTGCCGCTTCCGGCATCAAAGTGCTGGGTTTTGATATCGACGACAAGAAAGTCAAGGTGCTCAACTCCGGCCGCAGCATCATTAAGCATATTCCCCACGAGCAGGTTAAAAGCATGGTCAAGTCTGGTCTGTTTTCTGCTACCAGCGACATGTCACTGCTTAAAAAGCCTGATGCCATTCTGATTTGCGTTCCAACTCCGCTGACCAAAAACCGCGAGCCGGATATGCAGTTTATCGAAAGCTCCGCCCGTACGATTGCAAAATCCCTGCGGAAAGAGCAGTTGATTGTACTGGAAAGTTCTACCTATCCCGGCACAACGCGTGAAGTCATGATGCCGATTCTGGAACAGACCGGCCTTGCGGCAGGCAAAGATTTCTATCTGGCTTTTTCACCGGAACGCGAAGATCCGGGCAACAAGAAATACACCACCAAGACTATACCCAAGATTGTCGGCGGTCTGACACCCAAATGCTGCGAACTGGCCCGCCAGGTATACAGCTATGCGATCGAGACTCTCGTGCCGGTGTCCTCTCTGGAAGCGGCGGAAGCGGCCAAGATTCTCGAAAACACCTACCGCTGCATCAATATCGCCATGGTCAACGAACTCAAGATGCTCTTTGACCGCATGGGTATCGATGTCTGGGAAGTGATTCGTGCCGCAGCCACCAAACCGTTCGGCTATCATCCGTTCTATCCGGGACCCGGCCTGGGTGGTCACTGCATCCCGATTGATCCGTTCTATCTGACCTGGAAGGCCCGTCAGTATCACATGGCCACCCGCTTTATCGAGCTGGCCGGTGAGATCAATACCGACATGCCGCATTATGTGATTCATCGTACCATGGAGGCCCTTAACAATCGTAAAAAGAGCCTCAATGGAGCCAAAGTCCTCATTCTGGGCCTGGCCTATAAACCCGATATTGATGATGTCCGCGAGTCGCCGTCGCTGGAACTGATTGAATTGCTCAAAGAGCGGGGTGCCAAAGTGGATTATAATGATCCGTATGTTCCCGCAACCCATAAGATGCGGGAATATGACCTGAAGATGAGCAGTAAAAAGCTGACGGCTGCGACACTGAAAAGCTATGATGTGGTGCTGATTTCCACCAACCACAGTGATTATGACTACAAGTGGATCGTCAAGAATGCCAAACTGGTCGTAGATACGCGTAATGCCTGTGCCAATGTCAAGACCGGCCGCAATAAGATAGTCAAGGCGTAAGCATTTTACCTGTTCGAGCTTTTAGTTTTGTCATTCCCGCGAAAGCGGGAATCCAGATTTCTCAGAATCTAAATGAACAGTTGAAAGCCTTGATTTTTGTATCTGTTGTGGTTAACATTAAACCCTTAACATAAAACATTAACTATGCTGGAAGCGGATAGCTGAGCAGCTTCCTGATTCGGTGAATGCCCTGACAAGTTGTCCATGTTGAGATGTCTTGGCAGGTTTAAAAGGGCTTCATTAAAAAATAGAGTGATTAAGCCGGGATTGTCCCGGTTGTCTGCGTGCCTGGCTTTACACGCAGGTTTGGACTATTTTAATGAAATGGAGGTAACAATGAAACGGTGTCTGATGATGTTGTGTCTGAGTGTCTGTGTATCGTTTGTAAATGCCGATTGGCCCCGTATCGACGTGTGTATCCATCCTTCAAAACAGGACGCTCCCGCCATCGATAGCAATCTGGCGGTCTGGGCAGACCAGCGAAATGGGACACTCAATACGGATATTTACGGCAGACTGCTTCCCGATGTTAACGAATTGGCGATTTGTAAGGCCTCCGGGCACCAGACCCAGCCTGCCGTCAGCGGCCAGCGGATTGTCTGGCGGGACAAGCGAAATGGTAATCAGGATATTTATCTTTTTGATATGACCGCAAACAGCGAAATCCCCATCTGTACCGATTCGACCAACCAGGAAAACCCCGACATCAGCGGCAGCATTATCGTCTGGGAAGACTATCGCGGCGGCAATATGGATATCTATGGATATAATCTTGATACAATGACCGAATTTCCAATCTGTACCGATCCCGCTCTTCAGTATCAGCCTGCCGTCTCAGGGCATATCGTGGTCTGGACTGACCAGCGGAACGGCAGCACGGATATTTATGGATACAATCTGCTGACTCAGCAGGAGTTTGTGATTTGTTCCGATGCAGCCAATCAGTCCTACCCGGATATCAGCGGTGCGATTGTTGTCTGGCAGGATGAACGGAATCAGGCCGTGTCTGGCCGGGATATCTATGGTTTTGATCTGTCCGGTTCCGGTGAATTTGCAGTCTGTACGGATTCGGAGTATCAGAATTACCCGGTGATTTGCGGGGATTATGTTGTCTGGCGTGACTATCGCAATACCACCGCCACCGGATATGACATCTATGGTCTCAATCTCAAAACGCAGACGCTCATGCAAGTCTGCACGGCTGGCGGGGACCAGACTTTTCCTGCAATCTCGTCGCAGTATGCCGTCTGGCAGCATGGCGAAGATATTGTCGGTGCCCAACTGCCGATTCATTCCACAGTGACTGTACTCTATCCCAACGGCGGCCAGATGTTTTTGGCCGGTTCCTTACAGACGGTTCAATGGCAGACCGGCGGGGATCCGATTGATGAAGTTCGAATTGATTTTTACGCCGACAACGGCCAGGGTTGGCTGATACTGTCAGATGCTGTCGCCAACACCGGCACTTCTCAGATTGCACTGCCGTCGGGGATTCATTCTCAGCAATGTATACTTCGAGTGCGTTCAACGGCCAATCTGGATGTCAGTGACACCAGCGATGCCGTCTTTACAGTCTTTGAATGCAACCAAGCTTTGACGGCGGACCTGACCGGCGATTGTTTTGTGAATCTGGCCGATTTTGCCGTCCTGGCCGACCAATGGCTGGCCTGCGGCAATCCCTATGATTCTGATTGGTGCCAACAGTAGCATGGATCGCAAGCGACGTGATTGTATTTGAAAATCCCCATGGAGCTCATGAAGACAGTGAAGAAGTCAAATAAATCTCTCTTGCTGTACTTCATGTCCTTCATGGTGAGAAAACCAATAACCAATAACTAACAACCAACGACTATGAAAATCCTCGTTACCGGTGGTGCCGGCTTCATTGGAAGCCACATTGTTGAACATTTTCAGGGCCAGGCGGATGTGGTCGTTCTTGATAATTTCCGCTCCGGCTTCAGAAAAAATCTGGATGGCCTGCAGTGCCGTCTGATTGAAGGCTCAATAACCGACCCCGCTGCCGTTCGCGAGGCTGTTCAGGGTGTGGATTATATCTTCCATCTGGCCGCGATGATCAGCGTCCCTGAATCCATGACCAAGCCCCGCGAGTGTGTCGAGATCAATACGCAGGGCACATTGATTGTGTTGGAAGAAGCCGCCCGTGCAGGCGTAAAGAAGCTGTGCCTGAGTTCTTCCGCTGCCATCTACGGTGATAATCCCAGGCTGCCCAAGACCGAAGATATGCTCCCCGAGCCGAAAAGCCCCTACGCCGTCACCAAGCTCGATGGCGAATACTACTGCCGGATGTTCCATGATGAAGGCTGGCTCAAGACCGCCTGCATGCGGTATTTCAATGTTTTTGGCCCGCGTCAGGACCCTAAAAGCCAGTATGCCGCGGCGGTCCCGATATTTATCGATAAAGCGGTCCGGAATGACCCGATTACCATCTTCGGCGATGGCCTCCAGACCCGGGATTTCGTCTTTGTCAAAGATGTCGTCGCGGCCAATGTCTTTCTGGCGACCCGGCCGGACTTGACTGGCGTATATAATGTGGCTTGCGGCGGGACCATCACGATTAAGGAATTAGCCGAAAAGATTGTCGTACTGACCGACAGTCGTTCCCAAATCCGCTTCGCAGCCGAGCGTGCAGGTGACATTAAACATTCAAAAGCGGATGTGACAAAGATAAAATCAGCCGGCTTTATCCCAATGAATCAATTTGAAGATGGACTAAGTCAGACAATTGAGTTTTTTAAGCCAAAGCCGCATCAAGATTAACAATATGGGGATAGTGAACATCTTGTTATTTATTTCTTATAATTTAAAAAAGAGTCTAAATAGAACTAAAATCAAGGAATAAATACAAGGTTTAAAACAATGAATCATAAAACCTTCAATGTTGCCGCCGTATCAGTACTAGTTGTATCCACAGTGTTTCTTGGCGCGGTGGTCTTTTGGCCGGATTCGCCCAATAGCGTTGATGCGGGCACAGCGGTTCAGCCTGCTGCAATGCCTTCTGCTCCAGCTCAGCCTGTCAGTCCTGCTCAGCCGGCCGTTTTGGCACAGACCGATAATCCCAATGAGATGGATCAAGTACAGGACGCGGTTGCGTTTGCGGAGGATTACGCGGCACTGAATACACTCAACGAGTTTCCTGTCATCGAAATCAGCTCGTCCGATTCCGGCAGTTCATCCAATTATGCATCTTCGCAGAGCTCAATAGGCGATTCGTTCAGTCCATTTTCATTTGACATCTCAACTCTATCTGCAAACAGCGGCTCATCCGATTCTTCCGGCTCAACCAGCTCGCTGCCCTCAGGCGGACTGTCCGGCGGTACCTCTTCGGGCGGTTCCTCATCCGGCGAATCCTCGGAAGGTAACACAACTCAGCCTGCGGACAGTACCACCAATACCCAGACGGATATACCCACGGTTAATCCCGGCGGTGGCGGGGGCGGTGGCGGGGTACCTGGCACTGGTTATGAACTTACGAGCCCGGCTACAGCTCCTATCATGCATGAAGAGTACTTCGATGGAGAACGAGAAATATTTGGTTATTCTCCACTTTTTCAGCCTGGTGTTGTTGTATTTGACTCAGCAAACCGGCCAACGATACGTTCTGGACAAGTTTTGCAAACACTACGAAGCGGAGTATGGTCAGAATTTAATTGGTATAATAAGGCCGAGTATTCGGGAGCTGTTACAGGGCCTTTTGTAGATGAACGTGTCGTATTCGACAAAGAAGGCAGTGCATACACATTAGTTACTGGCGGAAGTTCTCAGTCCGGCAAAACAGTGTATTTGCTCTTTTCGCCTGACTATTCTTCGAATCCTCAAACAGCAACATGGATAAGATATAAAATTGCTACCGACAAAGTAGCAAGACTGGAATTCAATGACACGTGGAATCTGAAAAACTATCCTCCTGCCATACTTCTTTATGAGGTGAAGAATGATACAGACATTTTACAATTTGGTTTAATCGTTCCGAAAAAAATATACAATACGCTTACTTTTAGCGATTTCATACCGATCAGCACAACATCGGTGTTTAACCTTCAGGCTGGCGGTGCAGGGAACTCGGTTGTATCAGTCGGAAATAAGATACATGTAGTTTATCCTGAGCAGGGGGAAAATACTCCTCAATATGCTCGCACGTACGATCGAACCCAAAATACCCTTTCAAATCCTGTTTTGATTGGCTATGGTTATACAAATAAAGGTGGAGCATCTGATCCTCATTGTATCCCAGTGATCTCGGCAGACAGCCAGGGATATTTACATGTAATCACAGGCGCTCACAATTCCAAAATAACTTATACGAAATCAATGGCGGCCAATAGTACTCAGAATGGATGGTCTGCGCCTTACAACATCGGGGACGACTTTGATGCCGGATATGTTGACTATTATACCTATGTTGCTTTGGTTTGTGATCAAGACGATACCCTTCACATCGTAACGCGTTATTATGGTGAGGGGGGAGTGGGAGGCACTTACTATACGGGGAAATACAGCCTTGCTTATATTAACAAGGTAAAGAATGAAAACTGGAGTAATCCGAAGTTTCTCATTGTACCGTTCCATAATGCTTATAGTCATTATTACCATAAGCTTAATATAGATCGCCAAGGACGGCTTTTTGTGAATTACTGGTACTATGCGGATAATTTTACACCTGAAGAAGTAATGGCTTACAGAGCAAAATGGCCCAGCGAAAGGATTGTGCCTAGAAGTGATTTTGTCGGTGGAAGGCGTTATTATCAGGGTCAGACATGGCATGATCCAGTTATATTGATGTCGGATGATGGTGGGGCGTTGTGGCGTATTGCTGTGACACAAGACTTTGATGAGAATTTGTGATTAAAGATCAGGGAGTCATTTAATAATTCATACGGAGGGCAAATGAATTCCTTGCCCGATGGACTTTGGCCAAATGAGCTTTATTATTCCAATAGAGCTCATTTGGCTTTGTTTGCCAGAATACAAAAAATTATCTTTGCTGCTCCATAGCGTTTTTTAAAGCCATCCATCATCAGCCGCAGGTACCAAGTTGTTTTGAGGAGAACGCAGCTTATACAATGTTTCTTGGCTGGGCTGCCTGGTCATTATATTTTTGGATAAGGAATAACAGGAGATCCTACAATGATTTGCATTTTACTTTTACTTTTTCTTTTATCTTTTGGTACACTGGTCTTCCAGACGGGTGTAATGTCGGCCTTTTTGATATTTACAGCATTCATCGTTTCTCTTTTTGGGTCCCTAATTCTTATAAAGCGACAACAATATATCAGTTTTTTGTTTGTTGGGGCCTTTCTTGCAATGTATTTTGCAAACCCCTTTTTAGTCAGCCTGGGAGTATTTCCTCTTGAATCCTCGACAAGCCTGAGCATGTATGCATTATCCAATTTCTTGCTTATTGTTGGCCTGGGGCTGTTTTTTCTGGGGACAACAATTACGCGATCAAAAGCATGGGCAGTGCCCAACTTTAGAATATATTTTGACAGAAAGCGCATTAATGCAATCTTGCGAATACTGTTTCTGCTTGCTTTTGCCGGATTGTGCATCGTTTTTGTTTTTGGCGGCGGGCTTTCACTGCTTCAGGCTACGAGAGCTGAACTTGCGGCACAGCAAATGACGTTTGCCGGAATGATACGTCTTATTTGCATTTATATGTTTTTCCCGTTATTGGTTGCAGCGCCCCTGTTAATCACACAGATGTCCAAGCCGATGCAAGTCGTCCCCTGGATCATTTTAGGTGCACTGCTTATCGTGCACTTTCTTGTGTTCAGAGCCAGAACGCAATTTGTTACTGTTTTAGCATCCACTGCAATTAGTGTGTTGTTAAAAAATCGAATTATATTTGTGTATGGTCAATCGGCACATATTGTATTTCGGACTATCCGGGATTATTTTGCAATTGGGACCCTGCTGATGGGTATTTTTGTTGGAGGGATTGTAATCACCTTTGTACGAGGGGCAATCGGTGTTGGTCGGGTTGAATTAGGTCATGAATTTGTCAAGATCTGGCTTGAGAAGAGTTTTGATGGCGGTGACTTTGGTTATCAAAAAATTCAACGCGCCGCTTACACCCTGTTTCCCAGTCAGCATCCATTTCTGTTGGGGCAGACTTATTACCGTATTTTATTAATCCCGATTCCCAGATTTATTATGCCAAACAAGCCTCTCAATGAGCAGCGCGTCTTCTGTTCTGTAATCGATCCTGTAATGTATGAGACAGGGGGGACTATCCCTGCAGGTATTTTGGGGGATTTATATGTGAATTTCGGTCATTTTGGCATTGTTGGGATGTTTCTTTATGGAATGCTTCTGGGACGCGAGAGGTATTACCGTTTATGGCATTGGCTGATGCTGGCTGGATCAATGACCTGGTTGTTCCATTTTGTCCGAGGTGCTTTTACCAATCCACTTGTAACCTTTTTCGTCTATATGTTTATTGCTATTATAGTTGAAAGGATTCTTGCTCCTGATTATGCAGCGGAGGATTATGAAACGCTCGGAGACGTATCATATGAGGAACAGGGGCTTGGTTCAGAAGATATGATTGCTTCATGAAGAATTTGCGACGCAACACAAATTATGTTTTCTGGTCATTTGTAGAACAGGCGTCTGTGATGGCGATACCGCGGCTGATTCTCTGGCCGCTGGCCGCCTATGTCGTTGGGAAAGAGGCGTTCGGGATTTTTGTGTTTTCTCTTGCGATTACCTCTATTATTGGGGTGCAGCCCGGGAACGGTCTTGCGACAGGCTTGCTTCGCCATCTTTCTGATTACGACAGCGAGGGACAAAAACAATTCTGTGGAAATGCGCTGCGATTATGTCATCTTGCAATGGTCATCGTTATTGCAGCAGGTATTTTGAGTTTTATTGTTCTGGGTGGCATGAATCTTGTCTCATCGCGTGTGCTGTATTGCCTGATCCCCCTGACGCTTTCCCTGTATCCGGAAAATCAAACGCATCTGCTGCTTACGGAGAGCCGTTTTTATCGTCAGTTCAGAACCCGGGCGCTATGGTTCACCCTCAGGTCTTTTCTTAACCTGGCAGGCGGTTATGCAGGTGCCAAGCTGGCGGGATTAATTGGCTTGGTTTGGGGATTTACTATAGGAAATGCACTTGTTTACGGGGTTCTTCGTTTTCTTTATCGTGAACAATTCAGGGTGTCTTATGATATAGAGATGGGAGGGGTCTTAAAGAAAATCTGGGTGCAAATTACAATTGCCGGAGTAATTGCTTTTGCTGGACCCTATCTGAATCGCATAGTGCTTGGCGGTATGCATGGCTTCAATGATACTGCGGACCTGGTTGCGGCGACCGGGGTAACATTTATATTTTTATCGCCTATTACGTGTATCAGTGCTTTACTGTTAAGTGTGATCTCTCGTTATAATTCAATAAGAGATTTGTCACAGTCGGCACGAGTGCAATTGCTGTGCATTTCTTTTTTGGGAGTTATTGTCTGTCCTCTTGGGCTAAGACTCTTTGCTTCGCATATTATAGGGGCGCTATACCCCGGCTTTGGAGAGGAGTCGGTTCGGCTGCTGAAAATTCTTGTCTGGATGGTGATGTCTGAAACGGTAGTATGCTTGTGTCGACCTTTTGTGATGAAGTTTGGATCTGTCCGGCTCATACCACTCATAAATATCGCCAGCCTGGCAACAACATTGATTCCCGCACTCTGTTTAATACCTTTTTACAAGGCAGTAGGAGCGGCCTGGGCCATTGTGATAGGAAGTGTGACTACTGGAATTCTTTGGTTAATAGCGACGGCATGGATATATCTACGATACGCCAAAGCCACAAAAAACTCGGCAACGGTCGCTAAATAGGATATAGTATTTTCGCGTTAGGTGGGGGGGCGGCATTTTGTAATCTGCGGGATTGGCTTGTTTTTCTGTGCTTAAAAAGATTTTTAAGTTTATAAAGTGGGCCATAATCTATTTCTAAAAATGAGGCTGAGGTTGTTAAAATGAAAATGATCTCGAATAATTCTTTGCCAAGAGCAAAACGTTGCGGAAAAGGGGTGCTGGGCGACTATGGATGGATATTTGTGCTGCTGACATGGATTGTTTGGGGTTTTGGATATTCGCAGGCTGGGGGGGCGACAGCAGATTTTAATAATGATGGGATTGTAGATTTTCCGGATTTAGTAGTATTTATCTCGCAGTGGTTACAAAATGACCCAAACATAAATGATGGATCGTATTGTGTATCAAATTTTAATCAGGATGGAATTGTAGATTTTGCGGATTTTGCAGTATTTGCAGTTCAGTGGCAGCCTGGTCGTATGGTTACCATTTCCGGCATGACAGGTGTAGGCGGTGTAACCATGAATGGTCTGCCGGGTAATCCCATTTCCGACAGTAGTGGTTTCTACAGTGCTATTGTTCCGTATGGCTGGGGCGGTACTATTATGCCGACCAGGGGGGGGTATAGTTTTAGTCCTGAAAGCGTATCATATACATTTATTACCGCGGATCTGCCGGATCGGAACTTTTCGGTTACACAGGTGATCACCTTTACTATTTCCGGCACGACGGGCATGGGAGGTGTTACTTTGAACGGGTTGCCGGGTAACCCTGTTTCTGACAGTAATGGCTACTACATCGCTGTTGTCCCATACGGCTGGGCTGGTACGATTATGCCAACAAAGACGGGCTATAGTTTCAGCCCTTCAAGTATCTCATATACGCTTGTTACTTCCGATCTAAGCGATCGAAACTTCATCGCCACACAGGTGGCCGATGTCACAATTTCTGGCACAACAGGTGTAGGTGGTGTTATCATGGACGGTCTGCCGGGCACTCCTGTTTCTGACAGCCATGGTGACTACTTTGGTGTTGTCCCATTCGGCTGGAACGGTACCGTAGTGCCGACAAAAGCAGGGCACAGATTTAGCCCTGAAAATCTGTCGTATTCCTTTGTTACCTCCGATCTGCCTAATCAGAACTTTTTAGTTACCCAGGTGATTACCTTTATCATTTCCGGCACCACCGGCACGACTGGCGTTATTATGAATGGTTTGCCGGGCAATCCCGTTTCTGACAGTAGTGGTTTCTACAGTGCAGTTGTTCCGTACGACTGGAGCGGTACGGTTATACCGAAAAAACCAGGCTATAGCTTTAGCCCTGAAAACATGTCGTACACCCTTGTTGCCTCTGATCTGTCTGGTCAGAATTTTACGGCTACGCAGCTCCCTTCAGTAATGGTCGCAGCATCGGATGCTCCCGAGTGGTTCAAGGCTGAGTCAAACTTCCTTTGTGATGGAACAGACGACCAGGAAGAAATAAATGCCGCACTTGGTAATGACAGACGCGTGGTTTTATCTTCTGGAACATTCAATGTAACCGGAGCAGTAACAATTAATTATAATAATATTGTGCTTGATGGTCAGGGGGTGTCGACTATTCTCAAAAACAGGAATAGTGCACGGTACTGTGTTATTTACCAGTTTGGAGCCAACCACGATATAGCGATACGAAATCTGCAGATCGACAATAATGACTATGGCGATGCGGCTGATGCCTGGAATAAGTGTCTGTTTATCAATGGCAATTATACAACTGTTATTGGCAGTGACCATAACAAATACTTTTGCCTCAAGGCTCATACGGCGAATTCTGACAATCGTCCCGTAACAGGTCCAAACTTTACGACATATTGGGCACGAGTCAATGGCACAGGCGCACGTGAGACATGGGCAGAGGGGCAATCCTACACAGGAATTGATAGCTGCAATAATATTCTGATTGAGGGTGTTACCGCTCATGACTCAAGGGCGGAGGTAATTTGTGTCGATTATGCAGAGTACATTACGATCAGGAACTGTGATACATATAATGGTGCATGGTCAGGAATTACAGTTGCCCATACCCAACACAGTTCAATCTATAATAACAATGTTGAGCATTGTGGTGAACTGCCTAAAGCCGGTTACCAAATGGCACGAGGAATCAATAGTATTGGATCCGTCGATGTTTCAATCTATAATAACTGGATTCGAGATTGTATGTGCGGCGGTATCGGTGTCAATGAAACATTCGGCATTGTTGAATCTGATAACATCAACATCTATGATAATCACATCATAAACACGATCGGTGCTGCAGGTGGAATCGTTGTTGAAAGTTCAGATCACGGTTCATATAGTACCAATGTCAATATATACGATAACTATATCAATACGGACAGGCATGCAAAATTGGATGCGGGTGGTGCGGTGATAGATAACGGCGATGGCACTGTGACACTGCCTGCTGCTTATAATGGATACAGAACGGGTCTTTCTGTTAAGATTGAAGGCACGGCCAGTTACAACGGTACTTTTACTTTGCAGAATGGAACGGATGATAACCATATTGTGATCTCGCATGTATATGTAGAAGAGTTGTTTGATGGGACAGAAACAGTGTCGCAGGCAACGATAGGTATATGGTTTGAGTATGTCAAAAACTTCAACATACATAACAACATAGTCGTTCCGGGAGCGGTAAATACCGGTACATATTGGTGCTATGTGACTGTCACGGCTTTCGATGGGCTGGTTCAATATAACACATACACACCCAGCAAAACCTATATTAACAAGGGGATTTCCGTCATCTTTAATGGGAATGTGCCGATAGCTCCTTAAATTAATGATGAGACTTCAATATCGCTGGGAATTTGAAAGTGGCAGATTTGTCTTTTATATTTATTTAATGAATTGTCACAGATGGCATATAGACTAAGGTTGGCTTGCATCCTGGCTAAAATCAAGGTATAAACAATTCCGGTTTTGTGTAAGACTCAAGAGATGTCAAAGAATAAGCCGTTCCAATATATCTATATTTTTTTGGCGATGGTGTCAGCAGTAGGTCCTGTGGCCCAGGCTGCATTAACGTATAATTTGGACGATCCCGCAGAGCCCTGGCGTTTGTCAAAATCCGGGGTGTCAACCCGGGTTTTACCGCCCTACACCCCAATGATACGGAATAAGAATAGTGTAGAATGCTGGGGGCGGTCCTATCAGCTTGGCGCTGTATTTCCGGCTTCCGTTACGAGTCAGGGACAAAGCATATTATCAGCTCCAGTGGCTTTGAATATTAAAACTAATGGTAAATGGGTAACCCTCTCCGGGCTTTATCCCTCTTTTGGTTTGCAGCGTGAAGATCGAATTGAGTTTTCCAGTGTTGCTTCGGCGGGTTTGCTTGAGATATCAGTGAACGGCTGGATTGAGTACGACGGTCTGGTGCGGCTGGATTTAAAATTGGCTCCCAATCAAGCAGTTATGGTGGAAGGAATAGATTTGGTATTTCCATTCACTCTTGATGCCGCTGTCTTCTATCACCTGGAAACATTATGGGGGCCGCATATATACAAACGTTCTCCGACATCAAAAGGGGCGGCTGCTTCTTATAATTGGCAGCCCCTGGTCTGGGTGGGGAATCATGATATAGGCTTTACTGTGGTTACTGAGACCTGTTATGGGTGGACTTCCGCAAATAACGCAATTGAATTGAAGCGAAACGAAAAGTCCTTTGATCTAACCTGTCATATCATTACTAAACCTGTTAAGCTGACCGCAGAAAAAAGTTATACTTTTGGTCTTCAGGCGACGCCGGTTAAACCCATGAGACCGGATCGTTGGAGCATCGTGATTGGCACCTTGCCCGGTGAAAATCTTCGCCTTTTGGAACCCAATCCCCTGGTTGAGCCTCTTTTCAGTTTCCCTCAGCCCAGTGACTTTAATCGTTTTGCCGAGCTGGTCAGTGATTGGCACAGGCAGGGGGTACGTTCGTGTTACTACATTACGACTTCGGCAACTTCCAATAAATCTGAAGTCAATAAGCGAAATCATGAAGAATGGCTTATATCCAAGACGATTTTCAGTGGAGGCGAGTGGAAAATCGGCAAAGGACTTATCGGGGCGGATTCCTGCTGTCCGGCCAGTAATTTTTCGGATTTTATGGCATGGGCTGTGGAACGTGCCATGACCACTTTTGATATTGATGGAATTTATATTGATAATCCGGGTCCGTACCGATGTGAAAACGGATTGCATGGTTGCGGCACCGGGGGTGTGGAAACACAGCCCTATTTTGCACTTCGCGATCTTCACAAGAGGATTTACACCATTGTCAAAACGCAAAAGCCCGACGGCTTTGTCTGGGAACACACTTCACAGCGTTTTAATTCCCTGCAAATGTCCTGGATTGATATTTATTCAGACGGGGAACATTTTCGGGAGACTAAATATTATCCTCGCCAGCAGCTGGATGCAATCATCGACAGAACATACCTTGAGATAACGGCAACCGGGCATCAAATGGGAGTCTTGCCGGTGTTCTTAAGTTCAATGACGGTTCGCGAAGATCGCAAAGAGGGTGAGTGGTCAGAGTGGTTGTTGTCACGTCTGTTGCCTTTCGGTCAAATGGTCTGGGCACGCCAGGGGTGGATGGATGTCAGTCCGGCCAGGGCAGTGGCAAACGCCCGGGCGGAATTTGGATTGGGCAAAGAAACAATACGGTTTTATCGGGCGCATGAATTGCCATCCTGGCTGGTTTTTACCGCCCCACAGCCTATTATAGCTTGTATGTGGCAGCGTCAACGCGATAAAGCTTCCATGGTTCTGCTGGCTAACTGGAATAATGTCGCCACGCTGGTCAGGATGTCCCGAAATGAAATTGTTCGTCAGTTTGGGGCGTTTGCCATGAAGGATTCATTAACTGGTGCAGAAATTCCCAATGAGTATCTGATGATCGCAGTTCCAGCCAACTCATTTCGAATGCTGACAATAACCTCTCGAAGATAAGTTATTATTACAAAGAGAATGGCATAAAAATCTGAAAAGAGGTTTCTTAAAATCCAATTAACCCTGTTACTGTTCTTGAGGGCCGCTAAAATGGTGAAAAAAAAGAATGTATTAATTATATATCCACAGCTTTTCCGTTATCGAATCCCAATTTTTAATATATTGGCCGAAAAGTATGATTTGACTGTGCTTCATAGTGGAAAAGAAATTAAAGATAATACTGACAACATTAAACAAATAATAATTCCTATCAAAAAAATAGGTCCATTTTCTGTGTTTTTTGTTAACTTGCATAAAATATGTAAAAACTATGATGTTGTCATATCGGAAGGCACCACAAGGTATTTAGATCGAAATCTATTAATAATAAACAGATTTCGTCGTTACAAGTGGATAAATTGGGGAATAGGAGTGTCCGCGTCATATGAAAAAAAATTTGACGCAAACAAACGATTTGACGGCGTAAGATATTTTCTTTACAAGTTGTCGGATGCGAGTATTTTTTATTCTGACTATCCTGTTGAAAGGTATGTATCTGTAGGTTTTGACCGTTCTACTTTATTTGTTGCAAATAACACAACAGCGGTCTCATATAATGAAAATGTCGAGTATGAAAAAGACAGCCTGCTTTTTATTGGTACTCTTTATAAAGAAAAAAACATATATGCCTTGTTGGAAGCCTACCAGGAGGCATCCAAAATGACGAAAAACAGATTGCCACTCAATATTATTGGGGGTGGCGATGAATATGAAAATATTCAGCAATGGGTTAAAAATAATGGTTTTGCGAACAGTATAAATCTGGTGGGTCCATTATTTGATCAGGGAAAATTGGAGCCGTATTTTAGGAAGGCTTTTGCGTGCATCTCGCCAGGCCAGGCAGGCTTGTCGGTGTTGACAAGTATGGGATACGGAACGCCATTTGTTACAACAAGGGATGCGATAACAGGGGGTGAGATATTCAATATCGAAAATGGCAGAACAGGAGTTCTTTATGATAAGCCGGAAGAATTGAAGGATGTTATTTGCGATATCTCTGACAATCCTTCAAAATATATCCAAATGGGGAAAGAGGCCAGAAAATACTATCTTGACAATAGAAGACCAGATCAAATGGCGAGTGCTATTATAGATGCAATTGAATATGTCTCCAGAAATGGTTCAATTGTCTCGGCGAAATAATCAGAATCATTCTTTGCTTAGCGATAAATTATTATGTTCTAAGCGCTGCGTGAGAAAGATGATAAGGCTTATGGGATTGGACGAAAAAAAACAAATTGGATTGAGATTGAAAAATTGGCTGGCATGGCAGAAACGCAGAGTTGTGTTAATGATAGGAATACTGCGTGGGTACCGTTTTAAATCGATTGGAAAATGTTTCACAGTTTCCGACACAAATTCTGTTTTTAAAAAAAATTCGATAGAAGCAGGAGACTATGTTTTTATCGGAGCGAGAGCCCACCTTTATGCCAATGTTAAAATCGGCCATTTTGTTATGATTGCATCCGGGGTGGCAATTGTGGGCCGGGACCATCGATTTGATATAGTGGGCGTTCCAGCAAGGTTTACCGGCAGAGATAGAATGGAAAATTGTTTGACTGTTATTGAAGATGATGTTTGGATAGGTCACGGTGCAATTATTATGGCAGGAAATAAAATCGGACGGGGTGCAGTTGTTGCTGCAGGTTCTGTCGTGACAAAAGATGTTCCTGCGTATGCTATTGTGGGCGGTGTACCTGCCAAGATTATTCGTTATCGTTTTACACCAGAACAACAGACAGAACATAGCGATTCATTGAATCGACTGATACGATCGAAAAACGCAGAACTGGAGTCTTGTACTTTGATGCAAGCAATAGACAATCTGTAGTTCTGACTTATGCTGACATTTCTATGTATTATTAAAATAAGTTAATAATGGAGTCAAAAATGGGTAATATTGCAGGCAAAACAATCCTCGTTACCGGTGGTACGGGGTCGTTCGGCAAGGCGATGGTGAATCGCCTGCTGAAAACAAAGGTCAAAGAAATACGCATTTTCAGCCGTGATGAACTCAAGCAGGAACTGATGCGGATCGACTACTCCAATCCCCGTCTCAATTTCTATATCGGCGATGTCCGTGACCGCAGCAGCGTTGATAATGTGATGAAAGGCGTGGATTATGTCTTCCATGCTGCGGCGTTGAAGCAGGTGCCCTCCTGTGAGTTTTTCCCGATGCAGGCGGTGATGACCAATATCATCGGCGGTCACAACGTCATCGAGTCGGCTATTGCACACAAAATCAAAAGCCTCGTCTGTCTCAGTACCGATAAGGCCGTCTATCCGATTAATGCCATGGGCATGACCAAGTCCCTGATGGAAAAAGTCGCCCAGGCCGCCGGCCGCACCGGCAGCTCCGGCAGCACGGTCGTCTCCTGCGTTCGATATGGCAACGTGATGTGTTCCCGCGGCTCAGTGATCCCCTTATTTATCGACCAGATCAAAAAAGGCAAGCCCCTGACCATCACCGTTCCGGAAATGACTCGTTTTCTGCTGCCGCTGTATTATTCGGTGGACTTGGTACTGTTTGCCTTCACTCACGCCCGGCCCGGCGATATCTTTGTCAAAAAAGCCCCCGCCTGTACGGTCCAGGACCTGGCCCAGGCCCTGATTAACCTGTTCAAGTCGGATGTGCCGATTAAAGTTATCGGCATTCGCCACGGTGAAAAGCTCTATGAAACGCTGGTGACCAAAGAAGAAATGGTTCGTGCCGACGACATGGGTGATTACTATCGAATCTCCCTGGACGATCGCAATTTGAATTACGCCATTTATTTTACCAAGGGCGATAAGAAGGAAATGCAGTTGGAAGATTATCACTCGCATAATACCGAGCAGTTGAATGTCAAACAGGTAGAAGACCTGCTTCTGACGCTTCCAGAAGTCCAGGCGGAATTAAAAGAATGGAAACCGGTCAAAACAGTGAAGGGTAAAAAATGAACCAGATTAAACGAATAGGCATCACAGGCCTGGCCGGCTTTATGGGTACCCATCTTAAAGACCGGCTGTCCAGAGAAAAAGAAATGGAGGTCTTGCCGTTTGAAGACAGTTTCTTTGACAATCCGGATGCCTTGGTGGATTTTGCCCGAAAAGCCGATGTGATTGTTCATCTGGCCGGCGTCAACAGGCATGAGCCGCAGGTTGTCTATCAGAAGAATATCGACCTGATGCAGCAACTGCTCAACTGTATTGATGCATCTGGAAATAAACCCTATATCCTGTTCTCATCCAGTACCCAGATCGAACGGGATAATGAATACGGCCGCGGCAAGAAAAAAGCGATGGAACTGCTCCAGCAGTGGTCGCAGAAAAACAATACCCCGGCCGTATCGATGGTGATTCCCAATGTCTTTGGAGATGGCGGCAGGCCTTTTTATAATTCCGTGGTAGCGACGTTCTGCCACCAGGTGACTCATGGTCAGGACCCCAAAATTGACAAAGACGGCCGGATGACCATGATCTACATTAATGATCTGGTAGAAGATATTTATCGTCTGATACAGTCGCCTCCGGGTGAATATCATGTAGAACATATCAAGCCCCGCGCCGAAGTGCAGGTCTCGGAAATCCTGGCTTTTCTGAATAAGTTCAAAGACTCCTATTACGGCAGCGGAATGGTCCCGGCCATTAAGTCCAGCTTTGAACGGGATTTATACAATACATTTATCACTTATATGGATGCCGCCGACTGGGAACGCCATCTCAAACGCAACACCGACGAGCGTGGAAGCTTTGTGGAGGTCTTCAAGCTTGAAAACGGAGGTCAGGTGTCGTTTTCCACGACCCGCCCCGGCATCACTCGCGGCAACCATTACCATATCCGCAAAAATGAAAAATTCTGCGTCGTCAGCGGTCAGGCCAGCATCAAACTTCGTCGCATTGGAACCGACAAGGTGATCGAATTCAAGGTCTCCGGCGAGGCGCCATCCTGGGTCGAAATGCCCATTTATCATACGCACAATATCACCAATATTGGCGAGTCGGAATTAGTCACTCTGTTTTGGATCAATGAACACTTTAATCCGGATGATCCGGACACATTCTTTGAAAAGGTTTAACCCATGAAAGTACTGACAATTCTCGGTACACGGCCGGAAATTATCCGTCTGGCCTGCACCATGACCCTGCTGGATAAGCATCTTGATCACAAGATTGTGCACACCGGCCAGAATTATGACTATGAACTCAATGAAATCTTCTTCAGCGACTTGAATGTCCGCAAGCCCGACTATTTCATGAATGTGGATACCTCCAGTCTCGGCAAAGTCTATGGCGGAATTCTTATTAAGGCCGAAGAAATTCTTCGACAGGAACGCCCTGATGCCGTGCTGATTCTGGGTGATACCAATAGTTCGATCGCGGGCATTATTGCCAAGCGTCTGAAAATCCCGATTTTTCACATGGAAGCCGGCAACCGCTGTTATGACTTGAATGTCCCCGAGGAAATTAATCGCCGGATTATTGACCATATCAGCGATTTTAATCTCTGTTATACCGAACACGCCCGCAGACAGTTGTTGAGCGAAGGTCTTCCGCATCGCCGCATTTATGTAACCGGTTCTCCAATCCGCGAAGTCCTCAATACCCATCTAGACCGCATCAAAGCTTCCAAAGCCATGCAGGAACTGGGTGTCCAAAAGGGCAAATTCTTTTTGGCCAGCATCCATCGCGAGGAAAACGTGGATCGTCGGGAAGGCTTGACCTCGCTGATAGATGCATTCGAAAAACTGTCCGCGGAATACGACTGGCCCGTCATCGTCTCGACACATCCCAGAACCCGAAAACGTCTGGAAGTGCTCGGGCGGCAGAATATCTCGGAAAAAATCCGGTTCATGAAACCCTTCGGTTTTCTGGATTACGTCAATTTGCAGACCAACGCCGCCTGTGTCCTGTCCGACAGCGGCACGATTTGTGAGGAATCCTCGATGCTGAATTTCCCCGCCGTGACGGTGCGTACGGCCATGGAGCGTCCCGAGGCCATCGATACGGGCTCAATTATCCTGACCGGTCTGGATACCGATGTGATTGTCCAGTCCGTCCGCGTTCAGATGGCCGATGACATCCGCTCCCGGGGCGTCTGCGTCCCTCAGGACTATCAGATCACCAACACCTCTCAGCGGGTGCTGAATATTATCCTTGGTACGGCAAAGCTGTCCAATACCTGGCATGGCATAAAATATAACGATTTGGTCTGACCTGTATTATGCGAATACTATTTATTACCCAGTGGTTTCAGCCCGAGGCATTTTACAAAGGTGTTCCATTTGTAAAAAAATTAATGGAAAGAGGCCATCAAATTCAGGTCTTAACGGGTTTTCCAAATTATCCGACTGGAAAGGTATTCCCGGGATATAAGGTCCGGTGGTTTCAAAGAGAAATGCTTGACGGCATAGAAGTATTACGCGTTCCTTTGTATCCTAGCCATGATAGTTCCGCGATGGGACGCATTGCGAATTATTTGTCTTTTGCATTATCAGCATCGTGTCTGGGTCCATGGATGGTAAAAAAAGCGGATATCATGTACATCTATCATCCTCCAGCGACAATCTTTCTTCCGGCATTTTTCATTAAATTATTTCGTCGATTTCCAGTAGTCTATGATATTCAGGATTTTTGGCCGGATACGCTTGCTGCAACAGGAATGTTTTGTAATCGCATCGGGCTGAAAATTGTCGACTGGTATTGTCGCATGAGTTATAAAAATGCCAACAAAATAGTTGTTCTTTCCCCGGGATTTAAACGGAAATTAATCGAAAAAGGAGTTCCTCCGCAAGATATAGAGATTATCTATAACTGGTGTGATGATCGTGAAATTACGGCAGATAATCCAGACTCAGCATTAGTAAAAGAGCTTGGTCAATCGGGTCGATTTAATGTTCTTTTTGCCGGGAACATGGGAAAAGCGCAAAAACTGGATGTCGTGTTAAAAGCTGCCGAACAAATTCAGTGCAAAATTCCGCAGGTACAGTTTATTTTTATCGGTGGTGGAGTTGAAGTGGAAAGTCTCAAATCAATGGTCAACGAAAAGAAACTTGGAAATGTTCGTTTTCTTCCGCCGCGTCCTCCATCACAGATTGGCTCAGTGCTGTCATTGGCAGATGTGTTATTGGTTCATTTGAAAAAGGATCCTTTATTTGAAATTACAATCCCCTCAAAAGTACAGGCTTATATGGCGGTTGGCAAGCCGCTTTTGGCGGCAATATCAGGCGATGCGGCTGATATTGTTAAAGCAGCTCAATGCGGGATTGCATGTGAGTCGGAAGATGTGGAAGCACTAATCAATTCGATTGAATGGTTTTATTCTCGTCCCAAAGAACAACTGCTTAGAATGGGAGAAAATGGAAAACAATATTATTATGAAAACTTTTCAATGCAAGTAGGAGTAGAACGATTTGAGAAGTTGTTTCAGACAATATGTAGCCAGCGATGTAATAACCAATAACTTAGAAAAAGAAAGAATGCGCATAGGCCGCTCTGTCCTGGAATTATGTGCATACTTAATCCTTCAAAGAATCGATTTTAGAAGGCTATAAATAATGAAAAAAAAGTCCTGTATCCCTTTCTGCTTATTTGCGATATTGCTGGTGCTGGTATCTCTGATACCTATTATCAGCAATCATTTTAAGCCCGTCAAGGCCAAACTGGTTGTTAAGGACAATACCGGTTCAAGTGTTCTTCTGTCGCAGGGGCTGAATCTGGTCGCAGTCTTCACCGATGGTACCGCCGTCGCTTGGGATTGGTCTGCACCTGCCCAGCCGCTCTGGCAGTGTTCGGTCGGCACGGACCGCCTCGTATTGCTCAATGAATCCACTCTGGCCGGCGCGACCAAGACCGGCCGCAAGCAATTCATCGTCTATGATGCCAAGAATGGCATAAAAACCTCCGAAGTCTCTGTTGGCTGGGAGGATCAGTCCCTCTGGCCCATCCAGTCCCCCGATGGCAAACAGCTAGCCCTGGCCCGTGTCAATCCCGACAAAGACGGCCGCACGCTCTATGAATTCATGGTTTTGGACCCGGCCAGGAATGCCCCTGGTCTGCCGGTCTCGCTGGATGTGTCGACGATGGAAAAGCGATTTGTTGACTTCGCCCTGTCCAATGATCAAAAACTACTTGCTGTCGGCAATAGCTCCAAACAGGGCTTTCTCGTCCTGGTTGATCTGATGCAAGGCAAAGTTGTTTTCGAAAAAGAATATCCGGATTCCCAGGAATTCACATCCGTTGCTTTTACGCCGGATGGGGTCGTGGCCTATCTGACCAACCGCGACGGCTCAGTTTATCAAATTAATCATGCTGACGGCCAGATTAAGTCAGTATATACGGTTCTCAAGGAAGGCCAGCGAAACCCCGTCACCAATGAAACTTCTTCACAAAATATAACCATCAGTGCCGATGGCCGTTATGTCGCCGCTGTCGTAATCAACCAGGTCTATGTCTGGGAGATCCAGACTGGCAAAATTGTTTTCAAATACCAGCCCGGCCATAAATTGACCGGCGCGATTGTCCTGTCACAGGATGGTTCCCTGTTGGCAACTTCTGATATCCGCGCCAGCGGCTCTGTTCATATCTGGCAGGTCAATAAATAGTCTTAAGCCTTCGTTTTTCACATTGGTATCGGGTAATCCCATTGACCAATGACTAATCCTGACAATAATATATTTGTGTATTTGAATGCATTGGTTCAATATTGTCCCTGCGTCGCCGAATAGTGTCGTTTTTGTAATGTATAAATCACAGGGTATTGCCCTGACAGCTTTTGCCTGCATGGAATTCAATGAAATGTAAATAGATGCTTATGTGTCTTTTTAGGAGTAGATATGATTAAAATATTATGTGTATGTGGTGCTCGTCCGAATTTTATGAAAATTGCACCCCTGATGAGAGTATTCCGGGAAACCAGTAATTTATGTACACTTTTAGTTCATACCGGTCAGCATTATGATGAAAAGATGAGTAAGCTCTTTTTTGACGAGCTTAATATTCCCAAGCCTGATGTCAATCTTGAAGTGGGTTCAGGCTCACACGCAGTTCAAACGGCCGAGGTGATGAAACGATTTGAGCCGGTTGTACTCAATTTTAAACCGGATTATGTATTGGTTGTAGGCGATGTCAACAGTACAATTGCGTGTGGTCTTGTTGCTGTAAAACTGGGGGTAAAGCTGATTCATGTTGAAGCAGGGCTTCGCAGTTTTGACAGGACCATGCCGGAAGAAATTAATCGCATATTAACCGATAGCATCAGTGATTTGTTATTTGTTACTGAACAATCGGGTGTGGATAATCTTAAATATGAAGGAATAAATTCAGACAAGGTTCATCTTGTTGGCAATGTAATGATTGATACGTTGCTGGCAAACCGTCAAAAAGCCCAGCAGTCTGAGATACTTGAGCAATTAAAAGTGGAAGAGAAAAAATATGCGGTTATTACGCTCCATCGCCCAAGCAATGTGGATGATCTCGGTAATCTCGAAAAAATCTTAACTGCATTTGAAGTCATTGAAAAAGATTTAAAGCTTGTCTTTCCCATCCATCCCCGGACAAAAAAGAATATCGAAGGCTCTGTTCTTCAGACACGAGTATCGGCTATGAGTAATCTCATGCTTCTTGAGCCGGTTGGTTATCTTGACTTTTTAAAATTGACGGCGAATGCAGCGATTGTAATTACAGATTCCGGCGGCATTCAGGAGGAAACCACAATTCTTGGCGTGCCCTGTATGACATTGCGGGAAAACACAGAGCGGCCGATAACCTGTACAGAAGGCACAAATAAGCTGGTGCACGTTGAGACGCAAGATATACTCAAACATTACAGCGAGATAAAAGCCAATGCTTTTGAATCAAAAGGCAAAATCCCCAGGTATTGGGATGGTAAGGCTGCCGAGAGGATTGTGAAAGTTATTACTGAGCACTGGAAAGGGTTGCAGGAAAGAAAAACAGATTAATAGCAGTCTCTGGCAGGGGTTGTCTGAAGAAAAAGCCATGAGGCGCTGTTACGGTTGCATGGAATTGATGGTCTGGAAAACAGATGGCAGAATGCATATCTGAAGTGACAGAAAAGAGATATATGAACATTTTCTATATGACCGCTTTACGACGTGTTGGTGCAGCCTGCGAACAAGCTGTCTGCGTGAAACAAAAAGCAAAGCGTACAAGTTAATCATAAATCCTTGAATTCTAATGCAGCCGCTTCATGGGAAAAGATAGCTAAGAAATAATGACGTTTAACCTGTGAATGCTTTTCATCCTGCCGACCCAATAGTTGCGTATCCTGTTTTCTTTGATACAAGTATGATATCTCAAATCCTCAAGCGTCTCATTGATATTTTAGCGTCGCTGGCAGCCATCATCCTGCTCAGTCCGCTGATGCTGGTTGTAGCGATTCTGGTTCGTTTGCGTCTGGGCAGCCCCGTCGTGTTTCGCCAGCAGCGCCCCGGCCGCCATGCCCGGCTGTTTACCATGTATAAATTCCGCACCATGATATCTAAAACCCATGATAAAGAAGGTCATATCCTGCCCGATGATCAACGCCTGACGCCGTTTGGCCTGTGGCTTCGCAGTACCAGCCTTGATGAATTGCCCGAATTATTCAATGTGCTCAAGGGGGATATGTCGCTGGTCGGCCCTCGCCCGCTGATGACCAAGTATCTGGACCGTTATACCCCGCATCAGGCCCGCCGCCACGAGGTCAAGCCCGGCATTACCGGCTGGGCCCAGGTTAATGGCCGCAACAAGATCACCTGGGAAGAGAAATTCGATCTGGACGTCTGGTATGTCGATCACGGGTCCCTGAGACTGGATATCCTCATTCTGGCCCGCACCTTCTGGCAGGTTATTTCCCGCTCCGATGTCGCCAAAGAAGGCCACGCTACCGTCGATGAATTCATGGGAACCCGAAAGAATTAAAAATGGAAAATTGTAAATCCTGTTAATCCTGTCCAAAATAATTAAACTCTAAACATTAAACCCTTAACCCTATTATTAATCTCTCTGTGTGCTCTGTGGCAAAGTAAAATATCGATGATTGTGAACTTATCTCAAATTCAGCAAATCGAATCCGTCGCACAAAGCCCCTTCTACCTGTGCGATGATGCGGCCTTCGGCACGAATTACGATCGTATCGTGGCGGCCTTCTCCGCTCGCTGGCCGCAGATGATTCTGGCCTATTCCTATAAGACCAATTACATCCCCTGGCTGTGCGGACTCATCCGCGATAAAGGCGGCTGGGCCGAGGTAGTCAGCCGTCTCGAATATGAGCTGGCCATCAAAGTCGGCCAGGATCCGGCCAAAATCATTTTCAATGGCCCCGTCAAAACCGCCGAGGATATCGAAATGGCGCTGCTGAATAATTCGGTGGTCAATCTCGATTCCTCCGCCGAAATTGATCATCTGCTGCGGTATGCACAAAAATATCCCGACAGTCTCATTCCCGTCGGCCTTCGCATCAATATGGGCCTGGTTGACGTCAATGGACGCTCGCAGATTCAAAACGAGTTACCCGTCAGCCGCTTCGGTTTTTCCCCCGCCGGCCCGGATATGATGCAGCTCAAGCAGCGCCTTCAGGCGATTGCCAATTGCGAAGTGGTCAGCCTGCATGGCCACACCTCGACATCCTCCCGCAGCCTTGCCTGCTATCAGGCCATCACCCGCACCCTGTGCGATATGGCCGAGTGGCATTTCCCTCAGACGGTACAGTATATCAATATTGGCGGCGGGATGTTCGGAGATGTGCCGCCCGAAATGGGCTTTACGGAGGTGCCGACATTCGATCAATATGCTGCTGCCGTCGGCGAGGTTCTGCAGTCCAGTGAATGGGCTGCTGCCAATAAACCTACACTGGTGGTGGAGCCGGGCATTGCGATGAGTGCCAATGTCATTAGCCTTGTGACCAAAGTCATCGGCACAAAAACGATTCAGAATCGTACGCTGGTCACGGTCGATGCCAGTGTGTTTCACGCCAAACCCACTCAGCACAGCCGTAATCAGCCCTGGACTCTTGTACCCGCCAACGATTCTGTCCGACCGTCGGCCGTTTTCAGTGTCGTGGGGTCAACCTGTATGGAAAAGGATTATCTCCTGACTGATGTAACCGGCCTGCTGCCGCAAGTAGGCGATTATATTCAGATCGGTCAGGCCGGCGCCTATACGGTGGTGATGAGCCCGCCGTTCATTAATCCCGCCCCGGCCATCGTCGTCCCGCATGGCGAATACTTCAAAATCATCCGCACCCGACAGACCCTCAACGACATGTTTAAAAATTATCATTTTTAAAAATGAAGAATTGAGAATATAGAATGGTGAATTACAAAAATTATCTAAGGATAAAATAAATTGACGGTCGATAATAAGCGAAGCAAGACGATTGATATTCAACAGCGAACATTTGAATTTGCATGCAGAGTGATACGACTTTATAAGGCCTTAATTAAAAAAGATCGATCTAATGAAATAATTGCCAGACAGCTTGCTCGATCTGGAACGTCGATTGGAGCAAATCTTGAAGAAGCCGCTGGTGCACAGAGTCGAGCAGACTTTATATCTAAATGTCATATTGCTTTAAAAGAAGCACGTGAATGCTATTATTGGCTTCGGTTATTGGTACAAACAGAAGTGATTCCCAAAAAAAGCGCTGAATTACTGATTCAGGAATCTAACGAATTGGTTTCAATATTAACCTGTATTGTAAAAAACACAAGAAACAATAATCCCGTAATGAAGAGTTGACAGGGTTAATAGATAATTTTATAATTATGCTTCAGCAGAGAACTTAAATTAATTTCTAAATTCTCTATTCTCTATTCTAAATTCATTATGCCTCGCATAATCTCTGACAACATTATTCTACGCCCCCTTGAATCGCGTGATCTCGAAAATCGTGTCGCCTGGTTCAATGACCTCCAGGTTCGTCAGACCCTGGTGGTCACCGAACAGTTTGAAATCGAAAAAACCCGCCACTGGTTTGAGCGGCTGCAGTCCGACAGTACACGTGTGGAATTTGCCATCGACACTCCTGAAGGGATCACGATTGGCATCACCGGCCTGGTCGGCATCGAAAAAGAACACGCCGTGGCCGAATGTTATTGTATCATCGGTAACAAAGACTACTGGGGCAAAAAGCTCGGTACCGAAATCCATTCAGTCCTGATTCAATGGGCCTTCGAGGCCCTGGGATTAATCAAAATCCGCGCCGACATCCGAACCAATAACCCAGCCATCTTCCGTGTAGTCGAAAAGCTTGGCTTCAAGATCGAAGGCACCCTGCGTCAGGAAAAAGTCGTATCCGGCCAGCGCATCGATTTGTATCGTATCGGCCTGCTGCGTAGCGAATTTACTCCGACCAACAAACGCTTTGAAGTTCAATAGTGTCGATTGGCATTCCTGCGGAAGCGAGAATCCAGTTACTCTATGAACAGAATACTACGAACTATGAACTATAAACCATGGACTATTCTCCACAATCATTGAACACTTTAAACTCTCTTCATGTTCTTTATGGCAAAAATGATCTGTTGTCGTATGGAAAATAGTAAATCCTGTTAATCCTGTCCAAAACAATATCCCTCTGTGTTCTCTGTGAACTCTGTGTCAAAATTAATTTCTCAATGTTAAATTCTC
>CAZKAI010000042.1:31673-34963 GCA_964550565.1 uncultured Pirellulales bacterium
CTCTGTGTTCTCTGTGAACTCTGTGTCAAAATTAATTTCTCAATGTTAAATTCTCAACTCTCAATTCAATAGAGGCTTTCTTATGCAAAGACCAATACAAACCGTCGCCGTTCTCGGAGCCAGCGGCACTGTCGGCAGCTTATCCGGCGGCATCCTCGCCCAGAATGGCCTGAATGTCTATTACCTCAGCCGTACCAAAGAAGGCTCGCAAAAAGGTCTGGCTAGGGCGATCAAGCAGGCCCGCTCCGAGGCAATCGCCTCGCGTATCACCTGCGGCGATTATAACACCTTGTTCGAAAAAGCCTGCTCCGAAGCCGACTGGATTCTCGAATGTGTGGCCGAGGACATGGTCGTCAAAAAAGCCATGTACGAAAAAGTGGACGCCATTCGCCGCAAAGACTCCATCGTCAGTTCAGTCACCTCCAGCCTGCCGCTGGAAGAACTCCCGCAGGGCCGGTCCGACAGTTTCCGGGCCAACTTCCTCTCGACCCATTTTTATAATCCCCCCGGAAAGATGCTGGCCTGCGAAGTCACCGGCCAGTCCCAGACCGACCCGGCCCTCGTGGATTTCATGATTGAGTTTCTGGGCCAAAGGCTCCGCCGGGTGGTTATTCCCGTCAAACCCGCCGCCGCCTTTGCCGGCAACCGCCTGGCATTCCTGCTGTTCGCCCGGATAACCGAGCTGGTCCGCCAGTTCGGCGTCGAAATGATGGATTATCTCATCGGCCCTTACACCGGCCGACTTCTGCCCCCCTTGGCAACAATAGACCTGGTGGGCCTGGATATCCACAAGGCCATTCTGCTCAGTCTGCAAACCTATACTCAGGATGCCATGCACAACAAGCTGGTCATTCCGGCCTATATCGATACCATGATCGCCGCCGGGCGTCTTGGCAATAAAACCCGTGCCAGCGGCGGATTCTTCAAAAAACTCGACAGCGGCCAGTTTCTCTACTATGACCCTGCCTCCGAAGACTACATCCCCGGCTACGGCCCGCGCATCCAATTCGTCGAAAAAGCCAAAAACCAGATACGCATTGGCCTGTATCGTCAGGCCTTCGATGGAATCCTCCAGGCCTCCGGCACCGAAGCCCGCATCGTCCATGAAATCCTGGCCACCTATATCGCCTATGCCTACAGCCTGATTGGTCAGGTCACCGATGAAAAATACGGCATTGAAGGCATTGACAAGGTGATGTCTTCGGGCTTCCACTGGGCCTGTCCCAGCCTGCTGGTCAACATGATCGGCGGCGCCGAAAAGGCCGTCGAACTGGTCCAGGCCGCTGACCTGGCCGTTCCGCAGACCCTGCGGACCGATACGGCCTGGAAAAAATATTACTTCAACGCCGGCAAGTATTTTATCGCAGGCTAAGGGAGAAGATAATAATGAATTCAAACGTTTTTCTTCTTGGCGGTTTTCAAACCGATTTCGCCCGCAACTGGGCGCGTGAAAAAAAGCATATCTCCGCAATGATCCGCGAAACCTACGAAGGCAGCCTCGAGTGTGCCAAAATCAGGCCCGCCGATATCAGTGCCGCCTTCGTCGGCAATTTTGCTGCGGAATTGTACTGCATGCAGGGCCATCTCGGAGCTTTTTTCGTCGAACTGGACCCGGCCTTCAAAGGCCTGCCGACCTGCCGCTATGAAGCCGCCTGTGCCTCCAGCGGGGTTGCAGCATTATCAGCGATGGCCCATATCCAGGCCGGCCTGTACGACTGTATTGCCGTCGTCGGTGTCGAGCAGATGAAGACCGTCGATTCAGCCAGAGGCGGGGATTTTCTCGGTACTGCCGCCTGGTATGAACGGGAATCCAAAGGCGTCGAATTTCCCTTCCCCAAGCTGTTCGGCAAACTCGGCGATGAATACGATAAACGCTACGGCCTGAAGGCTGAACATCTGGCCCGCATCGCCGAAATCAATTATGCCAACGCCCGGCGGAATCCCAATGCCCAGACCCGCGACTGGTATATGAGTTATGACCACGCCTGCGGTACCGGCCAGTACAATCCCGCCATCAGCGGTCGAATTAAAGTGACGGATTGCTCCCAGGTTACCGATGGCGCCGCCATCATCTACATGGCCTCGGAAAAATACGCCGCCGACTATGCCCACCGCTGCGGCATCAGCCTTGAAGCTCTGCCGCGGGTGCTCGGCTGGGGCAACACAACCGCCCCGATTGAATTTGCCATCAAGGTCGAGGATTCCAAAAACGACCCCTATGTCCTGCCCTGGACCCGCAAAGCCATCACTGACGCCATGCAGCGGGCGGGCCTCGATTCCTGCTGGCAGCTATCCGCCATTGAAACCCACGACTGCTTTACGACCTCCGAATACATGGCCATCGACCATTTCGGCCTGACCGAACCCGGAAAATCCTGGCAGGCGGTAGAGCAGGGCGTCATCGCCCTCGGCGGCAGGCTGCCCATCAACCCCTCCGGCGGTCTCATCGGCTGCGGCCATCCCGTCGGCGCCACCGGCGTCCGTCAGCTTCTGGATGCCTATAAGCAGACCACCGGCTCGGCCTGGGACTACCAGGTCCCCAACGCCAGACGCGTTGCCACCCTCAACCTCGGCGGCTCCGCCACCACCAACGTCGTTTTTATCATCGGCTTTCAATCCTGACGTGCTTCTTGACTCACTGCAATTGGTTATTGATTAGTACAATAAGGATTACATGGAAATAATCCCCTTAAAATCCGAATATGCACAGGCTGTTGCTCGACTGCATCAGGAAGGCATTCCAACCGGCTTTCTCAGTTCGCTTGGCAGTTCGTTTTTGACGGAATTGTATGCGTCCATCAGTCAAAGCTCCGAAGGATTTGGATTTGTTGCCTGTGAAAACGGCGATGTGGTGGGATTTGTAGCTTTTACCACAAACCTCAGGCGATTATATAGAACCGTCTTGTGGGGGCATGGTATAAAATTCATAGGAATACTTCTGCCCAGGCTCTTTTCGGTTAAAACGATAAAAAAGATTATTCAGAATATCTTTTACCCCGGAAAAACCCAAAAGCTGAATCTTCCGGATGCCGAGCTTTTATCAATAGCAGTATCGGCCGCCTGTCGCGGCAAAGGACTGGCAGGGCAATTAATCAATTATGGTTTTGAAGAATGTCGCCGTCGTGGGATCCCCCAAGTCAAAGTTCTTGTGGCCGAAGCGAATCAGATGGCCAATCGACTGTATCAAAAAAATGGATTTAAACTAGTCACACAAGTAGATAGTCACGGCTGTATTAGCAATATTTATGTTGCACAGACACAGAATCACCCGGAAGTGACATGAATGTATC
>CAZKAI010000043.1:0-5726 GCA_964550565.1 uncultured Pirellulales bacterium
CCTGCGACCTGATAGATGATTTTCAAATCCGATTCGGTCAGATCTTCTTTCCAGGCGCCATTTTTGCCTTTGCGGAAGAAGCCTTCGGGTTCTTTGGAAACCGGTCCAAATTTATTTTCAAACTCACCGAATACAGGAATGGGAGTACCGCCGGATTTTGCCGATTTTTCGATCCGATTATTTTCAATTGCGACCTTGATTTGGTCAGGGCTGCAGTCCAAATTTAAAAACTGAAAAATCTCTGCTAATACCTTTTCAGCCAATGATGAGTTTAACTGTTCATAGCGTACTTCATAAAAATGGTCAGAAGAGACCTGGCTTTTAAATTGGTTGACCGTCTCAAGATAACGCACCCATGTTTTGGCGGAGGCTTCCACACTGGACGGCGCCCAGGATTTGCCCCAGCCACGTGAGGCAGCCACCAGAGACGCCACCACATCCCGCACATCCCGCAGAATATAAATAAATCTGGCATCCGGCAGCAGTTCTTTGATTTCATTAAGAAACAAGGCATGGCCGGGGGTCTTTTCCAGAAAATAGTCGGTTTCGGGCAGACTGCCGATCATCGGGGCCAGCAAATCCATCAAGTAGGATTTCAGAATTCGTTTATAGTCGGATTCCTTAAAATAGGCAGGCAGCCCTACAGGACGTCCTTCCTTTTTGCTCATCAGCAGCTTCCACATCCTGAGCTGATGCCCAACGAACATATCGAACACATTGGATTCCTGGCCGGAATGAATTTTAGGATGGCTCATCAAAAGTCTCTGGAGCCATGTTGTGCCGCTGCGGGGACACCCTACGACAAAGACCAGATTTTTTCCTGTATAGTCCAACATTTCCATTCCGTTTCGCTGCTCCATGATTGAACTTTCTAAAACCGCTGTTTTTCCTGGGGGCCCAGGTACGGGCCCTGTTTGACTTCCAGCAGGACGGTGTCTTTGAGGCAGCGGAAACCGTGACCACCGCTGACCAGCAGCAGAACATCGCCCTGCCGCAGCAGACGGGTGCAGATGAACTCTTTGCCGTCGGTGTAGAAATCCGCTTCCAGTATGCCTTTGCGAACCACCAGGACTTCGGAGGTGCCAAGCAGGTGCCGCTCCATCGGGACATGGATATGGCGGGGAATGATCCCCCCTTCCGGATAGACGACAAATCCCACCTGCTGCTTGACATCGTCGCCGGTGACAAACTCCGTCTCATCGGGCATCTTTTCAGCACGAATGATGGTGGCAATCAACTGCCCATCGCATTCGATGCTCTCGACAAGCGTATCATTTTGTACAATCAGATGATCTTTCATACCCAATACGAGTCCTGAATGCTGTATTACCGCTGTGCTTATTTGCCTTTATAGCCGCCGAGGGCATGCAGGCCCTGGCGAATCTGGGTGAGCTTGTCAGAGACTTCCTGCCGCTGGTCGGAGATAATCAGGCAGATATCCTTGTACATCTGCTCGAGGCGGCGTTTGCGTTCGGCGAATTCAGGGCGGTTGAGGACCTTGTGCCGGGTCAGTTCTTCGGCAATCGGGGCGGACTGCTCGGCAATGGCACTGGCGCCGTCGAGGTCATAACTGCGTAGCCTGTCGGCCTGCCGCATCAGGAGATTTTCAAGAAAATCCGCCATCGCTGCATAATCGGTCGAGGATTCTGTTTTTACGTCCATGCTTATTTTATCCTTTCATCAGGCCGGAATCGGGATGCGGTTTTCCGCCTCTTCCAGCAGGTTTTTGGCATCGGTATTGTTAGGTTCCAGAGCCAATATGTCTTTTAAAATCCGTCGAGCCCTGTCGGGCTGTCTTTCCTTCAGATATAACGTCGCCAGGCAGAACATCACCGCGGTGTCGGCCGGGTGGAGATTCAGATAGGTATGCAAGTATTCAATCACGCGGGCAAACGAGCCCATCTGACAGGAGACCTGAAACAGCCCCAGCAGCGCCGTCAGGTTGTCGCCGTCCAGTTCGAGACTTTTCAGATATAGATCGAAGGCATTCTGCCAATTCTTCTGCTGCTGGGCGATCATGGCCAGTCCGGCCAGAGCTTTGCTGCATCGGGCATCCAGACGGAGTGCGACGCGAAAGGCGATTTCAGCATCGGCCAGCTTGCCCTGCTGCAGGGCGATAACCCCTGTGCCGAGGTACGGACCGGCCTCGTCGGGGGCCAGCATCGCGGCGCGCTCGTAGCAATCCTGAGCCTGGACGTAATCGCCGACCGTGGCGTAACAGTCGCCCATCTCTTGTACTATGTCGTAATGCTGCGTCCAGCCGTGGTCGGGAACGGCGGTCTGACGGGTCAAGTCCATACACAAGTCTCCACAGGTTGCACAGAAGCGGTATTTGATTGAGTTTTAGGTATCAGGATGTCGGCCGCGGCGGGCAGGTATCCTGTCGATTGTCCATCCAGAATGCCTGCGGCCTGACGATACAGGCCGGCAGCGATCAGTGGACGGTTATTTTTCTTTTCGGCGCGGGCCTGAATCATCAGGGACGCGACGGTGGGCCGAATCCGATTGACTTCGGCAATGGTGCGGGCGGCATGGGCATAGTGGCCGGCCTGAAGCAGCGCGTTTGCCTGACGGGTTCGCATCCAGACGGCGTTGCCGTGATGCTCGGCCATATAATCATAGACGCGGGCGGCACGGGTCCACTGGCCGTCCAGTTGGCACATATCCGCCCCGCTGAGCAAATTATCAAACTGGAAGGGGTATTCCTTGAATTCGGGCTTGCGAATCGGAATTCCCGCGGCCATGAGGGCCTGCTGTGGGTCGAGGGCCGGATGGCGTGCGATGGCTTTGCGTAAAGTATCGGTATAGATTGCCGCGCCGAAATGCGTGTCGTCAGATTCGACGATCTGGCAGGCCAGATGGGTCTGACGCCCGCACAGCAGCGGATACAGTGAGCGTTCGACAAACATGGCTTCGTCCGGCGGGATTGGAATGCCGACGGGCAGAAAGACGGTCCATTCCGCATCCACCTGCTGGAGCATTTTATTGAGCCGCACCGGCAGCGAATCCTCCGGTCGGACTTCCACCGTCACAAGATTGGGAACGCTGGACTGGAATCGCTGTCGCTCCTGGGCCGTGAGGGGGACAAAGAGCCTATAAGGATAGAAGCTGTGCGACCAGATATCGCGAAGCATCTGTTCCAGCGTCCCATCCAGACGGGAGGCCAGCACGACGATGGCGGAATCTTCCACACAGGGCCAGGGTTTTGGCGGCCGGGTGGTGCGGATGGTCAGCAGGTTGCGGATATAATCGTTGACATTTTTCCGCCGCTGGACGGAAATCCGGTCACAGTCGCCAACGGGGGCATAATACTCCCCTGTGACAATCGGCACGTGGAGAAAATCCGTAAAAAAGCACAAGCGGCGGGTTAAATCCCAATCGATGAGGACATTGAGCGATTCATTATACCGTCCGGCCTTGTCCAGCAGGTCGCGCCGATGCATGAGACTGACATGCAAAGCATGGTTGAACTGGAACATCAGCATGCGGTCAAAATCGCGGCTGATTTCCACATTTTTGGCCAGTACCCGCCTGCGACCGTCCGGCAGGACACGGCAATGGGCCTTGTATAAATCGCCATAGACCACACCATAATCGGGATTCTGCGAAATGGCACGCAGCAGGGTTTCTATATGATGCGGAAAGAATTTATCGTCGTCACCGAGATAACAGACATAGTCTCCTTTGGCCCGGGACAGTGCTTCGTTGAACGAATACGGCAGGCCGCGGTTCTGGTCGCGGTCGATGAATGTCAGACGAGAATCATTAAATTTGCTGACCACATCGCGAACGGGCAATCCGCCATCGCGGGTCAGAATGATTTCAAAATTGGGACAGGTCTGCCGAAAGATACTGTCCAGCGCCTCGGCCAGATACGCAGGCCGGTTGTAGGTGCTGATCAACACCGTCACCAGGGGGCCGCGGCCGGGAACTCTCGGACGCTGGAATGTCTTTTTATCGGTGGTCATTTCAATTTAAAATCCATCGACATAATTACAGACAGGATGACCTCGGGTGACAATTCGGCTGCGAGGACGATACCTGCGAATTCGCTGTCGGAGTCATTCAGATTGCACTCATCAATGAGAATCACGGGGATATGCGCCGCCACGGCCATGGCAGCATAGCCTTTTTCGGTCGTTATCAGCATATCACACTGGCTCAACACAGAAGCCGCTTCACGGGCCATCAGTTTTCCAGTCAGATTCTTGCCTGTACTGCATTCAGTCCGGCGTTCGGCCAGCAGGACAAATCCTCCATGAAGCTGCTGGTCGATGGCCTGACAAATCCGATTCCATTGTCCAAGGCGTTCCTCGGTCAGCATTGGCTCTAAGCCCAGCGCCAGACGCGGTCGCTGAATGGAGCCAATTCCGAAACGCTGCGTACGAAGTGTATCGAAGCCCGTCAGGTTAATCCGCGGCTGGTCGTCAGGCACATTGACACCAATTTGCTGGGCTAACGCTGATACCCGCTTGCGGATGCTCATTGGGCCGGAGGGACTTTCGAGGCGGATAATTTTATGGTATTGCCCTGCTGTGATTTCAAGTTCATCATACGCGACAGAGGCAATGGCCGGATGACCGGTATATAAATCCGCATGTTCATGGCAGACGGTCAAACGGCACAGCGGGCCGTATTTTTGCGCAATAGCCCGCAGGACCGGCTCTGCACACACGGCTTCAGTAATATCGCCCTCAACCACGACAAGCACCGGACCGTTGATTTCTTCACGGGCAGACGGCCGGCCATCCGCTGGGGTTGGGTCAGCGGACTCCGTTGTCGAGTCTATCGGACAAAAGGGACAGAGAAATTCTCCTGCGAAGTGTTGGATTGCTGATGCGCCTCGTTAAGCATATCCCGCAGCCGCTGCGAGGCTTTGAGGGCATTTTCGGCGATTTCACTGATGCTGCGACGTTCCGCCTGCGGCGTTTCGGGCATTTCGGGCACAAGCGACTGCGGCACAGCGGGTATTACAGGGGCCGCCGGCGGAGTCCAGGTCTGCTGCGGCTGAGTCGGCATCATCGGCGGCTGCATCGGCATCGCAGGGGTTTGTGTATAAGGCCGCGGAGTCACCGGTGCAGCAGGCATCGTGGGAGCGGCCGTAACGGGTGTATGACTTGGTTCCGCCGGATGGCTGGCTGCTTTAGACAGTTGTAACTGACGTTCCAGTTTGGATAATGTTGTATTCAGGGTCTTATAGAAATTACCCTGCGAATGACGGGCTTCAATCCATTGACGGTATTGGCCGGGCTGATAATCGCCGCTTTGAATCACCGCACAGAATTCCTCGGCAATCATAAATACATACCGCGAGTCCATCCATTCCTCGGCGCCGGCAAAGCCATGCACCACCGGTTTGACGCCCGAGGCCATAGCTGCCCACGCATAGTGCATCCCCGCCGGACTGATGGAGCCATGGGCAAAATACTGCTTGTCACGCAGCCAACTTTGCAGGTTGGACACGGGGCCATCAAAGAAGACCACGCCTTCCAGATTCATCCGCGAAACGGCATTGCGGCAATAACGTTCAATCGCTTTATCCTGAAATTCACCGGCCAGGTAGAGACGATAATCCCGGTCGAGATAATTTAGTTTCTGCATACACTGAATCAGGAACATCGGGTTGTTGCAGGCGTTAAATGGCCCTGCCGCAGCAATACGTTTACCCCGGCTGCGCTGGGTGAAGGTCCAATCCTGAATATCCAGCGGCTCGTCGGTCATTTGAA
>CAZKAI010000043.1:5826-17264 GCA_964550565.1 uncultured Pirellulales bacterium
GACAGTCAACTGGGTTCGGAAACGAAGATTCAGATGCTCATAAACCTGACGGACAGCCGGGCTGTCGGCATCCGCCGTCACAGCGACTACTGGACGCTTGGACCGAATAATTTCAAACATCGGGTGCAGGATTTCCTGTTCGGGAGCCTGACGCAGTGAACGCAGCAGGCATTCCATCGCTCCGCCCAATGCTTCACGGCTCAAAAAGACATTCGCCGCCCGATTCAGCACATCCACATTCAGGACGCCATGCTGCTCCATGGTATCGAAAAGAGCCGCTGCCTCGGCCGGATGCCCTTCCTGAAGATAAGTCTCGCACAGATTCCACAGAACCTGACTCAGAATGTCTCCTTCGGCACAAGCACGAGCCTTTTCCAGCACTTCAATCGCCTCCTGGCCGCGATTCATACAGAATAGAATCGTTCCAGCGTCGTTCAGTGCTTCCGGGTCATTGGGATTGGTTTGCAGATACGACCGAATCAGTCGTAATGCCTGTTCATGCTGTCCCGCTTCAGCCAACGACAACGCTTGCTGATACATCGGCGATTTAGTTTGACTCATAATTTATCTCCATTTTCAGTCCAGTTTACCAAAGACAGACTATGTCGCAAAAATACAGTGCAAATAACGTGCCGAAAGCAAATAACCGTGTTTTTAAGGCATTTAACAGGCTTTTTATGCCCATCAAGTGCAGTTTGTATAAATATCAAACAGGACATTTTTTCTGGAAGACTGGCTGCGGATACATGCTCTTATGTCAGGGAAATCGGAGACGGTTTTCGAAGCAAAACACCGACACAATCCGTCTCAATTTTCAGAAATGACGGTCGATTGGGAAGAACGGAATGGATTGGATTCAAAGGAGGCAAAAACTTCGTTGATTTGGGCCAGTTGTCGTGTGAGCGGATATCGCCGCTCCACAAACTCCCGATATTCCAGCGAATCATAGTCATCGGACATGATGTGCCGGCAGAATTCTTCCGGGGTATTAAACAGATAGCGTTCACCATAGATTTCGCGGGAACCGGGGAAATTGTGAATGACAGGGCGAATCCCGCAAGCCATCGCTTCCAGACAGCCCATTCCCTGGCTTTCGATGAAGCTGGTTACCGCCAGATAGTGCTTGTCGGCCAGCCAGGAACGGACATCACTCTGCCAGCCGTCAAAGATAATGTGGTCTCGCAAGCCAAGCTGGTCGAGCTGATAATCGACATAATGTTCCATCAGCAGATCCGATTTATCACCGGCGATAAACAGCCTGTAAGCGGGATCCATGTGATGCAGACGCGCCATGCACTGCAGCAGGAGCATCGGATTTTTAACCATCCGCAGGGATGCAACAAATGCGATATTTTTCCCAGGGCGGTGTGATGCAAAGGCAACTTTATCCAGATTAACACCGTTAGGGATGGTAGCGATTGCCACACGCTGCCGAATGTCGGGCACCCATTTTTGCAGGGCTTTAATGACAAAACTATTACCCACCGTGATTAACAAATCCACGTTCTCCCACCGGATCTGCTGAGGCATCGGCATATAGGCTTCATAGCGGTGCAGACGGATGATATTTCGGCATACTTTGGGCATCGCAGAGCCCAGTTGAGCCAGATTGGTACACCATTCAAACCACGATATATCGCTCCACTGCATCAATTCGAACATCTGCTTTGTATCGGTGCCGTCAAAGACACGCACCTGGTAGCGTTTTCGGGCATACTCCAGAATATCTCGGAGAAAGGTGTCACCATCGGCGCCGCAGAAAAACGCGATTTTAGCCCGGCGCCGGCGAACCTGGTCCTGCAATTGGGCCAGGACCTCGCTGTCGGGCAATCGCCTTGAGGCCCGGGTCAGGGTCTCCATCGACGAGGCCCAGTCCTGCTGCTGAGCAAATCCGCAGACAATCTGCTCGACCAGGGTTTCTTCCAGGAGGCCTTCGGAGGCCAGCGGTTCCAGCATCTGTACCGCACATTCGGGATGACCGGAAACCAGCCAGGTGCGGGCCATATCCAGCGGGATCTGCCGGGGACAATCCGGAAACTGTCGTGCCCTCTGGAAATGCTGCAAGGCTTCCTCGTATCGATTCATGGCCGACAGCAGCACTCCAGCATCCCGCCAGACGGTTCCGGAAGCGGGACGCGTCTGGATAGAATGCTGTATCATCCGGAGCGTTTCGTCTGTGCGGCCTTCAGCAATAAGCCGGCCGGCCTGGCGAATAAGGGGAGAGTCCGAATTGTGCAACGACGGCGAATTCATCGATTATCCTGGCTATTCCATAAAATCCAGAAATGACATGGAAAACATTTTGGATGCCACCTTCAGCGACATCTGGTACAGCACCTCATAACGAGCCAGGTCGATGGCAACCTGTGAAATATCGGCGTCCTGCATGCGACTTACGTCTTCCTGGGTATTGAGCTTCATTTCTTCAATGCTGTCTCTCAGTGCGGTCAGGGTTTGTACACGACCGCCGACAATCGGGAAAGAACGTGCCAGTTTCTGCTCGACAACCTGCATTTCATTAATCACATCATTAAGCATTTCCTTCAACTGAGCTTCCGGGATACCCTCCACATTTTTGAGCAGGTCGCGGGCGCTGACCAGACTATTGAAAATGTCATAGGTGCCCGACATACGGACAGGCTCTGTGCCGGCCTGCGATAAGGCCGTGGTATCCAAATACAGCACTTCACCGGTTTGCGAGTTGACGACCGGCAGGTTTGTTTCGGTCCCGACGGCGTTGACCCAGCTTTGCCCGCCGTCAATGGATAGCTGCCAGTTGCCGGCGCTGCCCTGCACCTGGAGATAGAGATCTCCCCGGGCGGTGTTGGTGCCGGTGCCGATCTGGATACCCGTTTGTCCGTAGAAAACAGGGGTATCCCGGTCATCGGGGGAAAACAATGTTGAGCCGACCAGGACCGCCGACATTTCAACCCCGTTGGCCACCGTGACTTTTTTTTCCTCATTGCTTCCCTGGTAGATGACACGGGTGACCTGGCCAGAGGCGTCGCGCTCCACCGTATAGGGTACCGCCGAATCTTTGGCGCCGGCAAAAAGGCTTTGCCCCAGCCGCTGGGTATTGGCTAATGAAACCAACTGTTCGAGGGCATTGTTCAGATCCGCAGCGAGGGTCTGCCGGAGCTGGTCGCCAGTTGTACCGGACATGATCGAAGTCAGCGATTCTCTTGCGCTGGCCAGTTCGCTGCTCATACTTTGCAGCACCGAGGAACTCAACTCCAGCACACTGGTCACCTCATCCAGACTTTTGATGTACTGGGTTTTCGTGCGGTTGTCACTTAAGAGTCCGAGGATTTGGTTGGTCAGGTTGGGGTTGTCCGAAACCCGATTGACATCCTGCCCCGTACCGGCTCTTTCCTGAAGCTGAGCCAGCTTCGATGAATGGTAATTGATTGCCCAGCTTGAGCTTTTATAAATTGCATCCAGTGAATAACTCATATCTGTTCCTGTACGGTACTATGATATAATGGTAATCAGAGTCTTGAGCGAATCCGAGATGGTGTTCAAATATTTGGACATCGCCTGAAACAGGCGTTCATAAACCATCATCTGCATCGCCTGATCGTTAACGTCCACCCCACTGACTTCATCGCGCTGTGATTCGAGGCTCTTTTTGATTCCCTGAGCATTATCATACTGCATCTGGGTGAAGGAAATTGAGTTGCCGACACTTACCGTCATATTGCGATAATACTCCTTGGTGGAAAACCCTCCCAGAGCGGACGATGCGGTATCACCCAACTGGGCAATGGCCACAGCGTTGGCATTATCACTTTGTTCCACACTGCGGGAGACGGCAATTCGACTGGCAGAACGAACAATATCGTCGGCCAGAGTGATCGTCGAAGCATCATTGCCGGCAAAAAAGCTATTCATTCCCACTGCAGCAAGAAAACCGGAAGTGTCGGAATTAGCCAGTGCATTAATCGTAAATTCATCTCCGTCATTCAGATAGCCTGGACTGACGCCATTTGCACTCAAACTGACTTTGATGCCGTTTTCGAGCAGAATTTCGGTCCCGCCCTGATACCCCTGCCCGATATTCAGCGAGGCAATCGTGGCTCCGGAACCGTCCTGAATGACCAGGTCCATCACGCCGGTACCGATGGCATAAGTCTGGCCCGGCGGGCTGGTGTTGATGGTACAGGTATAGGTCTGATTTACCGTGCCGGTATAAAGGCCGGATATCTGAATTGACGGGGGCGCCTGGTTGGCCGCTGCGCCCGCTCCGGCCAGCGGATTGGGACTATAGCTTGACGGTTCTGCGGTGACGCCCGGCAGAAAATCAAACTGATACCCTTCATTGGCAACAATTTGAAGCCTGCCGCTGTTGACCCCGGTATTGTCTTCCAGGCCGGGAATCAGGGCGAGATCATCGGCCACCGACTGCAGCGTACTGCCGGCTGCAACGGCAATGGCATGACGCGTTACACTGCCGTCCGGAGCGGTAACCCGAATATAGATGGTCCCGGCGCTGACCGGAGGAGTAAATTCCGATACGCTGGACTGCCCCATGGTCCAGCCGGTCAGACTGGTGAAAGAACCTTCGGACCCCACACCCTGAGCGTGAATCTTATTGGTTTCTGAAACGATGGTTTGGGCCAGGGTGTTTAACTGATCCAGAATGTCACTTAACAGAGAATTATGCAGGGTGAATAATCCGCCGAGACTGCCGCCGGTCACCGTATCCTGAACCTGTTCGGTACCGCTGATGGAAATCACCATGTCGTAATGGTCACCTTCCTGCTGGAGATTAACTTCAATCGGAGTGGTATTCGAACCAACCACCAGGGGAATATCCGACAGGACGATATCCACCTGCCCATACTCTTTTTTGATGACTTCCACCCCCGCCAGCCGGTTTAGATCTATCACGAGCTTGTCGCGCTGATCCAGCATATTACTGGCATCAAAACCGCGAACCTGCTGGGTGTAAATAATCTTATTCATATTGGCAATCTGGGCAGACAGTTCATTGATTTCCAAAACCGTGGACTGAGCTTCCGTATAAGTACTGTCCTGAAGATTATTTACCACGGATGCGACATTACGAAATTGATTGGTCAGGGTCTGTGCTGCCGAAACCACGGAGCTTTGCAGGGTGATATCAGTGGGCCGCAAAGACAAATCATAAAAGGCATTATAAAAATTGTCCATGGCCGTACTGATACCCGGTGTGGACAATTCGGCCATGCCACTTTCAATACTCCGCAGCGATTCCATCTGGCGGTTCAGTGAGGACATGGCTGCATCCTGCGTGAGAATCTGGTCTTCAATCAGCGTGTTGATTCTACGGACAATTCCGGCAAAATCAACACCCTGCCCGAGGAGAAATCCGCCGGTATATGAGGCATCGGCCGGACGCAGATCAATATCCTGACGATGATAGCCTTCCGTGGCGGCATTGGCAATATTGTTACCGATAATATCCAGCGCCCGCTGAGCTGTCCGTATCCCGCTGATTCCTATTTCATATCCAGCCATAGAGTTCCCTACATTCGCATACTGATAATCGGCCGATGGACTTCACGCCGGCTCTGCCCATGAGGTGTATAGGTCAGGGTCTGATTCCGTTTGCCGATAATGCCCTCCAGAATCGTCCGATTCAGGCGTTCGCATTCCCTCAATAGCTGTTCGGTGGCACAATGCTCCAGGGACAGGCGATTCATCAATTCCTTCAGAAGCCGCTGTTTGCCGAGCAGAGCCGCCTTCTGTTCCGGCATGAGATGCTGTCCGACACGCGTCAGATTCACCTCCTCGGGACGGCATTGCAGAATACGGGAAAACGCCTGGCAAATCTGCTGCTGACGGTTGTCGGCCTGCTCGCGCTGGTCGGCCGCAAGCGGCAGCACATCCTGCATCTGACGCAAGGCCTGCTCATCCCGGCGAATGACCGCGGCGCGAAGCTGATTCAATTGTTCCAGCATCCGGCGAACGGATTCGGTACGTTCCTCCAGAAATGTCATCAGTTCCTCGGCAATTTGACTCAGATTGTATCGCTGGGTCTCAGTCATACACCCTCATTCAAACCCGCGGCAGCATCAGCCGGCAGATTCATCTGCTGTCCGATCTGCCGATAGATCGATTTCCATAATCCCATCCCGCCCTGCTCACTGACCAGATCACTCATCTGGGACCAGTACAGGCTCTGAATCTGCTCACCACCTGCGTCTTCTGATTCTTCGTCTTCGTCCGTATCCATTTGTTCAATATTCTGCTGAGCCTGCTTGAACATCTGATGCAGAAGCACCCCTTCAAACTTTTTGGCAACCTCCTGCAGTTTTTCCGCAGCGGGGTCCGGCGATGCCGGCCGGCAGACATCCTGCAGGCCGGCAGCTTCAGGCAACTGGCCGGAATTTGAGAGTGCAAATAAATCCGTCATCGACATCCCCTTTACATCATTTCCAGCCTGGCCTGCAAGGCCCCGGCTCGTTTTAAAGCGTCAAAAATGGCAATCAGGTCACGCGGCGAGGCACCAATGGAATTCAGGGCCCGGGCCAACTCTTCGACCGTGACCGTCTTGGGCAGAGCAATCAGGGCACCATCCTTTTCTTCAATCGCCAGCGAGGTCTCATCGACGACTGCCGTTGAAGCGCCGTCGGTAAACGGCGTGGTCGGCTGCGATACATTTTTCTGCTCTTTGACTTTGACTACAAGGCTGCCCTGTGCAACCGCGGTTTCCTTGATCGTGACATTGCCGCCGACGACGATTGTGCCGGTGCGTTCATTGATGACAACAACCGCAGGTACATCGACTTCCACATCCGCTTGAACGATGTCATCCAAAAACGTGATTTCCTGTCCAATTCCAAACTGATCCGGCACAAAGATACGGACTGTGCCTGGATCTTCGGCAATTGCCATGCCGGGATGTTTGTCGGAGATTGTCTTTCGGATGCGTTCGGCTGTTGTGAAATTAGCCTGCCGAAGACTCAGCACGATACTGCGTTTGCCGCCAATGACCTGCACAAATTCGGACAGTTCAGAGCGTTCAACAATGGCCCCGCTCGGAATTCGCCCGACAGTGGGATGATTTTTTGAGGCTTTGGTCCCGGTTTTACCTTCCACCGTCCACGAGGATGTGGAAATCGAGGCCACCCGGGCCACAGCATAAATTTCTCCATCAAGCCCTTTCAATTCCGTCGCCAGCAGCATCCCCCCCTGAAGGCTCTTGGCATCGCCCAGCGACGAAATCGTGATATCAATCATTCCCCCTTCCCGATCCCAGGGTCCCAGTTCTGCAGTCACCATGACCAGCGCAATATTCGATGAACGCAGCAGAGCCGGCGTGAAAGTCGTGTCGCCTTCCCGCCTGAGCAGACTGGTCAGCAGCTGGGCGCTGGGAAGAGCACTGTCGCCGGTTCCATTTAATCCTACTACCAGCCCGGTACCCATCAGCGGGTTTCCGCGAACTCCCTGAATATCGCAGACATCCCCGATCCGTGCCGCCTGGGTCGCCGAGATGACACAGGCCGTCAGCAGCAATAATCGTGCAATCGTTCTCATAAAATCCTCTCATCCGTCCGACTAAAACGGCCAGATAAAGTCCAAAAACTTGCCCAGCCATCCGGGATTATTATAATTTTTCGTGGGTCCGTCGCTGAGGGCCACCAGTGAAAAATCCGCGATCTGCTCGCTGCGGACTGTATTATCATATGATATATCGCTTGGACGAACCACACCGCTGACCTGAATGGTCTGCTTGTCGCCGCTGATATCCCGGGTACGCGTCCCGATGACCACCAGATTGCCGTTCGGATGAATATCCTGAACAACAACGGTGATGCGGTCCTCAATACTGCGTTCGTCCTTGTAGTCCGCCTTGCCGTTGACGGACTTTTTTGATGATGCGCCCAGAGATACATCCGGAATATTCGGAATCACATTTTCAATTTTATTCTCATCTCCATTGATCAGGAGGGAATTGGAGGTACTCTTTTGAAGATCCGTTTTGACTTTATTATCAACTTTATGATCTTCATTGATGACGACGGTCAGCAGATCCCCCACCTGGATCGCCTTGTCATCGGCATAGAGAGCCTTGCTGGTCGCGCTTTTTTTGGCCCATATTGATCCTGCCTGGCAGACTGAAGACAGGACCAGCACTGCACAGCATGACAGAATATAACGTTGACAGTTCATAGGGTTTCCTTTCAAATTTGCGGCCTGACGGTTCCGTCGGGCTGAATCGTACAGTAAATGATGCGTTCCTCGGATTTTTCTCCCCGGCGAACACGAATCAGGTCGCCGATTTTTCCTTCATCGAGAGCCTGTCCTGATGCTGAAACAAATAATGCCCCGCTGTTGATCTGCACCAGCACATGCTGATTGCGCCGGATGAGCACTGGGGCCTGCTGGGGAGCCAGCCAGTCCGGATGGATTACATTGCCCTGGGCAATTTTGCGACGGACAATCAGACCATAGGGTTCTTTCCAATTCTTATTCTGAGGCGAAGCGGATTCGACATCCTGAATCTGAATATTGTCCGAGGTAATCAGTGTGCCTGCCTCAATCGTCTGCGATGCAACCAGTTGACGTACTTTGTATCGCACGGCGAAGGCAACTTCAACCTGCGAGACGGTCAGCCCCTGCTGCTGGACAGCGACGGTTACTTTTTGTGAACCCGCGGTCTGGTAGCGGCTCATCTGACAGGACAGGTTGACCACCGCATTGGGATCTTCCAGCACAACCCGTGACGGTGTTCGTATCAGCGCAATGGATGACACCGGGACTCCGACCAGTTTTTTATCCAGAAATTCACGCGCTGCCTGGACCATGCGTTCCGGCTCCACCACGGTTTCTCTCCGTTTGACGGCTGTGATTTCAGCCCCGATAAAGTCCACTTTATCGGCAGAGATTCCGATGCTGGCCAGTCGGCTGAGAATCGTATTGCGATCCACAAAAACCACCTGGCCCTTAGCGACAAAGGTACCCAGTCCGATAGCGCCGACCTGTTCCAGCAAATCGGCCGGACCTTCGATTTTGCACACCCCCCCCAGGGACACCGACGATTGTTCGCTGACCGATTCGGACGGCAGGGTTATTTTGATTTTCCCAGCAGGTTGAGCAGCAACACCCTGCCCGGCACAAAAAGCAGCCAGCCCCAGCACACTGATTCCAAACATGAGTTGCATTCGATTCATCCTCATCTCCTCCAATTACCGTACCAGCTCAGATAACTGCCGCAGGATATTGTCGCCGGTGCGAATCGTGCGAGAATTGATTTCATAGCCGCGCTGGGCATTGATCAGGTTCACCAGCTCAGTCACCATCTGGACGTTTGACTTTTCCAGATATTTTGACAGGATGCTGCCATAACCTTCTTCGCCGGCTTTGCCTGCAACTGCGGACCCGCTGGCCTCAGTTTCCCGATAGAGATTGCCTCCTTCCGAACTCAACCCGGAGGGATTTGCGAATCGATACAATTCCAGAGTCCCAATCACCTGATTACCTGCCGGAGTTTGAACACTGACTGTACCATCCCCGGCAATATCCACCATCGTGGCATCTTCGGGCACCGTAATTCCAGGACTGACCTGATACCCGCTGGCAGTGACCAGAAGACCGTTGGCATCCTTTTGAAACGCCCCATCACGGGTATAACGCTCTTCCCCGTTGGGAAGCGTGATTTTGAAAAAACCCTCACCCTGGATAGCAACATCCAGATCGTTACCGGTACTTTGAACATCTCCAACCGTAAAGATTCGAGTTGTGGAGGCAACCCGGACGCCGCTGCCGACTTCCAGGCCGCTGGGGGCGGTCACACCAGTGGCAATCTCACGGTCTGATTCCCGCATCTTTAAATACAGCAAATCCTGGAAATTGATATGCGAACGCTTGAAACCATTGGTATTGACGTTGGCCAGGTTGTTGGCGATGGTATCAATCATCGTCTGCTGGGCGTCCATCCCTGTGGCGGCTGTGGAAAAAGCTTTTAGCATTGTAAATCTCCTAACCCTGACTATTGGCAACGCTCATCGCAGCTGAGCCATTTTCGCGCTGACGTTTCAGGATATTGATATGCATTTCATATACTCGCGACAAGGTCATCATATTGATCATTTCATCCATCACTTTGACATTGGATGCTTCCTGGTATCCCTGTCGGACTTTGACCCGGGTTGCGGCCTCCGGTTCGGCATCCGTCTTGACTCGATACGCCCCGAGTCCTATCGGTTCGAGATTCTCGGAGCTGTTTTTGAAATCCACCAGCTTCAGCGTACCCACCGTTACATCGCCGGCCTGTACGCCGCCGTCCAGGCTGATTTTAATATTGTTTCCGGAAGCATCCTGGGGGATGACAATCGGACCGTTCTGCCCGGCAACCAGATTCCCGTTGGTGTCCACAAGCTGACCCAGTTTGTTGATTTCCAGCGAACCATTGCGGGTATAAAGCGGGCCTGTGGGTGTTTCAAGAACCAGAAATCCCCTGCCTTCCAGTGCAACATCCAGCGGACGGTCGGTGCGAAGAATCTGCCCCTGCGAAAAATCAATCGTCTGAAGGCTGTGTATTTCGCTGGCAAACAGGGATTCTTTGCCCTGATTGGCCAGAACCGAATCCAGTGTCGAGCTGAAACTGCTGACGGTTCTTTTAAATCCCGATGTGGATGCATTGGCGATATTATTGGATACCGCCATGTATTTTTCCATCAGGGCATCAATCCCGGAACTGATTTGGCCGCTGGGTTCACTCATATCATCTGTTCCTCCGGCTGCTCCTGAAAATCAAATATATCCCTGTCTTCGCCATCTTCATCCCCAATCACTCCGGACATGCCGGCAATCATATTGGTGACACGAACCAGCTCATTGATTGCCCTTTCGTTCAGGCCGATCATTTCAATCCCGATGGATCGTCCCAGGGGTGTATCCCGGAATCCGCGGACTTCGGCAATATCCTGAATCCATTTGCCCTTTTCCAATTCAAATATAATCAGGACCCGATCGCGGAGCCGGACATCCAGGTTGGCCCGGATACGAAGACCCGGTCCGGATATTTCGGTAATTTCAGCATCACAGAATTCAAGCTGGCCCGGTGCGGCATTTGACGATTCATACAGGACATCAAATATCGCAACTTTAGCCTTCCGCTGCATGGGAACCCTCTGAAAACGCCGGCGATTAATAAACCGGATTCGATCCGTATGATTCAATTCCAGTCCCTGCGGACCGCATGAAATCACAATCGATTCAAATTCCCAGGTCATACTGCCGACTCGGTACTGTACGGCGACAATCTGTCCGGGTATTGCCTCAATCGCGGTTTTCGGCTGAATCGCCAGTTCATATTCATCGTTGCGAATGACTGTAGCCTCGAACCGCGGACAGCCGGGCTGGGAACCCTGCGAGACCAGAACCGCCCTGCCGACGGAAATCTGGCGACTGCTCAGAGTGCGCCCTTTTCGGTTGGTCATCCCGAATTC
>CAZKAI010000043.1:17364-34259 GCA_964550565.1 uncultured Pirellulales bacterium
CGGAAATCTGGCGACTGCTCAGAGTGCGCCCTTTTCGGTTGGTCATCCCGAATTCGGAGATGGATTTCTGAAATCCCAGCTTTGTCTTAATTCCATACGCCATGACATTCAATCGTTTTCGCTGAACCAGATTATGCCCTGATTCAAAACTTTCCTGCATCAATCGGGCCAGACCGTCGTCGTAAACCGACGGTTCCGTAAAAATCATATCTTTCTTTTTCAGGCCGGCTCGCAGACTGATAGCTTCGAGAATCTCTCGTTCCTGCTGGGTCAGCCGGCACCGATCCGCCAGATTATTAAATCGTTCTTCCATCGCGGTTCGTTCTTTTTCAACACGCATGCGACGAACAGCCGCCAGCAAAATCAGCAGCAACACAATCAAGGACCATCCCAGCACAACAAACCATTTATTGGTCAAAATGGTCGGGGCCGGTTTTGTTTCCAATTGCCTCATGGCACTGTAACGCTGCAGCGGAGACAGCGTGAGCACCGAAATTTCGGCAATCTGGATAAGGTAAATCAGCATCCGTTTAATGGTCCATAAACAGCTACCGAATCAGGTTCGTCAATTCCTGCAGGACTTCATTGGCCACACGGATGGTACGTGAATTGGCCTGGTAGCCGTTCTGAGCCTGCATCAGATTGACGAATTCGGTTGCAATATCCACATTGGATTTTTCAAGGCTCTTGCCGGTGATGCTTCCTGCACCGCCGCTGTTGGCCATGGTTTCAATCGGCTCGCCGGAGTTGGCAGTCGAAAGATAATAGCCGTTGCCGACCGCCTCAAGACCCCCGGGATTCTGGAACAGGCCGATCTGCAGCGCCGCGATATTCACCTTTACGCCGTTGGTAAACGTACCCACCATCATGCCGCTGTTGTCGATGGTCACGCTGGACAGTGTTCCTGCCTCATATCCATCCTGTGTCAGAGCCGCGGCACTGGATTGCTGGCTGGCGAACTGTGTCAGACCGGTAAATTCACCCGGGGTTCCAAGGTCCAGTGAAATGGTCTGGGTAAAGCTTGGATTGTTGGCAAACTGGACGGAAAACTCTGCGGATTCCGTCATTGAGTTCAGTCCCTTATACGATCCATTGGTATTAAATTCAATGCCTGAAATACGACGATTCAGGGCCGACGAGTTATAAATATCATAACCAGACCACGCCCCCTCCCGTTCACCATTAACGGACTGAACCACCATATCCCAGGTATTCGGGTCATCGGTTTTCACAAAAGTTCCGGTCAACACATACTCCTGCCCCTGGTTGTCATAAACCGTGGTTTTGAAAGTCTTGCTGTCGTTGCCACCGATAGCGGCATAATCAAAAAAAGTTGGAATTTCAAGGCTTTCCGCACCTGCCGGACTATAGCTCATCCCGGTGACCTGAGCCAGACTATAGCCAGCCGAATTCCCCGTAATCACAATCTTGCCATCGGCATTCAATGATGCCGTGCTGTTGTTATAGAGAGCAGAAATCTGGTCCAGGATATCCTGCATGGTGGCCCCGCTGCCGGCCGCAGCCCCCGTCCAGGTCACAGCCTGGTTGGTGAAAGCAGTGCCGTCTTCCCTGATGCCGGAGACATAAAGAGTCCCTGTACTGCCCACACCAAGCGGGCTGCCGCCCCATTGATCCAGATCAGACAGATAGGAGTTGGCCGTGGCAACCTGATCTCCTGAATTCACAGTGAAAGATGCATTGGATATCAGCTTATGCGTTGTGGCTGCGGTGCTGTCGGCCGAAGAGCGGAGATTGCCGTTCATGGTAATGGATGTCGTCGCATTGGCAGGCATGGAACTATCCCAGGGAACATGAATGCTGGAATCCCCCGAGGTCTGAAAACCTTCCGCTTCGCCATACGAACCGGTCCGCTGAACTTTATATCCTGTCGCCGGGTCCACCAGGGTATTATCCGCATCCACCGCAAACGACCCGATCCGGGTATAGACATTCTGACGCCCGTTGTTCATAACAAAATATCCCGCTCCGTCAATCGCAACATCCAGGTCCTGTCCGGTGGTGACAATATTGCCCTGGCTCATATCTTTTTTGATCGCCGAGACATTCACACCGCTGCCCATCTGCTGGGGGTTGACACCGCCCAGTGAACCGGAAGGTCCGCTGGCCTGTCGAATCGTCTGGCTGAGCAGGTCCGAAAAAGTCACGGTACTGCCTTTAAAACCAGTCGTGCTGACATTGGCCAGGTTGTTGCCGGTAACATCCAGCATGGCTTGAAACGCCTTCAACCCCGATACGCCGGCCGTCATTGCTGAACCCATAGTGTTACTCCTTTATATCTTACTGAATTTACGCTTTGGTTATCCCTGAATACCTTGTATCTGACTGGTCTGGACGATATACGACTGGTTATTACTGGATACCGTCAGTACGGGGGTGCCGTCCTGAAAAGTCAGCTTTTTAACCTGTCCTTCCAATACATCGCCGCCGCTGGTGGCAAAACTGACCGTTTTCCCCAATAATGACTTGGCATAATCCAGTTCTGCCATCCACATTGCACCTTCAAAGGTAGTATTCATCTTGGTCATGGTCTCATTAATGGTTGCCAGATTGCCGTTCATCCCCTCAGTCAGTTCCAGTTGGGAAAACTGTGCAAGCTGAGCCGCCATCTGCTGGTTATCCATCGGTTCCAGCGGATTTTGATACTGGAGCTCAGTCACCAGCAGGGTCATAAAGTCCATTTTCTGTGACGCTGCATCAATCGTACTCATAATTAGTCCTTACCTCATCTGTTTACACTGAAGGCACACTGTGCCGCAAAGAAAGTTGGCAAGTTCTGTGCCACAGACCTTATATAAACTTCCGAAAAGCCTTTAAGTCCTTTATAAATATAGCCTTAAAATTTTATCCTCCAGCGACAGCACAAGGCCCTCCGCGCATAATACTTAACACGCATGGATAATTTTTTCCTCCTGATGGAAAGTTTTTCCAGACGATAAATCGCTTTTACGTCCTATAATTTTATGTTTTTAATCCCCAACGCCTGATAATGTCAAAATTATCAAAATTTAACTTAAGTTTTTATTGGACTGTCCGATAAAAAATTAAAGCCGTCAAGGCCTTCCTGCCGACTTAATCCAATACCAATCGTTAATGAAGTATATAAGAATCAGGATTACACCAACGAGTGCGTAATATGGAAATAGAGTCGATTCTGGTTGTATCGCGGCAACCTGAGATTCAGCATCTGGCCAGACAGTTCTCGCAGCGGCTTTTCGCCGCCGATGACCTGAACGACCTGTCCGACCTGCTTAATCGCTCCGAACCCGAAGTCATCCTCCTCGGTTCGGATATGTCTATTGCGCAAATCGCGGTGATGATGTCCATGCTTCAGAACAAGCGTCTTAATTCCCCCGTCATCGTCATCGGCGATGCGTCCTGCGAATCCAGGGCTGCCGATTACTTGTCACTGGGGATTACCGATTATATGGATCGTTCGGAAGGCCCCCAGCAACTGGAAGCGATTCTCCTGCGAACGCAGGAAACCTGCGTTTCCGATCCGCGAGACCTGGATTTTTTTACCGAGGACTGCCCTTCCGCCATTTCCATCGTCGGACGAAGTCCGGCCATCACCAAAACACTCAAGATGATTCGACTGGTCGCCGGCAGCGCCTGCAATCCGGTACTGATTATCGGCGAAACCGGCACAGGCAAGGAACTGGCCGCCCGCGCGGTTCATGTCCTGCGGCACGGCAATAATCAGAAATTCGTAGCCATCAATTGTGCCGCCCTGACCGCCAACCTGCTTGAAAGCGAATTGTTCGGTCATGTCAAAGGCTCTTTCACCGGCGCCGATCGTGAAAAAACAGGCTTGCTGGAACTGGCCTCCGAGGGCACCATTTTCCTCGATGAAATCAGCGAAATGCCGCTTGATTTGCAGGCCAAACTGCTGCGGGTCATTCAGGAAAAAACATTCCGCAAAGTCGGCGGCGTGCAGGATATCGAATGCAGTGCGACCATTGTCGCCACCAGCAATCGTAATCTGATTCAGGAAGTTCGCCAGGGCAAATTCCGCCAGGATTTATACTATCGCCTGGCCGTCTGCCCGATTACGATTACCCCGCTTCGGGCCGAATCCCGACGCGAAGACATCCTCCTGCTGGCCCAATATTTTATCCAGCAGTCCGCCATCTGCCCGCAAAAGAAAGGCAAAATCAAAGGCCTGACCAAACTGGCCGCCGAGATGCTGCTTAAGCACCCCTGGCCGGGCAACGTTCGGGAACTGCGTAATGTCATCGAAAGAGCCATCCTGCTTGAATCCGGCGAGCGGATCGGCACCCATAATCTGTTTTTGAGCCGGAACACTTTGATGTTGAAGAAATGGTGGTCCAGGATTGCCAGCCCAGCCCTTTGCGTGATTTTTCGCTGGAAAAGGCAGAAAAAGAGCTGGTCCGTCGGGCTTTGGAAGAAGCCGGCTGGCAGAAAACCCGCGCCGCCTCCCTGCTGGGCATCACTCGCGCCACCCTCTACGCCAAGGTTAAGCAATATAATCTTGAACAGCCCGGCGAAAAAATTCCTCAGGTAATTTCATAGTCATATCAAACATATCATATTGTAAAATATAGACATACAATCATTTATAAAATTCTTTCTTTTTTTCTATTGCTTTGCGAACTATACATAGCTATTCTATGTATAGATGTTATATGTATTCTTGAGGCAATAGACTATGGATATCTCAAAAGACCTGATTGCGGCTTCTGCAACCCCCTTGATCCTTTCGATTCTGGCTGAGGGAGAAAGTTATGGTTATGCCATTATCAAACGGGTCGCCGCCCTGTCCGGCGGCTCCATGCGATGGACCGATGGCATGCTTTACCCCATACTCCACCGCCTGGAAAGCCAGGGCCTGATCGAATCCGAGGTCCGCACCTCCGAGACCGGCCGTAAACGAAAATACTACCGTATTAAACAGGATGGCTCCACTGCAATTTCCGCTTATCAAACCCAGTGGCAAACGGTTTATGAAACCTTAAACAAAGTATGGGAGGCAAAACTATGTTTAGATTAGAAGATGCTATTGAAAACTGGAAACAACAGCTTTTACAACATCAGACCATGACTGCTTCCGATATTGATGAACTGCAAATCCACCTCCTGGAAGAAATGGATAACCTGATCGTGACTGGTCTTAACCAGGAAGAAGCCTTTCTCATTGCATCACGACGGATCGGCAATCCAAAGGACATTTCCTGTGAGTTTGCCAAAATCAATAATGTAGTCATCTGGAAAAATCGATTTTTCTGGATGATTATCGGCATTTTGATCCTGCAGATCTTCTCCTCTTGTGCCAACTTCCTTGCCCGCGGCGGAGCATTGATTGGATGCCAACTGGTCGGATGGAATCCTTTAAACACGGGAATTATTTCAGCAGTCATTCAAATCACTGTTATACTTTGTCTTTTTATTGCTTTTTACATCGCTGTTGTTCAGATGTCAATGTTCCGCAAAATCCCCAAAAAGAGCCTTATTGGTATTATTATCGCAGTAACTGCCTTGAATTTCTTGCTTAATCATGCGGCCGGCATAGGATTTAATGTCCTGATTGCCAAGCTCTACTCCGCGGAACAACTGGGGCAATTTGCTCTCGGATGCAGCTATTCGGCAATGGGCCTGTCTGTCCTGTGGCCGGTAGTCTGGCTGCTGCTTTTGCTATGGCTGCTGCCAGGCAAAAATAAGCCTGCATAAATATCACAACCACAAGGATTTACGATAGTAAGAAAACCCTGCATCCTCACAATTTTCATTCATTTCTATCGCGAGGCATGAGGAGTGTTTGTACATATGGGGAGGCGTCGAATTTTTAAAAAAAATTGGAACAATTCCGGCATTAAATAAGTCTCCTTTTAAAAAAGCTGTATTTTATAGCCTTTACCCAAGATTGGTGCTAAAATAAAATTGATATAGAAATCCATTAATTAAGGAGATGAAGATGCACAGTGATGTATTTCCAATGCATGGAGGAGAGGCTGCTCCGGTTTGGGCGGGTTGTTTTATGATTTTTGTCGTTCTTTTTGCTCTGGCCATGAATATTCTGGTCTTGATCGCCATGTGCAAGATATTTGCAAAGGCAGGATATCATTGGGCGATGGGATTACTGACGCTGGTTCCTGTGGTCGGTTTTTTCGTCCCGTTGTATCTGGCGTTCAGTGAATGGCCTATTGAGAAGAAGCTTAAAGCCTGTCAGCAAACTTCGCCCGGGCAGCCAACCCCTTACTGAACCGTTCAGGATGCCGGCACTCGCCTTGATGCAGGACCCGAATACTGCCATAGGTCTCTTGTAAATCAGTGCTTATCGAATTTCAACTGAAATGCTGAAACACAGGTCAGGCCGAGGGAGTCTATTCTATAAAAGACATCTGAGATTCCAAATCAAGGAGAAGATATGATTCGCATCGTGGATGTGTGGCATCATTACGGTATTCGGCCGGTACTGAAAAATGTTTCTCTGGAAATCAAGACCGGCGAACTGGTGGCGGTGATGGGGCCCAATGGGATGGGCAAGAGCACTTTGTTGGCATTGATGGCCGGGTTTTTGTGGCCGCTGAAAGGCCATGTCGAGATCGACGGCCTGCGACGTCGCAGCAGCATTGACAACGAAATCGCCATCCGCAAGAAGGTGTTTTACCTGCCGACGGATCCTTTTTTGCCGCTGAATACGACCGGGCGGGAATTTATCCTGTCGGTCGGGCGTTTGTATGAAGTAGAAGAACAGCGGTTGATGAACCATGCCGATCAGTTGCTGGAGGTTTTTGACCTGACGAGACAGGGAGATTCACCGATTCAATCCTATTCGACCGGGCAGCAGAAGAAAATCGGCATTTGTGCGGCCCTGATTACCGAGGCGCCGATTCTGATTCTGGATGAGCCGTTTTCCGGTGGGCTGGATTCATCGGCCCTGCTGGCATTAAGCCGAATCCTCAAGAGCCTGGCCGACCGGGATGATATTACCGTAGTCATGGCGGTACCGGTGCCGGAACTGGTAGAGCCGCTGGCCGAGCGGATTGCCGTGGTCTCTGACGGACAGATTGTGGCGTATGACACCGTCGAAGGCCTCCGCAGACAAACCGGCTGCACGGGACCGCTCAACGAAGTGCTCGAGGCCATGCTGCATCCCAATGTGATACAGCATATCGACAGTTATCTGCAGAGGAGCCATCGATGAAGACACTGGTGATATCTTTTCAGCAAGTCATTCATCGCTGGATACTCTGGGCGATGGCAGTGGATTTGCTTTTCACCGCACTATTGAGCCCGATCTGTTTTCTCCTGCAGGACTGGGAGATGGTCCGCAACATGAATGCCGCGTTTCTGGTCCTGTTCGCTATCGCTTACGGGCTGACCCGATGCCTGCTGTTTCATCCGGTGGCTAATTCAAAATACAGACAATTCCTGGCGCTGACACCCTACAGCAGCCGTCACCAGTTGCCCAAAGGGCCGATTCATTTATATTGGCCTGATGCTGTGATTCTGGGATTGATGACAGCAGCGGCATGGATTTGTCCGCCGGAACACTGGCTCATTCCGTTAGCTGCCTTTTTTGTATCCTTTCTGGCTGGCCATTGCTTCTGTATGATCCTGACAAAACAAAAGACATTACTGGCTGTACTTCTGGCCATACTGCCATTGTCAATCTATCCGCATGAAAATGATGCGATCTCAATCCTGGTGTTTTGCATCGCCTATGGTATTGTCTGGTATGGCACACAGACCTATCTGAAACAATTTCCATGGAATACCAGCTTCTGGAATGATCACTATGTCGCACATTTGAAAGAGAAAGCCTTTACCCAAAAAATTATCCAGTGGCCATGGTCTCAATTAAATTGTGAGAAAATGGTTTCTTTTGGATGGAAGACAAAATTGGTGATTTGCGGATTGGTCTTCTGGTGGCTGCATGTTGGTGTTCATCTAGCAGAAGACAAGAGCTGGGTATTTATACTCAGTTTCTTTACCATTAGCTATATTAGTGGTATACGGCTATTGCGTTATATCATGGGTTATATGCCGCCAATCAGCTTGCTGGGCAGGATATCCACTGGCCGCTTGATTATTCCGGGATATGACAAGATTTTTGTTGCTCCATTGATTATAGCACTCAGCGGTCTATTTGTTCCAAAAGTACTCCTATCAGCAGGACTTCCAGAAACTATCAGCATTGAATTCACTTTCAGTTTATGCCTGTTTCTTGCAATGACTTTACCACCATCGCATCATAGCTGGCGGCTGACCGGACATCACCGCATGATTAAAACGCTGGTCCGCCCACAACGGTCCGGCACCAGTGCTCATGACAAAACAGATCAGTATTTCATTGATTTATGGCATCACTGGTCAAAATAATATCATGTTAGTACCAGAACATAAGGAGATATGAAATGATACGGGTCTTGATGTGGATATGTTTGCTGGTAACGGCTGTCCAGGCGGCTGGATTTATGGGCGGTGGAGATATTTCGATGCTGACCCAAGTCGAACAAGCCGGAGTAGTGTTTAAGGATAATGGCCAACCGGAAGATTTAATCAAGCTGATGCAGGATAACGGATGCAGTTGTTTTCGGCTGCGGCTGTTTGTCAATCCCAACGGACGCGGCGGCGTGGTTCAGGATATTCCCTATACGATTGCACTGGCCAAACGCATCAAGGCGGCCGGGGCAATATTCATGTTGGATTTGCATTATTCCGATACCTGGGCCGACCCGGCGCATCAAATCAAGCCTGCCGCGTGGAAAGACCTGCCGTATGAAGATCTGGCCAGGACCGTCGAAAGCTATACAGCCCGGACTATCGGCGAATTCAAAAAGCAGGATGCCCTGCCGGAGCTGGTACAGGTTGGCAACGAGATACACCCGGGATTTCTCTGGCCTGATGGTCGGCTGGACGGCAACGATCCCAATTCCTGGCCGAGATTTGCCGGCCTGCTTAAGGCGGGAATCCGCGGTGTACAGCAGGCAACTGAGCCAAAGGACAAAGTCAAAATTATTATCCATGTTGCCGCCGGCGGCGACTGGGGCAAGACCGACTGGTTCTTTTCCAATTGCCAAAAGTACGGAATCGAATATGACATCATCGGCCAGAGTTTCTACCCCTGGTGGCACGGTACGATGACCGAGCTTAAAGACAATCTGGCCAGAACGGCCAAGAAATTCAAAAAAGACATTATGGTTGTGGAGACGGCCTATCCCTGGCAGGATGTTCCCAATTTTGAATCCCGTGCCGAGCGGCTGGATGCAATGACATGGGAAAAAAGTCCGGCAGGGCAGAAGGTGTTTCTGGAAGAATTGATTCAAACAGTCCGCCAGACTCCTGACGGCCGAGGCATTGGAGTCTTGTGGTGGTATCCTGAATCCGTACCAACCAAACAGTCCGGCGGCTGGAACGGAGGCATCACCGCCCTGTTCAACAAAGAGGGAAACGCCCTGCCGGCCATGAAATGCTTCAAAGTACCTTCCGCATCAAAATAGGTTTTAGCGTGTTAGGGAACAGGCTGTGAAACGGCGGCCTTGATGAGCTTGATTTGGCGCTGGCCCCTGCCCGAGGCGGCGGTCACGGCGATCAGGGTATTGGGATCTTCCATGCTTAACGCATTCCACGAAAACTGCTCCGCCGTGTTCTGCTGGAACGGCTTAGGCTGTACGGTCCAGGTCTTGCCATTATCAATACTGCTGACAATGCCCAGTTTGAGGCGGGATTTCTCGTCTTCGTCAGTCTGGAATGAAACAAAAATCGGGCCATCAGGGACAGCAACGATATAAGGAGCAACCGCCCTTCGGCTGCTGTCAGCGGGTTCATAGACCTGGCGACGCGGCCCCCATGTTCTGCCGCCGTTGGTGCTGCGAACCGACCAGGTACAGAACTGGCCGGCACGTTTGACGTTATGACCTTCCAGTACGACAAGGATATCACCGTTGTCCAGAAGAGTCGCCACAGGCATACCATCGCGTGATCCTGGATGCCGGGAGATCACCTGCGGAGAATGCCAGCTTTTGCCGTTGTCGTCGGAACGCTGCATTTCAATCACCTGATCATTTCCATCCACATTGCCTTCCTGAGCATAAAAGACCAGCAACTGGCCATCGGCTTTGCGGATAATCTGCGGCTCCCAGACACCATCGGTATTGCTGATAATGGTGGACAGAGGCTGCCAGCTTGAACCGCTATCCGTGCTTCGGGAGACCTTAAGCGTCTTGACCTCACCATCGACGATGCGGTAGGCACACAGGATTTCTCCGCCGGGCAATTCAATCAATTCGCCATTGGCGGCATTGCCGGTCCCGAAAGAGGCCTGCGAAAGAGGCGCCCATGTCTTGCCGCTATCGGTGCTTCGGGAAATTCGTACACAGGTGCCGGATGCACCTTCGTTGGTATCATAGGCACACAGCCAATGTCCATTGGACAGGATAAGCAGTCGGGGATACCACGTACCACCTGACGACGGTGCAAACACAACCTGCTCGGAAGCAGAATTCCAGTTGAGAAGAACATCTCTTTGGGACGCAGGTGCGTTGCCTGCTTGGGCCGCCATCACCTGTGACATCGCCCCGATCCAGAGCAACTGAATCAGCGACAGGACTGTTTTGAACTGCTTATTCCCCATAGAAAATCGGCCCCGGTGCCGCAGCAGGATTATAGACCCGCCAGCCAGACATCGACAAACAGTTCCAAATCGGCCAAATTCACCTGGCCGCTGCCATCCAGGTCAGCACCTCCGCATCCGCCTGTCGCCAGGCAATCGGTCATCTGCCAGCGTACCGCCAGATAACCAAAGTCTTCAAAAGCCACACCATCCGGACATGTAAAATCTGCCGCAATAGCCCGATTCCAATTGAAATACGGATACGTCACACCGTTGGCACAGAGTCTCCAGATGTCATCCCCTCCGTTGGCAGCTTCCCCCACAAAATCCCAGCCGAAGTCTGTATAGGTTGACCGCGTCTGCATCGCAGGGGTGGTCTTGCCGTACACATCGGTTATCGTGCCCGCGCCATCACCTGTCCCCTGTGCGATTGAGCTGCTATCCACATCCCAGAAACAACGCTGGACGGTGCCGTCGCCATTTTCACCAATCACCCCGCCAATATAGGTCTGCCAGACCGAATCTTCGGACGGCACACTGCAGAAAGCAGTCGCAGTTCCTGTCGCATAACAGGCCGACACCCGCCCCAGTTCAGTCGCCACGACGACGCCGCGATTTCTGCCAACCACACCGCCGCAGGAAGACCAGGCAGAAGATGGCACGGGCGACATCACATGGGAAGAAGCATCAGAGTTCCCCAGAGCATAACAATTATCAATCGTGCCGGTGTTATCCGCGGCGACGCCTCCAGCCGAAGACCAGCAGTTGATTTCATTATTACCCGTCACCGACGCTTCGGATTCGGCGAAACCCGTCGCATAACTGCGCGTAATCATTCCCTTGCGATTATATCCGACCAGCCCGCCCGCAGAAGACCACGCCGCCGAAGCCCCCGAGCCAATCAGGCAGCGGGAAATAACATCCCCATTGGCATAACACCTGTCGATCGTACCGGATTCATTCAGTGCCGTCAACCCGCCGGCAAAAGCCGAATCGCTGGTTGAATTGGCCTGCACAGCGCCCGTTGCATAAGAACGCTCAATTGTTCCGTGGTCATTGATCGCCGCAAGTCCGCCGGCATTAGCGGTATATCCGTCCACCGTTACCGCACCGGAGGCGTAACAGCCGGAAATATTTCCATAGTTGGTCGCAACCAGCCCTCCGGCCTGTGACCTGGAGACATGCGATGTAGTGACCTGTGCGGAGGAAAAACAATCCGACACAGTACCTTCATTCACCCCCGCCAATCCCCCTGCAACATTGGCAGCGATGACCGAACCGCTGACGGAGCAATCCGCAATAGTCCCGTCTTCATTCCATCCGACCAGGGCGCCAACATAACTTTTGCCGGTGAGGGAGACGTCTTTCAGTTTGAGCCTTTTTATCTGGGCCGGCGTCCTGACAAGACCAAACAAACCCACATTTTCAGCATTCGGCAGGTTCATCGTCAGATGACTCAGCGTAAATCCCCCCCCGTCAAACACACCCACAAAGGCCTGCCCCCAGTTACCGATAGGCGACAGAGCAACTCCTGTTAAATCCAGGTCTTTGGTCAAAACAAAGGCCTTGTCCCAGTCCGCCGGCGTAGAGGCCAACTCTACCAAATCCGTCGAATCGGAAATCCAGTACGGATTGGTCGTTGTTCCATCGCCATGAGTATATGCACACACGGTTGCCTGGAGTGACAAAATCCCCGCCAAAATTATAATTGCTGTTTTCATCCCCTGTGTCCCCACTTATAGACCTATTACACCTACTACTATCTATTTCAAAAAAACGATATTCTTTCTTTTAATATGGTTAATATAGTAAAGCTGTTCACAAAAAGCAAGGAAATACGAGCATTTAAAGATATGGTTTAGTCTTCGCCGGATTGTAGATTTTCAGCAAATTCCGGCTTGAGCTTTCGGAGCCGTTCTGTAATATCCGGATAATCCGCAGCGTAATTCGTTTGTTCAGAAGGATCTTTTTCGAGATTGGCCAGAAAAACCTTGCGATCCATTTCAGGCAGAGTCTGCCCGTTAATACGCGGATTGATGATTAGCTTCCATGGCCCCTGCCGGACTGCCCATTGATTGCCAATCTGCCAGTATAGTATCTCATGGGGGCTTGCAGCCTCGCTGGATTGGAGGACAGCCTTGATATTCTTTCCGTCAATATCCTCCTCTTGCAGCGGCACTCCGCTCAGAGCCGCCAGTGTCGGCATCCAGTCGCAGGCATGAACCATCTGATTTCGCATAACATTTTCGGGCAATACACCCGGCCAACTGATAATCGATGGTACACGAATCCCGCCTTCAAACAGGCTGAATTTGGCGCCGCGATAAGGACCCGCATTGCCTCCGCCAAAGTGGGCGCGTTCTTCTGTGCTGTGCCCCTGGTCTGACTGATAGATAATAATGGTATTATCCCGCAATCCCTGCTTATCCAGCAGGTCAATCAATCGGCCAAGTCGTTCATCCTGACTGCTGACAAAAGCTCCATACAAATCACGGGGATAGGGTACACCGGCATCCTGATACCGTTTCAGCCATGCGTGGTCCGGCTGATAGGGATAATGCGGGGTATTGACAGCATAGTATAAAAAGAACGGCTTATCGCGATGAGTCGTGATAAACTGTGTTGCTTCTTCCAGCATCAAATCCGGGAAATATCGCCCGGATTCAAAGACTTCTTTGCCGTTTCGCCACAGGTCATGACGATTGGGCCCTTCCCAGAAGAAATAATGGGAGTAATTATCAATGCAGCCGCCCATGTGACCGAAGGAATAATCGAATCCCTGGGCATTGGGTGTTGTTTTGTCCGTGTATCCAAGGTGCCACTTGCCGATATGAGCCGTTGCATAACCGGCCGCTCGAAATGTCTCAGCCAGCGTCACCTGCTCGGTCGGCATCCCTTTGGCACCCGGCTGCGATGACACATTACCCGGAACCCCGGCCCGCTGCGGATAACGCCCCGTCAGCAATCCCGCCCGTGACGGCGAGCAAATGGCCGACGGTGCATACATCTGGGTGAAACGAATGCCGCGTTTAGCCAGAGCATCAATATTGGGGGTTATCAAGTCATGGCTGCCATAACAGCCTAAATCCATCGCCCCCTGGTCATCGGCATAGAGGACAACCACGTTGGGTTTGCGTCCTGCTGCAGCCGTTCTGCTCGTAACGCTGGAACATCCGCCTAACACAGCAGCACTGAATCCCGCTGCTGTCAGCTTCAGAAAATTCCGTCTTGATAGCCTCGCTGTGTCCATCTTTCCCTGAATCACCACACAAACCGTGAATTTGTCACGCCAGACTGGCAATATCCAGATTTCGCGCCGCAGCGGTTTCATCGAGCCGGCCAATCGGAGTTGTCACCGGGGCGGCTTTGATGCTGGCCGGATCGGCCTCGACCTGTTTGGCAATGTCAATCATGGCCTCGATGAAGAGATCCATTGTCTCCCGGCTTTCGGTCTCGGTCGGCTCAATCATCAGGGCCTCCTTGACAATCATCGGGAAATACATGGTCGGCGGATGGATGCCGCGGTCGATGAGGGCCTTGGCAATGTCGAGGGCATGTACCCCCTTGGCGGCCTGCCGGGTGGCACTGATAACGCATTCGTGCTTGCAGACCTGCTCAAAGGGAATATCGTAATAATCCTTCAGCTTTTCTTTGACATAGTTGGCGTTGAGGACGGCATTTTCGCTGACCCGCAGAAGCCCCTCTTTACCCAGCATCAGCATGTAGACGTAGGCCTTGAGCACGACGCCGAAATTGCCGTAGAACGGGGCGATATAGCCAATGGAGTCGGGGCGGTCATATTCAAGGGCAAACGTGCCGTCCGACCGCTTGACCACCACGGAAATCGGCAGGAAATCCACCAGTTTCGAGCTGACGCCCACCGGGCCGGCGCCGGGACCGCCGCCGCCATGCGGCGTGGCAAAGGTCTTGTGCAGATTAATATGAATAATATCAAAACCCAGGTCACCCGGACGAACCCGGCCGACAATCGCGTTGAGGTTAGCACCATCGTAGTAGGCCAGACCATCGACCGAATGAATCAGGTCACAGATTTCCTTGACATGGGGATTAAACAGCCCGACCGTATCAGGACAGGTCAGCATAATGCCGGCCACTTCGCTGTTGAGTTCCTTCTTCAGGGCTTCCACGCTCATCAGGCCGTTTTTGTCGCTGGGGATGGTCTTGACTGAATATCCGGCAATCGCAGCGCTGGCGGGGTTGGTTCCGTGGGCACTGTCGGGAATCAGCACGACTTTTTTCTTGTTGCCCTTGCGGCGGTGATAGGCGGCCATCATCATAATGCCCGTCAGTTCGCCGTGCGCTCCGGCCATCGGCTGCATCGTGAAGGCGGCCATGCCGGCGATCTCCCGCAGCATCATATCCGTATCATACAGCACCTGCAAGGCGCCCTGCGTCAGCATGCCGCCCATCCGCAACTGCGGCAGCAGCGGATGCAGATGTGCAAAGCCCGGGTAGGCCGCGATCCGCTCGCAGACCTTGGGATTGTATTTCATCGTGCACGAGCCCAGCGGATAGAATACCGTATCCACGCTGAAATTCCGACGCGACAATTCGGTAAAATGCCGCACCACATCCAGTTCGCTCAATTCCGGCAGCGGCAGGTTGTCCCGCAGCAGCTTCGGCTCAATATGCACACCCGCAGACACATCGCTTTTGGCAACCCGCAACCCCTGACGCCCCGCCACACTTTTTTCAAATACCAGTTTCATTATATATCTCCAATGTCATTCCCGCGAAGAGCCTGCCCCCGCGAAAGCGTGGGGCGGGAATCCAGATTTTTGAAACCACAGATTTCACAGATTACACAAATTTTATGTCTTTCTTTCGCCTCAAAGAGGCAAAATCTATTATTGCCCCGAAGGGACAATAAGTTTAATAGCCGGAGGCGTAAGCCTCCGGAAAGAGTCTTCTCAAATCACAAGCCCCAAAGGGGCGAAAGTTAATTCGCTATATATAGCGTTCATCATAAGGAATATTGTGTTTCTTAAAAAACAATTCCAATTCTTCTTTAAATGTTCGAGTACGATGGTGTTCTCCCTGGTTCTTGATATATTCGGTCACAGACTGAATTCCCGAATAAGAAACTGAAAACACCGAGTACCCGTCCTGCCAGCCAAAGTGGTTACCGAACGTATCGCGAAACCATCGCGACGAATTCGTTTTAATCACCCGAACAAATTCAGATACAGACAATTCTGGATGAAGCGAAACCAGCATATGAAAATGGTCACAAACACCATTCAAAATGTATAGCTTTGCTTTCATATTCCGCATAATCCCTGCCAGATATTCACAGGTTCGCTTAACCTGGTCTTCCGATAAACCCGCGGTTCTATCCTTGATCGCAAAAATAATATGATAATAAATACTGGCATACGACATTTTAAGCTTCACTCTTCTTTCGCCCCTTCGGGGCTTTGTTTTGTTCTTCCCTGTCCGGAGGCTTACGCCTCCGGCTATGAAACTCTCCGTCCCTCCGGGACTTTTATATCTTTTTTAACCAATAGCACTCTAATGCTTGCTCAATAGCCTCTTTGTCTGACAATTCTTCACCGAGCTCATTTTTGTATTCCAAATAAGCGATTATCGCTTTTGTTTCATTTTCATTGAACATCGAAAACTTATGAACTGCGGCATCATACCAAGTTCTGTTTCCATATCTTCTTTCATTAATAGGTTCATGCTTTGAAGATTCATCCAAACCGTATGTCAAGTACCAACATACATCTATGTCTTCAAATTCCCCATTAAGGTCAAAGATCATGTAAGCAGGCAAATAAAAATGAAACGCCTCATGCGAGAAGAAGCTCAATGCACTCCTAAATCCACCCGGAGCTTGTTCAAGAAACTTTGCATCTAAGAGAGACCAGTCGTTTTTACCTTTGAACTCTTTTTCAAGCAAATAGGGTTCATCGCCCTCATTGCTCCCCCGCAAACACCAATCGCCAGGGTACTTGACCTGGCTAAAAGCCTCTCTAATCATGTTTATAACTTGTTCTTTATCCATAAGCTTAAAACAAAACTTAAGACATCATTTTTTAGTCTCAAATTAGCCCTGAAAGGGCAACAAGTTTCATAGCCGGTGGCGTAAGCCTCCGGAAAGATTCACCTCAAATCACAAGCCCCGAAGGGGCGAAAGAAATTTTCCATCTGTGTAATCTGCGAAATCTGTGGTTTCTCTTTTTTTAAAGTATCGCTTCCAGTTCCTCTGCCAGCATACCAATCTCCTGCTTGGTGCGTTTTTCGGTCACGGCAATCAGCAACGAGTTTTCCATGCCCT
>CAZKAI010000044.1:0-22349 GCA_964550565.1 uncultured Pirellulales bacterium
AAAACGGTGAAAAAAATTCGATTTCGCGGTCTTTCCCTTATAATCATGACATGAAGAACGGTTTTTAGAAGCAGTGGACAATGGAAATCGAAAAACAGGATAAATCTCGGCCGGACCGATATGAGCAGTTTTTAAAGCTCTACTCCGTCAATCAAAAGCGGATATTCGTGTTCATTTTGAGCCTTGTGCCGGTCCGACAGGATGCCGAGGATTTGCTTCAGCAGACAATGATGGAGATGTGGAAGCGATTTGATCATTTCGAGGCGGAGTCGAATTTCACAGCCTGGGGGATGACGATTGCACGGTTTCGGGTTCTTAAATATCGTGAAAGGCAGCACCGGGAAAAGGCCGTCTTCCTCAGTGATGAGGCGTTTCAGATTGTTTTAAACGAGTCCAGCCGCATGCCGAGTGATTCGGACTTCCGGCTGCCCGCGCTGGAGGGCTGCATCAAAAAACTCAATGAGCGGGAAAGATATTTTCTGAGCCTGCGGTATGAAGACAATCTGACTTATCAGACCATTGCGGAAAAGATGAACCGGTCTGTTGCGATGATTTATAAAACCATGACGGCCATTCATACCAACCTGCAGCGATGTATTCATCGGACACTGACGGTTTGGGATGCTCAATGAAATTCGACGACCGACAAATTCAGTTTAATGAATTGCTGCTGCGTGCCCTGGAAGGGGATATAACCGACGAGCAGGCCTCGATGCTGAATCGTCTGCTGGTGGAGGATGCCGAGGCGCGAGGGCAATACCTGGATTTCATGCGTCTGTATGGCGAATTGTCGCCGTATGGTGATGCGGGTCGCCTGTCGAGTACAGAGCAAGCCGGCCATGAGCAGTCTGAAGATTACACCACACTTCTGCAATCGCTGGCCCGGGAAGAAACTACCGCACCGACAGTGTGTATTGCCGAGGCCAAAGCGGATTCGAGTAAAGAACTCATTCAGCAGGTCAAACGCGAGAAGGCAGTTTATAAAATGAGCCGATCTTCGGTGCTGACCCTGTTTGCCTCGGTTGCCGCGACGGTGCTGATTATCCTGTTTCTGCGTTTTAATCCGCAGGACGCGGCAAGAGTGGCCACACTGACCGACAGTATCGATGCGGTCTTTTCCAGTGGACAAAGTTATCCGAATGGAAGCCGGCTGGCCAGCGGTTCCAAATCCTTCTGGCTTCAGAAGGGCATTGTCAAAGTCGAGTTTGATTACGGCGCCGAGGTGGTGATTGAGGCGCCTGCCGAGTTCATGCTGAATACGGCCGATGATATGACCCTGCGGTCCGGGCGGTTGTTTGCCCATGTGCCGACTCGTTCGCAGGGATTCAAGGTTGAAACCCCAATGGCGACGGTCATCGACCTGGGGACGGAATTTGCGGTCAAGGTGGATTTCGACGGGACCAGTGATGTACATTTGTTCAAAGGCAAAGCATCTCTGATTCCGGGATCCAAGGGACGAGCCGTGGGCAGCAGCCAGCTTTTGCAGGTGGATCAGGCCCGGCGGGTCAATCGTGCCGGGGAGGTGGCATCGATACCGGTTCAGCCGAAGGAATTTGTGCGAAGTATCGATTCCCGGATGGGATTGGTCTGGCGGGGCAGCGGGCTTGACCTGGCTGATATCGTCACCGGGGGCAGGGGCTTAGGAGGCGGTAATCCGCGGATGGTCATTGATCCCACGAACGGGCAATACATGGAGTACGTTCAGCGCGGGGCTGCAATACGCAAGGCAATTTCCCCCTATTCAAAAGTGGACGGTCTGAAGTATGTGGATGGGGTGTTTGTGCCGGATGGCGGCGAGGGGCCGATTGTGGTCAGTTCTGAGGGAACATTGTTTAAAGAATGCCCTGATACCTCGGGAAATATTCGTAAAGATATATCCGTTCTGAGCAATGTCTATGACTCCGAACGAGGCCGCCTGACCGTTGGCGACACAACTTATGGATATCCGGGATTGTCGGCCATTACGATGCACGCCAACGCCGGCATCACCTTTGATTTGGATGCGATCCGAAACGATTTAACGGATTTGGAGATTGTCTCTTTTGAAACACTCTGTGCGATTGCACCCAATCCAACTCTGAATCAGCCGGCTGCGTCGGAATCCATGGCCGGACGGGCGGATTTCTGGATCGTGGTGGATGGCCAGGTGCGAAAAAGCCTGATTGCCATGCCCATCGATTCGTCCGAAGCGGTCCGTATATCAATACAGCCGCAAGACCGGTTTCTGACCATTATCACAACCGACCATATGGTAACGACAGAAAAAGATCCCATTAATTCGGACCGCTGTTTCCTGGGTGGGCCTGTTTTAGGGATTCAATCCGTAGAATCAACGAAATAAGAAACGATAAATTGATGTTGTTTAATTCAATCAAGGTAAAACCTTTAGTGGAGGCGATGATCATGAAAAAAGGTACATGGTGTATGGTTATGGTATTGCTAGCGTTGTTGTCGCAGGCACAGGCGGCATTAGTGATTACCAATGGAGACTATGAGCTGTGGACTGCCGGTATGCCCGACGGATGGACCAAAGGCAGTCCTGTGACGCTGGCTCAGTCGAACCTGTTAAACGGAACTTCGTCAGTGCGGCTGACATCACTGAGCAACAATCAGTCATCAACGTATTTTTTCCGACAGGGATTTACGCCGATTTCTGCCTATTTTTATATCACGTTTGATTTCGCCTTTGAGGATGCTCCAACCGGTCGTGATATCAATTTTAATTTGCAGAATAACACCTCCACGGCAACGTCATCGGTGTTTAATCTCAGATATGAGGGGACGACCATCGCGATTTACAATGGAAGTGCCTGGGTTACCATTGATTCGACAGGACTTCTGACGGCCAGTAATTTTGACAGCGGGATTATCAATTCATATCGAATGATTATTGAAGGCACCTGGAAGGGGGCCTATCTGCTGAAAATTGTCGAACTTAAAACCAATACAGTCATTCTTGAAAAGACCGATCTGAATTATTACCAAAGCATCACAGCCGCTTCTTTCAATGCGATCAATTTTGACTTAAGCCGCGGGGCCAACCGGATTCTGGTCGATAACGTTGGCGTGTACTCATCCAATCCATTTGCTCCGGTGGTCGAAACCGGTGCCAATACAACACTGGTTCTGCCGCAGAATTCGCTGGTGATGCAGCCGGTGGTAAGCAATACCGATACCCCGGCGGCCAATCTGATTGTGCAGTGGACCAAAGTCAGCGGTCCGGCAGTGTCGTTTGGGACGGCAGCGGGGGAGACGGAACATGACCTGAATGCCCGCGTGAATTTTATCGGCGGACGAGGCGAGTATGTTTTGAAGGTGTCGGTTACTGATGCCCACAATTATACCGGTGAAGATACACTGAATGTCCGTGTCAAGAATTCGGCAGTGGATGATGTGCTGCTGGGACGGTGGGGCTTTGAAGACATGCCTCAGGCGACACTGGCTGCGGATATGCTCGATGCGGCATCTGGCAATACCGTCTCGGACAACGGATATCTGGCGGCGCTGACTGATCCGAATTCAGTGCCGAGCTGGGTTTCCGGCTGGGTCGGCAATGGGGCGCTGGAATTCCTCGGCAATGGAATAGTCGATGTCAATGATGTAACTGCTCAGGATCCCAATGTGCCGGGATTGCGGTGGGAAATGACTGCGGCAGGGTGGATTAAAGCGGATATATTGACCAGAGGCTATCGTACTTTAATTGGCAGAACAGCTCCGTTTAACTGGATTCTGCGTAAAACCGAAAATGCCAATACGGCAGAATTTGTTCTGCAGGGCGACACCGGGCAAGTCTGGGTGACCGGCAAGACCAATATTCTGGATGGTTACTGGCATCACCTGGCCGGGACATTTGACGGGCAGCGCGCGGTGCTTTATGTGGATGGCCTGGAAGATGCCAGTGTGCAGACACAGGAATTAATCCGCTATAGTGCAGCCTCTAAAATGTCAATCGGTGGTCGTCGCGATGCAAGTCATTCGCTTGACGGCATGGCCGATGATCTGCGTTTGTACAGCTATGCCCTGAGTCCGAATGCCCTGGCGGGCCTTGTTCAGCAGGGTGTCAACGCGATTCCACGAGTAACCATCGATCCGGATATTCCGACCGAACTGATAAAGCAGTTCAATAATATGGTGACATTGGATGCGGATGTTTATGACCTCAATCCAGAAGATACCATTGCAGGGACCTGGACGGTGACCAATCCCGAACTGGCTGCCTTTGTAAGCTTCGGTAATCCTAATGCAGTGCAGACGACCGCCACATTCAGCCAGGCGGGTGTCTATACCCTGCGGCTGGCGGTCAATGACGGACTGGCGGGGCTTGAGGGAGATATTTATGATGAAATCGTCATTACTGTCAACGAACCGGTTTGTGGTGATTTGCTGGTCTATAATGAAGTTGTCGGGCGTTATCTGAATCCGCTGATGACCTCGGATATCGGCGGACCGGAAGGCAAGCCGGACTGCTATGTCAATATCTATGATTTATCGGTTCTGGCTGCAGAATGGCTGCAATGCAATGACCCCGAAGGCGAAGGCTGTTCGCTGTAAAAGGGCCATACAAAAGTCTTTCTGAAATGAACACAGGCGACTCTTTTCCGAGGCCCCGGCCTGAAGTCGGGGCCTCGAAAATTTTTGGAGGTGATGCCATCGAACCTCAACAGCCGGCCGAGATGTAGAAATATCCGGATTATTGATTTGCTTTGTGCAAAAATAATTTGTATCGCGTGGGCCGGCTGATACAATTATCATTAATCATGCATTCGCAGAATAGCCTGCGGATGGGACTATGCTTGAAAGAAAGGATTGTGGATGCGTTTGAACGGTTTGATACAAGCGATAGGGTATTCTATCCTGGGCATTCTGGCTGCGGTCATTTTGCCGTCATCGGCACAGGCAAATAATTCACTGCGTTATTACTTTCAGCCGGAGCAAAACCTTAATAAGACGATTACCACTCAAGTCTGCATTTATGGCGGCACCTCATCGGGCGTGGTCGCGGCGCTCGAATTAAAGCGGCTGGGCATCAGTTCCGTGATTGTCCACCCGGGTATCCGGCTGGGCGGCCTGTCGGCGGGGGGGCTGGGCTGGACGGACTTTGGCAACAAGGAAGCGGTTCAGGGAATCGCACGGGAATTCTATCAACGTGTAGGAGCCAAATATGGCACAACCGAAAACTGGGCATTCGAGCCTTCGGTTGCCCTGGCCGTATTTCAGGATATGGTGCAGGAAGCCGGGGTGGAAGTCTATTACAAGGCCTTCCTGAATCGCAGCAGCGGCGTGGTGATGTCCAATGGGCGTATCGTGAGGATTGCCGCCGAAAACGGTCTGACGGTCAATGCCGATTACTTTATCGATGCCACCTATGAAGGTGACCTGATGGCGGCCGCGGGCGTCACCTATGTCACAGGCCGGGAAAGCAATTCGGCCTACGGTGAAACCTATAACGGCCAGCAGGTCCGGGACAAGCACCAGTTTCTTCGTGATGTGAGTCCATATATCGTGGCCGGTGATCCCAATAGCGGATTGCTTCCGGGTATTGAAACCGTTATCCCCGTTGCCGGACAGGGGGATCATCGCATTCAGGCCTATAACTTCAGGATTTGCATGACGGATGTGGCTGCCAATCGCGTGCCTTTCCCGAAGCCTGCCAACTATGACCGGAGCTGGTATGTTCTGCTGGAGCGATATTTTGCCGTGGGGTTTGGGACGGAATTTGACAATACCTTTAATAAATTCGACCGGGTTAAAAACGGAAAAACCGATACCAATAACCACGGCGCCGTCTCCACTGATTTTATTGGTCAGAACTTCAACTGGCCCAACGGCAGCTATCAGGAACGGGAATCCATCTTTCAGCGGCATGTGACCTATATACAGGGCTACTGGTGGTTTATCGCCAACGACCCGACGGTCGGGCAGATAGTACCGACCATTCAGGCCAAAATGCAGAACTGGGGCCTGGCGGCGGATGAATTTACCGAAACCGGCAACTGGCCTTGTCAGTTGTATATCCGTGAAGCCCGCCGGATGGTGTCGGATTATGTGATTACCGAACATGATTTTCTGGGCAAAACCCAGCCCAAAGATTCCGTGGGACTGGCATCCTACAATATGGATTCGCATAACTGCTATCGTTTTGTCAATGTATCCGGCTTTGTAAAAAATGAAGGCGATGTACAGATTGGCGGCAATACACCCTATCGATTGTCATACCGGGCGATAATCCCTCGCAATGGGCAGTGCCCCAATCTGGCGGTTCCCGTCTGTGTGTCTGCGTCGCATATCGCCTATGGTTCGGTGCGGATGGAGCCGGTTTTTATGATTCTGGGGCAGTCTTCGGCGGCGGCTATTGCTCAGGCGATTGGACGCGGCAATATCGGGCTTCAAGCCGTGGATGTCCCGCAGCTCCAGAAGACCCTCATCCAGCGGGGTCAGCGGATCTACTGGGGTGATCCGATCGAGGAAATCGAAGGCACTGTGATTGATTCGGAAAATGATAACGGCGTGGTCAGGGTGGGGGCCTGGCCGGCCAGCAGTTCGGTATCGGGGTATTACGGCCAGAATTATCTTCATGATGATAACACGGCAAAGGGGCAAAAGTCCGTTACATTTCAGCTCAACGTACCCGCCACCGGGCCGTATGATGTCTATCTGCGATGGACCTCTCACGACAACCGGGCGTCAAATGTGCCGATAACGATCAATCATGACGGAGGAGCGGCAAACCAGGTGGTCAATCAGAAATCGAATGGGGGCAAATGGAATCTGCTCGGTCGGTATCGGTTTTCCGCCGGCACAGGCTCTGTTGTGATTTCCAATACGGGTACTGACGGATATGTGGCTGCGGATGCGGTTTTAATTTCCAAGCCCCTGAGTACCTGCATCGATGTAATCAATGCGGGGTATGGATTAGCAGCAGATGTCAGCGGTCCGGAAGGGGAGCCGGACTGCCATGTTAATATGTATGATTTATCAGCGATGGCACAACATTGGATGCTGTCGCTTGAGACTATACGGGCGGATTAAGTTGAGACCGCGAATTCTTTTTTCCGGCTGTTCATCTGGGCTTTGAGCCGGGCAATAATCGACGAATGCATCTGAGACACACGCGACTCCGACAAATCCAGCGTGGCACCAATTTCCTTCATCGTCATTTCTTCGTAGTAATACAGAATAATAATCAGCTTCTCGGCGCGGGTCAGCCCTTTGGTCAGAAGATTCTTCAAATCCCGTTTCTGAGCTTCAATCACCGGATTCTGGCTTCGCTGGTCTTCAATGATGTCAATTTCGCGGATGTCTTTTTCACCTTCACTCTCATTGAATTTATTATTCAGTGAGACCAGGCCGATAGCGCTGGCATCCCGCTGCAAACGATGGAATTCATCCATCGGCATTTCCATTTCCAGGGCCAATTCCCGTTCGTTGGGCAGTCTGCCCAGTTGGGCTTCCAGGGTCTGCAGAGCCTTTTCAAGGCGGTGAGAGCGTGCTCTTACAAGGCGAGGTACCCAGTCCATATTGCGAAGTTCGTCGAGGATGCTGCCGCGAATACGCGGGGTGCAGTAGGTTTCAAATTTCACCCCCCGACCGGGATCAAATGCCTCAATGGCGTCTTTGAGGCCAAAGATGCCGGCGCTGACCAGGTCATCCAGCTCGACCTTGTCCGGCAATTTGGCACAAATCCTGTCCGCGGTGTATTTGACCAGCGACAGATAATGTTCCATGAGCGTATTTCTGGCATCATCACTTCGTGAACCGAAGAAATCCTGCCATACCTGTTCTATATTCTGTGACCGGGTCCCACGCATCTTTAAAGACCTCCATGTCTGTAATTCGCGTTTTTGTTTCACTTGTCAGCGTCCGATAACCGGTGGCCATTCAACTGCACATTAGCGGCGTTTAATACACACCGCAGCACGTTCATTTCGGCCAAACGGACAAGCGGGTTAACTTTAAAAAAGCCAATTTACGACTTTTCGGAAAAATCCGTCTTTTTCCGAACTCTTACGGCTGACATTGCCTAACCGGGCGCTGATCGCCGCAAAATGCTCTGTAATACTCGCACGCGGGTAAGCCAGAACAACCGGCTCCCGGCGACGAATGGCGCTGGCCATTAATTCATCCCTGCATAACACACCAGCGTCATAAACGGCAGTGGTCAGGAATCGCGCTGCCGCTTCTGAAATTTGCCGATAGGTTTTACGGCCTTCGGCAATCGTATCGGCCATATTGACCAAAAGGCTGATTCGCCCCTGGTACTTTCTGCCGCTTAAAATCTTAATCATCGCATACGCATCGGTCATCGCCGAAGGTTCCGGAGTCGTGACCACCAATGTATGGTCCGCTGCCATACAAAAGGCGATGACGGTGGAATGAATACCGGCACCCGTATCGATCATAATCAAATCGGCACGATGCTGAAGCTGGTCCATCTCATCCACAATTCGTTGTCGCTGAAATGGATGGATATTAGCCAAATCTTCGATCCCGGAACCGCCGCAAATAATCTCAACCCCTGCGGGTCCCAACTGAATGATTTCTTCGAGGCTTTTTCGACCGCTCAGAACATGGCTGAGATTGAACCGACTGTTGAGATTCATGACCACGTCAAGATTACCCAGTCCCAGATCGGCGTCCATCAGGACGACTCGCCGGCGAATCTGGGCAAGACAAATCGCCAAATTGGCTGCAATATTGGTCTTGCCGACACCTCCCTTGCCGCTGGTTACAGCAAGGATCTGTGCCCGTTCCGGACGGGTTTCAACAATCTGCCGCAAATAATTTATTCGGCCCGGGTCCATTGCCCGCTCCCACCGTGTTGTTATTTCCTGCTGCACATCCCGCACTGGCAATCCTGACATCCAGATGCGTATTTACTTGTAAAACTCACGATGTATAAAGCAAGTTGTGCATTTTTTCAAATCAAATCCCCGCTTAAATGCCGGGTTTTTGTTTTAAACGCGAATATCTTAACGAATAATCGTTATAGATAGTCCATAAACATCATTGCAGATTTGCAAACTGCGTTTCTTTTTTTCGCTTCTGCCGCAGCAGTTCCACAGCAAGGCGATTATGGATCAGATTTTCCGACAACCGCTGAATTTGTTCCTGGACATAAGCATGAGTATCATTCCGCAGCAATTCCTGCGATTTGTTATCCACGACTGCCGCGGCGTCAAATTCGCCCTGATCATGAAAGTGAATATTGGGGCCGTCTTCAAGAACAAGACGTTTATTGCGGATATATTCGGCCAGTCCTCGTGTCAGGGTATCGGCGAACTCATGAACCGGCAAATCCATCGGCTCAAAACCCGCAGACCGATAATCAAAGAGATTTCGAGTTAAAACCTCTTTCCGTCGTTCGGTAAAATCGATAATGCGATTTAAAAGCTCTGTAAGATTGTCCGTAACAGGGGAGACATTAAGGTTCATACAGCCATCCTTGGCAAAAAAGAGTTCTCCATTTATGAGGCTTTTATGGCCTGCTCCGATTGAAACATATCACGAATTTCAGACAACGTCTTGGTTTCACGCAACTGCTGGATTCGCCACAGACGTTCGAATACGGATTCGTCATACAATCGATGTCCGCCTTCGGTCCAGTCGCTTTCCTGGATAAGTCCCATAACGGTATAGTTGTGGATTGTCTGGCGAGTAAAAGGGGTACTCCGAACGATATCCCCAATACGATACAACTTGGGGGGCGTAATAAAACCATGATTGCTGCTTTGAGTCATAGAGCCAGAATCACACCTTTGACGTATATTCAAGACAACCAAACGACTTACCCTCCGGGCAAACACAGTACGTTACATCTTTAGTATGCCCATCTGTTCTTGTTGCTTAACGCCGCAAATATATCCAGCCCTGATCCATCCGCAAAGACGTGCTGGAACGTAAATGATTGCGACCCCGTCAAATCATATTTGACGTTTTATAAAATGTAAAACACATTTTAAACTCCGTCAAGCAAAATTGAAAAAAAACATGAATAAATTTCCCTAAAAAGGTTTGTTGTGAAAAAATCACAATAACGTGACTTGAGAATTCTGTACACCAAAAAACCTATGGAAATAATAGGAAAAAGAAAATTGATTTAGCCTGCGTTCAGTTATCAGAATGGTGCTCACACATTTCCCGTAAAAACCGGATTCACCCGATTTTTAATCTCGTAAAATATTTTCTATATTTTCAGAAGTTCCAGGTTCTGGCAGGCTTCTATGTTAACCAGCACCCAATAACTACCGATACTTGGAACATCTGAATTTAAATCAAAAAATGAGTCCGATATAAAGGATTGTTAAGCGATATGAGTCAGGGCGAAACAGACAAACAGATACTGGGCTGTTCGGGGAGCACCTGTCGGCTGGATATCATCACTCCCTTAGCCAAGAAGATTAACTGCCTGGATGTGAAACGCATTGCCGAAATTTGTGTGAGTGAGATTCCGCAGTTGATTGGCTCGAAACTGGCCTCACTGTATATTCTTGACGAAACAAGCGATATACTGCATCTGGAACGTCATAATCATCCATTCCTGATCAACAATGTCGTGTCTTTAAATCAAAATCCGCCTTCTCCGATGGTTGCAGCCGTTCGGAGCAAGGAGCTTTTGATAATTAATGATATGGATGATGCCCAGTCGGCGGGCGTTGGAAATGTCCATCGCAGTTTTGCAAAGAATTACTCGACAAGGAGTTGTGTCATTGCACCGCTGATTTGTCATGGACGGGTGGTGGGGGTGCTCAACCTCAGTGATAAAGAAACTGGCGATATTTTCACCCAGGAAGACATTGCAATTGTCGAGTTGTTCCGGCAGCTTGTCGGCGCTTCCATCGGCAATATTCATTTATTCGAAAAGACCCAGCGTCAGGCACGCACCGACGGCCTGACGGGGATGCTGAATCATCGTACCTTTTATGAGGCGATGGAAGTGGAACTCCGTCGTGCCCAGCGTTACGGCGGCAAGCTGTCCATCATCATGGCCGATATTGACAACCTCAAGCCGATTAACGACAACTATGGGCATCGTGCAGGGGATATGGCCATCAAGCAGATCGCCCGTCGGCTTTTAGCCTGTATTCGGCAGATTGACCTGGCGGCCCGTTACGGCGGGGATGAATTTGCGATTATTCTGCCCAGCACCTCGCTGGCGGATGCGACGGTCGTTGCCGAACGCATGGTCCAGATGGTCTGCAACAACCCGATGATATGGGAAGACCAGCGAATCAAGTTGTCCATCAGCGTGGGCGTGGGGCAATATGATCCGGATACGCAGCCGGGCGATGTGACCAAAGCGACGGACCAGGCTCTCTATGCGGCCAAACAGGCCGGCAAAGGCCGGGTTTGCGTGTTTGCACCTCAAAAGACACCTGCTTAAAGGCGCGAAAATACGGTAGTATCGACAGCAATTATTTTACAATTCCTATCGAGGCGATATACAATTCCCCCAGAACAGGCAGGGTTTTGCCGTTCTCAAAAAAGCCGGGCTTGGCGGCGACAAAGCTGACGGTCGCGGCAGCTTCAATACACACCGGAAGCGGAATACCCTGATCACAATCGAGGCCCGAGGGAATATCAACGGCAAGAATCGGAATTTTCAGGCTGTTGATGCAGCTAATCAGGGCGACAAAAAAGCTGGACAATTCTCCCTTGAGTCCTGTGCCGAAAATGGCATCGATGATAAGATTGCATCCATCGCATAATCGATGAAGCTGTGGACAGATAGTTTTTTCAGACTGTTCCAGCCAAACCATCGACAGAGCCATCTTTTCGCAAATGGTCAGGTTAATCAGGGCGTCGCCTGAGATTTTTTCGCGGGGAGCACAGCAGATAATCTGCACGTTAACGCCGCTGTTGACCAGATGACGGGCAATCACGAATCCATCGCCGCCATTATTGCCCGCCCCGCAAAAGAGACATACTTTGGAATGGCTGTTATTTCCCAGTATAGTCAGGGCAATCTCAGCGGCACTGCGCCCGGCATTTTCCATCAGGACCACGCCGGGAATCGCCATCGCCTGGATGGCCCAGGCATCATAATCCCGCACCTGCTGACGGGTCAGGATGGGATGCATCGTTTTATTGTAAGGCTGCCAGAAACTCATACCGCGGATTATATTGCACGTCTCCCGATTGGTCAATTGACTTTATGCCGCTGTGCCGGTACAGTATAAACCGTGAGGATTAAATAGTACTAAGGGATTGTTATGCATATACTTCTGACCAATGATGATGGCATCTTCGCGCCGGGACTGGCGGCGTTATATAAACGACTGACCACGCTGGGCAAAGTGACCGTGGTGGCCCCGGCCGATGTTCAGTCCGGCGCCGGCCACAGCATTTCACTGCGGGATTTGACCTGCCAGTTGCTGGATATTGTCGGTAAATTTAGCGGCTATAGTGTGGATGGTTCCCCGGCCGATTGCGTCAAGGTAGCGATTAATAAACTGGTACCCAAGGACGAACCGATTGACTTACTGGTTTCAGGGATGAATCACGGAGCCAATGTGGGGATTAATGTATTCTATTCGGGCACCGTGGCGGGGGCTATCGAGGGGGCGTTCTATGACCTGCCGGCCATTGCGGTCAGTGCGGCGATGGATGAACCGTGGGACAGCGAACAGGCCGCCGATTTGGCATTGGATGTAATCAAGCAGATTTTGCCCATTCAGCCGCGGGAGGTGGTCAGCATCAACATACCCCGGTTATCCAAAGGCAAACCCAGCGGGATTAAGGTGGTGCCGCAATCCACCTGCGGATTTGATGAATTCTATCAGGTTGTGGATGAACAGGAAGACCAGACGATCTATCGGCTGGCGGGGGGAACCCACCGCGACCAGCATGATGAAAATAACTGGACCGATACCACGGCCATCGCTGCGGGGTATATTACCCTGACCTCGCTGCGTCTGAATTTGACGGAACCGGCAGGCAACGAGCGTCTGGCCGGGAAAATAAAGCAATCTAAATAAGGAAGGAGTTTTTATGTGGAATGTGTTTGAGGATCCGTGGCTGCTGTTGATTGTGGGTATTGTCACGCTGATTATCGGTGTATGGGTTCGCAATAACGTATCGGAGAAAAATGGCCTTTTGGCAATTATTCTTGGGGTTCTGATTGTCGCAGCGGGCTTCGGGCTGGATTATTTGGTCAAGACGGATTATGAGCAGGTACGCGGGATCGTCCTGACCTGCCGGGATGCGGCGGTGGCCAGAGATGCACGAACCATCGAGCCGCTGATTTCACAGCGATATAAAGACGTGCTGCATCCGAATAAGGCTGTTTTTATGGAGGATATCGGCGGGATTTTCAAAACAGCCGCCATTTCCAAGGTGCGGTTTCAGGAACTGACCGTCAATATCTTTCAGGGCACGGCCCAGGCGAAGCTGGATATGGCGGTGTTTCTGGACCCCAAAAGCACGTATGCCGCGGCTGGCGGGCTGTTTTTTGCCGAGATGACAGTGGGATTTCAGAAAGAGGCCGGGGATATCTGGCGGATTACCAATGCCGAGGTCGTGTCTGTGAATAACGACCGGACGGATTGGAGGATTGCACACTAAACCAAAATAGATCCCCAAACAGGATTATGGATTTAGCTTGTTTAGCTGTTGAATCGCTTTAAGTTGGATTATAGCTTGCTGATCGCGCGGGCGATTAAGGGCTTTTTTCGCCTGAATCAACGCATCCAGACTTAGAACGGACAAAGTCAGGTCGCCGGTTTCAAAACGCTGGCTGGCTTTGGCAACCTGTTCAAAGCTGCCAATACCCTCAACCGTGCTGAGGCAGTCAAGCGGTCCCAGGTCGGTAGCAAGATACAGGTTTTTGAATTCGGTTGCGTTTTGAGGAGTTAGAGCCAATGGTATTTTATTGGGTGTCATCCGATGGACGGGGTGTAGGTCTTTGATGGCATTGTGCAGCCGGAGCAGATTTTCCGTAGAAAAGCAGCAGCAGATATCAATATCCTCGGTAACCATCGTGGAACCATACATAGCGGCCGCAAAGCCGCCGACGAGTACAAACTCGACGTTGTTTTGTGTCAATCGGTGTAAAAGGTCTAAAAAGTCGTTATTCATAGACGTTTGGCTTTTCGAAGCTGCTGGATGGCGTTGAGGGCCTGCTGGTGCCGGCGGATGCGTTCTTCGACGGGACGGCGGAGGTTGTCGATCAGCAGAGAGATATCGATGCCGTAGGCCGCCGCCTCGGCCAAGGCCGGACAGCGGGCGATCAGGCCGTCCAAATCCTTCAGGACGGAGTCGGGTATTGTCAATGGCTGTGGTTGTGTCATATCGGGATTATCCCTGTTTTCAGGCCGGATTTCAAGATAGAACTGGAACAAGGCGGGGGATTTATAGTATAATCCAGTCGAAAATCAGGGTATCATAAGGAATCGTTGCGAATAATTAAGAGTGGGAGAGCAAAAAATGGGAGAAATTACTCGATCTATTATTGACTATGCTCTTGATTCGTCATTATGGGATTTAGGAAATGAGGTATTGTATTCTCTGTGTCGAAAACATCCAGGGCATGAGAAAGCGGATGAAATTATTGCCAAAGTATGGTTGATTGGTCGGTCTTATGCGGCTGCGATAGAAAGAGGAAGAACAGGCGGAGATAAATTTTCTTCCGATGAATTTTATGAAAAAGTAGTTGCGGGCAAAATCGCCAAATCTAAATTCAAAATAGATGAGGAACTAAAAAAAGTAAAAAATATATCCGATGGAGTTTGTGTTCACAAACAACTCATTAAAGTATTCAAAAAAATTAACAAGAAGCGAAAATTGCGGTCTTTGGCATCAAAATATTTACATTTTCATAAACCCAATATTTTTTATATTTACGATAGTCGGGCAGCGAAAACAATAAAATCTATATATAAAGATATTACAAATAAACATTCCGTTAAGCTTATTTCAGTTAACTGTAAACAATCAAAACCAGATGATGAATATTTGAAGTTTTGTAGTTATTGTGAATGGCTACAAAGTTATATAAAAGATAAGTTTAAGCTTACAAAAAAACTTACTCCAAGACAATTAGATAAAGTATTGCTTAAAATTGAGTCTGAAAAAGAAAAAAAGAAAAAGAGAGATAACAATGTCCTTTCCACAAACACGATTTCGGCGGTTGCGGGTGAATGCGACGATGCGGCGGATGGTCAGCGAGGTTCGGCTGTCGGTCGATGACCTGGTTTATCCGATGTTTGTCTGTCCGGGCAAACAGGTCAAAGAGCCGATTGAGGCGATGGCCAATTGCTATCGGTTTTCGCCCGACCTGGCGGCTAAAGAGGCGGCTGCGATGGCCGAATTGGGCATTCCCGCTATCCTGCTGTTCGGGACCAAAGAGAAAAAAGACGCCGTCGCATCGCGTGCCTCGGCGATAGATTCGGCGGTCTGCCAGGCGATTGCCAAAATCAAGGCCAAGTGTCCGCAATTGCTGGTGATGACCGATGTCTGCCTGTGTGCCTATACCGACCACGGCCACTGCGGGCTGATTATGGCGACGGATGCGAAACGCAAACGCAAGTCCTCGCCGTTTGCGACGCCGGCGGTCCAGCAGTACGAAGGCCATATCGACAACGACAGCACGATTGAGGTGCTGGCGTCGATGGCTCTGGCTCATGCCCGGGCGGGAGCGGATATCGTGGCACCGTCGGATATGATGGATGGCCGGGTGGGGCTGATTCGGGAGACGCTGGACACCGAAGGCTATGTCGAATGCGGAATCATGTCGTATTCATCCAAGTTTGCCTCCGCGTTTTACGGGCCGTTCCGCGATGCCGCCCAAAGCACGCCGAGCTTTGGCGACCGCCGGACGCACCAGATTGACCCGGCCTGCGGCAGGCAGGGGCTTCGCCAGATGGAAGAGGATATTGTGCAGGGGGCTGATATCGTGATGGTCAAGCCCGCCTTGCCGTATCTGGATGTGATCGCCCTGGCCCGGCATCATTTTGATGTGCCGATTGCGGCGTATAATGTATCCGGGGAATACATGATGATTCATGCCGCGGCCAAGGCCGGTCTGCTGGATTATGAGGCAGCGATGATGGAAAGCCTGCTGTCGATCAAGCGGGCTGGAGCGGATATTATTATTACGTATTTTGCACCGGAAGCAGCGAAACTAATAAAGTGAAAAGGAAAAAGGTAAAAGGAAAAAGTGTGGATAGCCCTTCGGGCTAAACTTTTTTGTCATTATCGTTTTACCTTTTGCCCTTTACCTTGAAAGATGTTATGGCTGAAATTACAAAACCAACGATTATTGCGTTTGAAGTCACTCGGCGATGCGTGCTGCGATGTCGGCATTGCCGTGCGTCGGCCACGACCAGCGAGCAGGATGTGCTTTCGACGGACCAGTGCCGAAAGATTCTGGATGCGATAGCGGAATTGAAAAAGTGTGTGGTGGTGCTGACCGGCGGGGAGCCGATGATGCGGCAGGATATCTTCGACCTGACCGATTACGGCAAATCACTCGGCCTGCGGATGGCGATAGCGACCTGCGGGGCGCTGCTGGATGATGCAGCGGTCCAACGATTCAAACGGGCGGGGCTGATGTCGTTTTCGTTTTCGCTGGATGGGCCGGATGCGGCCAGCCATGATGCGTTTCGGCAGGTGCCGGGGGCGTTTGAAACCACGCTCAAGGCCATCGAAAAGGCCCGCAAGGCCGACCTGCGGTTTCAAATCAACACAACCCTGACGGGGGTGAATGTGGAGCAGTTGGATGCGATTGCCCGGCTGGCGGTGGAGCTGGGGGCGTCCTGCTGGAATCCGTTTGTGCTGGTGCCGGTAGGGCGGGCCGAGCAGGATACCCAATTGCTGCTGGAACCGAAGCGGTATGAGCAGGTTCTGGAGACACTGGCGATAATGAAGGCGACCTATCCGATTGAATTGCGTGTGACCTGCGGGCCGCAGTTTGCCCGCGTCGCCCGGCAGAAGAACATCTCTGGCGCCGACCATGTTCGGGGGTGTCTGGCGGCCAGCGGATTTGCGTTTATCAGCTATCAGGGGGATGTGCAGACCTGCGGATTCCTGGAACTTCAGGCGGGCAATCTGGTGCAAAACGGGTATAATCTGGTGGATATCTGGCACAACAGCCCGCTGCTGCGGTCGATACGAGATTTATCGCAATATCGCGATTTTTGCGGGCGATGCGGTTTTCTGGCCGACTGCCGGGGCTGCCGGGCGCGGGCCCTGATTGCTAACGACCATCTGCTGGGGCAGGATCCCTTATGTGTGCTTGGGCAAACGAGTATGGATAAAGTGAAATGACCGGACGTTCTGAGTTAGACAACTGTGTATTACAATGGGTTCAGAACCCCTTGCCGCTGACGGAGCGGCCGTTTCTGGAATTGGCACAGCAGGCGGGCTGTTCGGAGGCCGATGCGATCGCCGCAATCCGGCGACTCAAAGAACAGGGCTATATCCGCCGGTACCGGGCGCAGTTGGATTATAAACGGCTGGGGCGTGTGGCGACGCTGGTTACGGCCAGTGTGCCGACGGAAAAGCTGGATGAGGTGGCTGCGGCGGTCAGTGCGATTGAGGGGGTGTCACATAATTATCTGCGGAATCATCGGTTTAATCTGTGGTTTACCTGTCAGGATGAATCGTTTGAGCGAATCGAAGCCATTTTGAGTAAACTGACGCAGCAAACCGGAGTGGAGTTCCGAGCCTTACCGGCCGAGACGGTGTATAAACTGGATGTGCGTTTTGACCCGGCCGGACCTTCGGAGAAGGATTTTCTGGCGGGTGAGTATCAGCCTGTGGGTGAGCCGGGCGGAGTTGTGGAATTGACGGCAGACCAGCGGCAGGCACTGCGGCTATTGCAGGAAGATATTGCGTTGACGGTAAGCCCATTGAGTCCGGATTTATTGAAAATCGCACAAGAGTTGTCCGATAAGGGCGTAATCCGGCGTATCGCAGCGGTGCTGGACCATCGTAAGCTGGGCTATATAGTCAATGTGATGCTGGCGGCGGTGGTGGATAAAGGCCGGATGGACGCGACGGGCAGGGCGATGGCGTCCCGCGCGGCGGTTAGCCATTGTTATCAGCGAAAGACCTTTGCCGGCTGGCCGTATAATCTGTTTGCCATGATTCACGCCGGGCGGATGGAGGATGTACAGCGGTTTATTGATGAACTTGCTGAGGAATACCGTATTTGCGATTATGCTCTGCTGCCGACGGTACGCGAGTTCAAGAAAAAGCCGGTTTTCTATTCGTGATGTCGGCTTTGCTTGAATAAGAGCAAGAAAAGACAAAAAACAAGTTGCATTCAGGTACTCTGTCGTTACATTTTCTCTATAATGAATACTCAAGTACATAGAAACCATAGACAATAGACGTGATGGAGATTCTGCTGTGGCTCAAAAGAGATTAAAGGCGCAACTGCGGGCAAAAAAGGATTTTATCATTGTTGCCGAGCTGACGGGCGGGCCGGGGTACAGCTTCGCCCCGATTGAGAAATTCCTGACAGGGTATCAGCAGGCCGGGGCAGGAGCGATTCCGACTGGCTTTGATTTTACCGGTATCATGCTGCCTCAAAATCCCGGCGGAGTAGCCAATATCGACCCATCCGATGTGCTGGCGGTGCTCACGCAGAAGAACTTGCTGGGGGATTTGGATTTTATTCCGCATCTGAGCTGCAAAGACAGTAACGCGGATGGTCTGACCAGTACGCTGGTCGGGTACCGTCAGCGCGGCGTGGAAACGCTGCTGGCTCTGACGGGCGATAAGCCGGTGACAGCCAAGGGCGTATTTGAGGTTGAATCGGTGGGATTGTTGAGCCAAATCCACAAGATGAACAACAGTGCTCTGATTAAATCCACTCCCGAGCAGTTGGCTCAAACGCGGCAGGTTTTCGCGGGAGCGGCGGTGTCCCCCTTTAAATACACCGAGCCTTCCCTGATGCAGCAGTATTATAAAATGGAGAAGAAGATTGCTGCCGGAGCGGAGTTTCTGGTGACTCAGGTCGGCTGGGACTGGAAAAAGTCGATGGAGTTGATGCAGTATCTCAGGGATAATCGGATTGAAGTCCCTGTGCTGGGCAATGTCTATTGGCTGACGACGCTGACGCCGGCCCCGCGGCTGATGCACGATATCAAGCTGCCGGGCTGCTTTGTCAGCGATGCGTTGCTGGCCAAGCTGCAGTCAGAAACAGTGGACGAGCATATCGAACGGGCGGCCCAGCAGGTGGCGATGTATCGGTCAATTGGGGCTGCCGGGGCGGATATCGGCGGAGTGCACGATTTTGATATTTTCGTGAAAATTCTGCGGCGTGCCGCCCAAATCGGCGACCAGTGGCGGCAATATAAGGATAATCTGTACTGGCCGGCGGAGAAAGCGTTTTATCTGTATGATGACAGCGGCCGGGCAGTGGAGTTCTCCCGGCCAAAAAAGCGGTTCAATGAGAAATTCTTTAATTTCATGCACCGGGCGATTCTGGATCCCCAATACAGCGGCTTCCGGGCATTTCGCAAATGCGTGCACTGGGTGCGGGCCGACAAGGAAAAAAGCTGTACATACAAGGCGTTTAATGCTATAGAAAAGGGCTTTAAATACCTTGTTTTTGAGTGTCAGGAATGCGGCGACTGTTATCTGCCTGAAAACTTCGGTTATTGCACCATCGGCGGCTGCGAGAAGGGGCTGAATAATGTCCCCTGCGGTGATGCCACGGTGACCGGCTATTGCGGCAACAATCTGGAACGTCAGTGTGTTGGCGAGAGAGTGTATGGTTCGGCAGCCGCCCAGGTTGGTGGTCGGCAGCGGTTGCGGCAGACCAGTAATCGTCCCCGGGTTCCGGCACTGGAGCATACCAGTTCGATTGTGAATTATCTGTTTGGAAGGGACCATACAATGAAACGGCCGTTGATTGAAATCGGCGAATCCATACATGCTTCGATCCCCAAGACCGGAGCAATTATGAAGCAGTTGCAGGAGCTTGGGGCGGATGCTTATGACAAACCCAGCCCGCAGTTGGACTATATCCGCGCGCTGATAGAATCCCAGGCCTCGGACGGGGCCAGCTATATCGCCGTCAACCTGGATGCCTTCGGCGAATCCGATGCGAATGCGGCGGTTGGGATGATGAAACAGTATGTTCGCTTGGTTCGCAAGTGGGGCATGGGGGTGCCGATTTGCCTGGACAGCAGCAATGATGACGTGCTGATTGCGGGCCTGAAAGAATGGTACAATACCGACCAGCCGGTCAAGGCGCCGCTGATGAATTCGATTAAAGTCTATACCGCTGACAAAATGATGCCGCTGAAGAAGGAATACAACTTTTCCTTCATCGGCCTGCTGGTCAGTGAAGAAAAGCCCACCGGCCCCGGCGGTTCGCATTCGGTGGATGAATTGTTCGGCTTGGCAAAGGAATTGTTCCAGAAGGCGATGACCTTTGGATTTAAGCCCGAGGAAATCTTCTTTGATTCGACGGTCTTTCCGCTGGCCATCGATATGCCGATGGATCCGGGTGTGCCGGGCTATACCTATCGGGCTTTCAATACCATCAGGAAGATCAAATCCGACCCGCAGATGAAGGGCTGCCATTTCTCGCTGGGTGTCAGCAATTGCTGCCGCGACCTGCCCGGCCGGAAAATCGGCATTTGCCGGGCATATGTCGCCAAGGCGATGGAGCATGGCCTGGATGCGGGGATTGTCAATATTGAGCATCATTACGGCGAAAAGCCCGCGGATGCGGAATTGCTGGATCTGGTTAATGCCTTCGTCCAGCTTGACGGCTCGATGGACAAGCTTAACGATGCGATGATGAAGATGGGGCAATTCTGTGCCTCAGTGCGAAAGCCGGAGTAGTATGACAGGGAAATGGTCTGATTATGACCTACTCAACCTTGTGTGCGTTTAATAACTCGAGCCACTCTTTGAAGTCGCGAGATAGTTCCATAGGCCTGCTTTCTGTAAAACTCCACCGCCGCCAGCCTTTCCTCAGCCGGACGGCTGAGCCAGTATTCCAGATTCTGGCGGATTTCATCATGCTCAGAAAGTTTTGCTTTGTGAACAACTTTTTCAATCATGCCTATATTATACCCGGAGATTGTCTAATGTAAAGCTGTGGCTTTTTATCGGAACGGGGTATTTTTTTCTTTGACAAGCCAGAAAATAGTGGTACATATATAGATAAAACAAGACCATAAAAGTTTGATTTAGGAGGTAAAACCATGGAACAGGAAAATCAAGGTACACAGCCCGAACAGGTGCAGGCTCAGCCGGCAGAACCGCAAAAGGCCGAAATTTCCAATGATGCGAAAAACCTGGGCATGTTATGTCATTTACTGGGTCTTTTTACCAGTTTTGTCGGACCGCTGATTATCTGGCTGATTAAAAAAGATACCATGTCTTATGTGGATTATCATGGTAAAGAGGCGTTGAATTTCCAGATTACGGTGGCAATTGCTTTAGTTGTGGCGGGCATTTCAGTATTTTGCATGATTGGTCCTTTTCTTATACCCGTGATCTACCTGCTTGACCTTATCTTCTGTATTATTGCCTCCATTGCCGCATCCAAGGGCGAATATTATAAGTATCCCCTTTGCCTGCGGTTGGTAAAATAATCTTACCATTCAAGATGAATCCTCAGGCCGGGCTTGTGACCCGGCTTTTTTTATGGGTAAAATGGGAAGAGATGACCATAGATGTTTCTGGATACCAGCCTTGCAAAATACGGAATTTCAGGTAAGATAGATACTTATGACGCAAAAACAGGATAAGAAACAATCTGGGCCGGTGATTCAGAATAAAAAGGCCTTTTTCAACTTTGAACTGGTGGAAAAGGTTGAGGCCGGGCTTGCGCTGGTGGGGACCGAGGTCAAGAGCCTCCGGGATAAACTGTGCGAGCTGGATGCGTCCTACGCCCGGATTAATGGCGAAGAAGTCTGGCTGGTCGGCTGTAAGATTGCCCAATATGCCCAGGCTGCAAATACTGCCAATCACGATCCCACACGTAAACGCAAGTTGCTGCTGCATAAAATCCAGATTCGAAAACTCAAAACCAAGCTGGAACAGCGGGGCTATACGCTGGTTCCGCTGCGTATTTATTTCAATGACCGGGGCATTGCCAAATGTGAACTGGGACTGGCCCGGGGTAAACGGCAATATGACAAGCGTCAGAAAATTCAGGATAAAGACCAGAAACGGGATATGGGGCGGATTAAGAAATATTTGTGACGGGACTGATTTGCATGGTAAAATCAGTCTGTTATTGAGCCTGTAAAGGGCAGGTATCCTCCGGTATCCAAAGACTTTAAATATAAGAATGAAAGGCGGGAACATGGCCGAACAAAACGAACCCAAAAAAGTGATTATCGACGAAGACTGGAAAAATCAGGCCCAGAAGGAAAAGGAAA
>CAZKAI010000044.1:22449-30972 GCA_964550565.1 uncultured Pirellulales bacterium
TTTGATGCGGTGTTTGTCTGTTTTGTGCTGGAGCATCTGTCCGAACCGCTCAAGGCCCTGGCGGAATTGAAACGCGTCGTCAAGCCGGGGAAAATCATCACCGCTATCGAAGGGGACCACAGGAGTGCCTATTTTTATCCCGACAGTGCCTTTGCTCGTCGGGCAATCCAGTGTCTGGTGGATTTGCAGGCGGCAGCGGGAGGGGATGCCCTGATTGGACGAAGATTATATCCGCTTCTGGCGAGGGCTGGTTTTGAAAACGTACAGGTCTCGCCGCGTGTGGTTTATGTGGATTCGTCTCGTCCTCAATGGGTCGAAGGATTCACCAAAAACACCTTTACTGCGATGGTCGAAGGAGTGGAAAAACAAGCCATCGCCTCCGGCATGATGGATTCGGCCAGTTGGAAACAGGCGGTTGCCGACCTGTACCGTTCGGCCGAGGCGGATGGGGTGTTTAATTATACATTCTTCAAGGCAACAGGAGTCAAGCCCGCATGAGTGCCATACTGGTCAAAATCATCCGCGATAAAGTACAAGAAGTCCAGCTCCGCAAACAGCAGGTCCCGCTGGAGGTCGTCAGTGAAAAGGCGATGGCCTCGCCAAAGTGCCGTAATTTTTACCGGGCGGTGACCAAGTCTCATCCGCGGGGTCTGAATGTCATTGCCGAAGTGAAGAAGGCCTCGCCGTCGGCGGGGGTGATTCGGGCGGATTTTGACCCGGTGGCGATTGCCCGGACGTATGAACAGTGCGGTGCGGATGCAATCAGCGTCCTGACCGATGAGAAATATTTCCAGGGCAAGCTGGACTATCTGACTGCGGTCAAAGAGGCGGTGTCGATTCCGGTTTTGCGGAAAGATTTTATTGTCGATCCATATCAGGTGTTTGAGGCCAAGGCCGCGGGCGCGGATGCGATTCTGCTGATTGCCGAGGCTCTGCCGGCGGGGCATTTGATGGATTTACTGATTCTGGCCAATGAGCTGACCCTGTCGGTATTGATTGAGGCACATCAGGCCGATACGCTGCTGAAGGTCCGCAGCATGGTGGGATTTCCGCAGAAGCATTACACGCTGCTGGGCATCAATAATCGCGATTTGAATACGATGACCGTGGATTTGAATACGACCAGTCGGCTGGCCGAACTGGTGGAAGACAAACGCGAGCTGGTTTCCGAAAGCGGTATCAAAACGCGTCAGGATGTGCGAAAGCTGGTCAATGTCGGCGTGGGGGCGGTGTTAATCGGGGAGACGCTGTGTGCCAGTTATAGTATCGAAGACAAGTTCCGGGAACTGTTTGAGCCGGAACGGTAAGCAGGTTAATCTGTAATCCATTCGCAAGTCAAAGCTATGCTGGAAATCATCGAATTATTATTGACAGGTCTTGTGATGGGATTGTTTGGCGGGCTTCTGGGGCTGGGTGGTTCGACGATTATGATTCCCGCGATGGTGATGGTCTTCGGCGAAAATCAGCATCTCTATCAGGCGGCGGCGATGATCTGTAATTTTGTTGTGGGGATTTCTGCGCTGGTGCCGCATTGGAGGTCGCAGGCCTTAGTCAAACCGATTCTAAAATCCCTGATTCCAGCGGCGGTTGCTGGGATTCTGCTGGGTGTGGCAATCAGTAATGTTTCCTTTTTTGAAGGCCGCAACAGTGTCTGGCTGGCTCGATGTTTTGGAGTTTTCCTGATTTATGTATTGATCTATAACTGCTGGCGGCTGTTTCAGCCCGCCCGACCAATGCATGAAGACGCAACAGCTCATCTGCCCAAAGGCTATCCGCTCTGGTCTGCAGGGATTGGGCTTATTACAGGTGTCGCTGCAGGACTTCTGGGTATTGGTGCGGGCACGATTTCTACACCACTGCAGCAGGTTATTTTAAAACTGCCGATTCGACGAGCCATGAGCAATTCCGCTGCAATTATTGTTGGGATTTCGTGGATTGGGGCGATTTATAAGAATTGGACTTTACCTGAGCACGGTATTGCTGTAGCTGAATCTTTGAAGATTGCACTGTGGGTGATTCCCACAGGTCTGATCGGCGGGTATATCGGCGGCCATCTGATGCATCGATTGCCGCGCAATGTGGTGCGAACGCTGTTTATTGTGATTCTCGTACTGGCAATCTGGAATCTGCTGCTGGTCAAGCCACGGTAGCATATTTGATATATAAAAGAGGTGAAAGATGAAGCAGTTCATTGTGTGGGTGGGAATGATGATTGCGGCGGTTCCGTGCTTTGCCGCCGAGACGCAAAAAGTCAAGCCGCTGATGAAGGATTTTATGGGGATGTGCGTCCATACGGTGCAGTTCAAGCCAGAGCTTTATAAACCGGTCTGCCGCCTGGTGCGGGATTATCACGGACTGGAGTGGGATCTGGGGGAGGAGACGAATTTCTGGCCGATATTTCCCTTTGCTCGCAATCGGGTGGATTGGGGGACGATGTACGGCCAATGGGTGCAGTCCGGCTACGAAATCAGCGCCAGTGTTATGTTGGGTGCCACGCCGTATGAAAAGTGGAAAAATCCGGGCCGCGATGCTGAGACATACGGCTTTGCATTCGCACGGTTTTTCGGGCCGCAGGGACGGAATCTGGTGACTTCCGTGGAGATCGGCAACGAGCCGGGGCATTATACCGATCCGCAGTATCGGCTCATATTTGAAGCGATGGCCAGGGGCATTCGTGCCGGCGACAGTCAGATGAAGATTGCGACCTGTGCGTCGATTGCCGGAGACAGCCATAAATATGCCAAGAGCCTGTCCTGCGTCAAGGGGCAGGAAAGCTTGTACGATGTAATCAATGTGCACAGTTATGCGGAGGTCAAGGGCTGGCCGACGTGGGAGCGGTCGTTTCCGGAAGATTCAGGTATTGCCTATCTCAAGGATATCCAGGCGGTTATTGACTGGCGAAATCAGAATGCCGCCGGCAAGGACGTCTGGCTGACCGAGTTCGGCTGGGATGCCTCGACGAAACCGGCTCCCGCGGAAGGCACATTCAAGGACTGGAAAGGCTCTTCCGAGACTGAGCAGGCCCGGTATCTGGTTCGTTCGTGGCTGGTGTTTTCGGCGATGGATTTGGACCGGGCTTATATGTTCTGGTTTAATGATGATGACAAGCCGCAGGTACATGGTTCGGCCGGTCTGACGCGAAACTATCAGCCCAAGCCCTCCTTCTGGGCGGTAGCGCACTTGCAGCAGACACTGGGCGACTATCGGTTTTCCCGCAAGATCATAGAAACCCCCGATGCATACGTCTATGAATATGAGCGTGGGCAGGTTGCCGAAGGTCAGGCCAGTAAAATTTATGCGGCGTGGATTCCCTGCGGAACAGACAAGACTGCTGAGATTACTTTTCCCATAGGACAGGGGAAAATATCAGGTGCACAACGCATGCCGCTGATCGAGGGTAAAGCCGAGGCCATTGAGGTCAAAGTTGCGGATGGCAAGGCGACAGCATCTGTTTCAGGTGCCCCGATATATATCAGCGTTCAATAACGGCAGGGTCCAACGGCAGAAATTACAATTCATTTGGCCAGAGCCAGTTATCAACGAGGATGACCAGGTCTGCGGTATTGACGAGACCGTCGGCGGGTCTGGCGATATCACAGGCCGGATTCCAGTCAGGGCTGTCCGATTGACTCATCCATGCCGCGGCCAGAATGTGAAAATCGTCAAGATCAATCATGCAATTGCGGTTGATGTCGGCCTTGGCGGCGGGCGTGACCAGCCAGTTGAGATATTCTTCCAGATTGGTATAGCCGTCTCCGTCCCGGTCACCGTTACGATCGGTTGCCAGGTTTGGATTCAATCCTCTTGGGCTTTCCCACACATTAGGCATCCCATCATGGTCGCTGTCATCCAGGGCCGGCAGCGAATTCAGTGTTGGCCATCCGCCAACGGTCGTCTGGGAATCAATAATACCCTTGTTGGCGCCGGTCTGTCCGCCATAGGTGGCTGTACCGGTTCGTACTTCATTGATGATGCGGGTATCGACAGAGTCACGGATGAGACTGCATCCGACGTCATTCAGGACGTCATTATAGGCTTCCATTGCGGTCTGTACTGTAACCGGATAAGTCGTGGCCACCGGGAAAGGGGTGGTTGATTTGCACAAGGAGATATCTCCTGTACCGCCCTGGGGCCAAACGCCGCCGTTCCAGTTATTGGCGGTGATGGCCGAGAATCCATTGACGTAGTTGCCTGCGACATACCACAAGCCATACACCCGCTCGCCGGAAACAGAATCGGTGGTGTAGCTGGGATTGACAATCCAGCCGCGTTTGCCGGAGTCTGTCGCCGGGCCGTATTTATAGTAGCAGTTGACAATATTCACGGTAGCTCTTTCGCCGCCATAACAGCTATTGAATCCCCAGTTATAGATGACATTATTGCACAGGTCAACATTGTTGGCGACATCACCTTCCACGCGAGGATTCCGTGAACTATGATGGGCCAGCAGGTTGTGATGCCAGGAACTGTTGGTTCCGCCCCAGATGCCGCCGTAGCCGTGGGCGCCTTTTTCATGATGCGAGTAGCGAAGGCTTTCGGTAATCAGGCACCACTGGGCGGTGAAGTTGGTGTTGACATAATAGGAAAAGGACTCGTCCACCGACCAGCTTGCCGTGACATGGTCCAGGATGATTCTGTCGCCATAACGGCCCCATGTGGCGTCATCATCGCCGTTGTCTGTTCCATCCGGCCACTGGTCCCCCAGGCGACAGCGAATGTAGCGAATAATGACATTGTCATAGCCCGCGTACAGGCTGCCATTGGCGATGCAGATGCCATCGCCGGGAGCGGTCTGGCCGGCAATCGTTACATTGCCGTATTTGAGGCTTAAATTGGACTTAAGGTGGATGGTGCCTGAGACGCGAAATACGATGGTACGCGGGGTGTCGTGGTCTAGGGCATCCCGCAGAGAGCCCGTGCCGGAATCGTTCAGGTTGGTCACTTCATAGACCACTCCGCCCCGGCCGCCTGTAGCGACGGCCCCATGCCCCTCGGCTCCGGGGAAGGCCGGAACAGCGGCACAGACCGCGGCAATGCACAAAACCATGAAACCCGGCAATGTTGTTTTCATACGCTATCTCCCGAAAAACATCCTGATTCCATCATTTTTATCGACAAAGATGCGTATGCCATGCGGTAGTTTAGACGGAAATTCCAGCACCTTCCCTGCGCAAATTCATTCCCTGTAGTTAAAATAGCAAAATGGACTCGGAAAGTCAATATATTGGTTAAAGAATATAAAACAGGATAGGTTATAGATATTACTTCCGAAAAATCTGCTTTGAGCTATTTTATGGCTGCCTTAGGCCAGAAGACATAATCTCCGGCGGGATTTCCCCACTTATCATCATGGATTCCGCCGTTATCTTCAAAGTCCTTGCCAATACTGTATAAAATGAAGGAATCCTCGGTTTTTCTGTATATCAATGAGGCTGAACTATAAGGATCCAGGGGCAGCGAGCTTATATATCCCTCTGAAATCAGAATTTCGAGATTTTCCGGGAAGCTATGACAGGTCTGTTTATAACAGAAGATCGCCAGAGTTGTCACGAAGGCGGATTCAAATGCTTTGTTTTCATAAAAGATGGAATGTATTTTGGACAAAGCAGGAATATACATAGATATAATATTATTTCCCAGGGTCTCTTCGATTATATCATTAATATTGACACCATCTTTTATTAATTGTGCTGGGCTTCTTGCAAAGGCGTCGCTATAACTCGAAAAAAGTCTGTCTATCAGTTCTGTCGTCTCTTTTCGCTGAGAACGACCCCACGTTTCAATTTCTTCCTTTGTCAGGCCCGGGGCAAGGACTTGGTATATTTTTTGCGGGTCATCCTTCATGCCTCTTAACAGGAGCCGGGGAACGCGGCCGTCTCCATTCCCATCATCGGTAAATAGTCTTTGTATATTATCATAAAGCTCTAATTTTTCGCAGGTCAAATCACAAGACAGATTTTCTTTCTGTAAAAGATGTTCAAATTGAGACAGAAAACTGCGAAATTGGTCCTTGCTTATTTCCGTGTCATGAATCAGCAAAAATCCGACGTTGCAGGCTTTGCGTTTTATTCCCATTCCCAAGAGCTGAGAGGTTAAAGGCTTGGGGCCTTGCATCAAGTGATTGCCGAATTGCCAGCAAGATAAGAGTTCACCGAATGCTGTCTCGATGTCATGATTTTGGGCCAGCAATCGGGCATTCCAGTAGAGAGCATTTGTTATGGCTCTCATTTGGGTGTAATCTTCATGGGATGTAATTTCCAACATTTTTGGTCCGGCATAGGTCGGCCAGTAAAAGCTTTTTTGCGTCCCTTGTTTAAACTGTGTCATTGCTTCTGTGTTTTGTGTTATCCACAGCGAGATGTTTTTTTCCTGTTCCGCTTCCAATTCATTAGACTCAGTGCATTTTTTGATAATGTTTTCTATGTCCTGCGGCGGATTAATAAATACCTCACATGCTTTCTGGTAATAGGGAGCGGCATTTTCCTCTGGCGGAAATGTGTTTCCTCTCCTGTTTAACTCCAGGACATAATCGATACTTTTCTTTACTCGGCTCAGCTCATAGAGGTCTGGATAAGTCGCCAGAGCATAGAGTCCGTTGACAAGCATATGTGCGACAATAATTGGAATAAGGCTTCGCCGTTTATGCCGCCAGAATCCCCAAATCAAACCGTGAAAAAATACGCCCCAAAAGCCCATGACCGGTCTCATATGGCACAAAGCAAACAGGAAGGCTTGTAAAAATAAGGCTACGCGTTTACCAAGGCATTTACTGAATTGATCCTGGATGTATCCCCGCCAGAACACTTCTTCTGACACCGGAGTCAGAACCGTTAGGATAAGACCCTGGCAGACAAAAAAAACAACCGTTAATTTAGAAATGTCTTTAAATTGAAGAGTCGGAAGCTGAGGGATGCCCGTATATTTTGACAATGCGCCCATTGTTGTCACTACAAATAAAGCTAGAGCGACCAGTAAAACATACCATCGAATCTTTGTGCGGGGTCGTCGAATCCAGGTATAATCAAGACTTGCATAAGCTGGGAATAGTTTTGCCGCCCAAAATGGCAATATGAGTATGACGATTTTTGTAATAACCGGGGAAATGATAAAAACAAGGGTATCGTTTATACTGACACCCTCATTGAAAAAGCAAAACCGTTGAACCACAAGCATTCCCGCATACAATATCAAAATGCAAAACAAGATAAGCAGTGTGGCCAGTTTCTGTTTGCGTTCAGGGATGATTGACATGTGAGGATATCTTCTCTAAAAGACGGTTATTGGATCGACAAAGATAACAAAGCAATCTGAAAAGTCATATTGTCTTTTACAATACGTCTTTTTCACAATCTTATTTGTCCTCCTTATCCAATCTGATTGCCCCGAGAAGATATCCTGTTTGCTGGCTGGCTACCCTTTCTGCTGGATTTTGGCCCAGGTGTCTTTGAGGGTCAGGGTTCGGTTAAAGACCAGTTTGCCGTCTTGGCTGTCCGGGTCCGTGCAGAAATAGCCCATCCGCTCGAACTGCCAGCGGTCCTGCGCCCTGGTTTCTTTGACATGAGGCTCAACCTTGCAGCCGGTCAGAACCTGCAGCGAATCCGGGTTCAGATTGGTCGTAAAATGCTCGCCTTCGGGTGTATCTTCCGGATTTTCCCTGGTAAACAGATGGCTATAGAGCCGGATTTCCGCATCGAGGGCATTGGAATCTGCGACCCAGTGCAGGGTTGCCTTGACCTTGCGGCCATCGGGCGAATCGCCGCCGCGCGTGGCCGGGTCGTAGGTACAGTGTAATTCGACGATATTACCTGCAGTATCTTTGATGGCCTTCTCGCATTTGATGAAATAGGCATACCGCAGGCGGACTTCCTTGCCCGGCGACAGGCGGAAAAACTTGCTCGGCGGATTTTCCATGAAGTCGTCCTGCTCGATGTAGAGTACTTTCGAGAAGGGCACCTTGCGAGTTCCCGCCGAGGGATCTTCGGGATTGTTGACCGCATCCATCCATTCCACCTGGCCGTCCGGATAGTTGGTGATAACGACCTTGAGGGGTTTCAGTACGGCCATCACACGAGGCGAACTCTTATTGAGATCTTCGCGGATGCAGTGTTCCAGCAGGGCGACATCAACGGTGCTGTTGGTTTTGTTGACGCCGATGACCTTGGCGAAAGACCGAATGCCCGACGGGCTGAAGCCGCGCCGCCGCATTCCGGAAATAGTGGGCATACGCGGGTCATCCCAACCGTTGACATAGTTGTCCTTGACCAGTTGCAGCAGCTTGCGTTTGCTCATGACGGTATAAGTCAGGTTCAGCCGGGCAAATTCGATCTGCTGGGGGTGATAGATGCCCAGTTGGTCAAGGAACCAGTCGTACAGCGGCCGGTGATTTTCAAATTCCAGTGTGCAAATCGAATGGGTGATGCCTTCAATGGAGTCTTCCAGCCCGTGCGACCAATCGTAGGTCGGATAAATACACCAGGCATCGCCGGTACGGTGGTGGCTGGTGTGCATAATCCGGTACATGAT
>CAZKAI010000044.1:31072-34120 GCA_964550565.1 uncultured Pirellulales bacterium
GAATCTACATATTCCTGCTCTTCTTTGGAGGGATTCGTGTCATCAAACCGCAGATTGCATTTGCCGCCAAACTCGGCCGCGATGCCGAAATTCAGACAAATGCTCTTGGCGTGGCCGATATGAAGATAGCCGTTGGGTTCAGGTGGAAAGCGGGTGTGGACCCGATTGTCCCATTTGCCGGTTTTATTGTCGTCGATAACGATTTGCCGGATGAAGTCGGTTCGCTCCGGCGTCCCGTTGTTTGTGTTCGTATTGTCTTGTTCTGCCATAATTTACCATCCATTGAGTATATAGTTAACAACGGGATGGAATATTACCATAAGCACTGCTTATTGTACAGTGGCAATTTGTTCCTACTTCTTATCATAGAATCCAAATTCGTAAGCGGCATCATACATCGTAACGATGTTCTCGGCAGGTACCCCTGCCTGGATATTATGGATATTATTGAAAATGTAACCTCCGCCGGTCTTGAATATCTCCATATTCTTGCGGACTTCGTCGCGGATTTCGGCTGGGCTGGCAAACGGGAGAATATGCTGGGAGTCAATGCCGCCGCCCCAGAGGACCAATTTATCGCCGAATTCTTTCTTCAGCTCGGCCGGGTCCATCCCTTCGGCACTGGTCTGGACGGGGTTAAGAATATCGACGCCGTTATCCAGCAATTCCGGGATATAGACTTTGCAGCCGCCGCAGGTGTGATACCAGATTTTGGCTTTTGACAGCGATTTGATATGTTGAACCAGCGCCTTCTGGCGGGGCTTGACGACTTTTCTATAAAAGTCCGGGGCAAACAATGGGCCGTATTGCCCGGCCAGGTCGTCACCGATCATAATCACATCGACGATGTCCCCGACTTCCCTCATATACCCCGTATAATAATCCTTCCAGAACTGACAGGTCTGGTCTATCAGGGCTTCACAAAAGGCCGGGTTTTCAATCATATCGACAAACCATTGTTCCAGCCCCCGCATATACCAGCAGTATTCATAAACAACTCCGCCGATGCCGGTGCTGATGGCGTAAGGCGTTTCCTTTCGCAGCTTTAAGGCTTTGTCGCGGACACCGGTGAAACGAGTCGGATCACCGCCCTCAGGGAAGGGATAACTTTTAATATCTTCACGCGTTGCATTGGCCAGCGGGTGATGGGAGATATCCATATACAGCGGCTGGTCATTCGGCATCGACCAGACGACGCCAAATTCATCCTTCAGGTCGTGCCAGACGCGGCCATCACGGGTATTTCTGACGATACCGCCCTTGAAGCTGTCCGGCCCCTTAGTTGTGATATACCGTATATCCACATGGAATCGCTGCAAGACGGCTTCGCTGGGTTTGGCAAGCTGCTGCACCGGGTCCAGAATTTCAATATCTTCCTGGAGTCCCAGGTAAGCAATCAGCTCTTCGTAGGCTTTTTTATGGATGCCGGTCTGAAAGCCTCCAAGGTCAATCGGGACGCGGTCTGGGGTGTGATGGTTCAAGGCTTCTACGACGCGCTGATGTGATGTCATGGTTTCTTTCATACAATACTCCGGTTCACTTACTAATGTGGTATTTTGACTAATGCTGCCAATCCAACTTCAGGAGCGAAACGCCCTGACGCGGCAAAAACATCGGAATTGTAACTTGCCCCTGCTTGACTTTGATCCATTCCGGCGAATTCAGCAATTGCAGTTGGCCGGCTTTTTCAAGAGTTTCAATTTGTTCGGCAGAGGGATTTTGCGGGCTGCCCATCGTTTTCCAGACTTCATAGGAATTGCTGTGTTCCTTATCGATGCGATAATGATAAAGCAGGACCTGGGTCGCGGGAATGCCTTCTATGAGGATTTCTACAGGACTTGCAGGAGCAGTTTTATCATTATCATGATAATTCCAGACCATTACCGCAGTGCTGTCTTTGTCTGCCGCGGCCAGTGCATTAATATCAGACTTGTCGCCGCGAACGCTTTTATCTCGAACCGTCAGGTAATCGTATGCCAGATCGCCGCTGACTTCGACGCGGTCACCTCGCATTAAACCATACATCCGGAAGACATTCAGCACCGGCTTATTGACGCCATTGGTGGACAAATCCCGAAATCCGTTAAACCACGGCTGGTCTTCAAATTCGAATGACCACGAAACCGCCCCGAGGAAATTGACGTCGAAATGGTCGGCCAGGGCATATTTACGCGCAAACGAAGCGGCCGTATAGCTGGAATACATGGTTCCGTTGCGATAGGCATTTTCGGGGTAATCCTGCATCGAGCAGGCGGCACAGCCCTCCGGGTCGGATTCGCCGATGATAATCGGCAGGGATTTGAACGGCTCAAATGATGCGACAATCTCAAATCCTTTGGAAATGTCGCGAAGCTGACGGCCCATATCCATTTGGACCGCGCCCTCCACGACGCGCGGGCTGCCCTTGGCGTGAAAGGCGATAAAATCCAGCGGAGCTCCGGTTTTACCCGTAACGGCGTTGGTCCCTTCGGCACAGTGCTTCAAAAATTGCCGCAGGAATTGAGATGACCTCTGTCCGCTTGGTCCGGTGGAATGCGGCCCGCCGATCCTGGCCGTCGGCAATGCCCGTTTGACCGCATCAGCAGTGTAATCATACATCTTGCAGTATTCTTCGAGTGTTCCCTGCCAGTATCCGATATCCGGCTCGTTCCACAGTTCCCAGTACCAGCTTGCGACTTCATCCTTGCCGTACCGCTGCACGGAATGACTAACCCATTCATAAACCAGTTGGGCCCATTTATTGTAATCTTTCGGCGGAAAGGCCCAGCCGGTAAAGATATCCTGATAGGGCGCCCCCGGCTTCCAGTGGTGACGATAAGGCTGCGGTTTTGATGACAGGGCTTCGGGCATAAAGCCGATTTCAACCAGCGGCTTCATTCCCCGGCTTACCCACGTATCAAATATCTTGTCAATAATCGTCCAGTCGTACACGGGATTACCCTGTTCATCTTCGGTATAGATGTTGGTGGAACCCCATTTCAAAGCCGCTGTACCATCGCCGCTGGTCATCAGATTATGCGTACGGATATAGACCGGGTATGGACTTAA
>CAZKAI010000045.1:0-2536 GCA_964550565.1 uncultured Pirellulales bacterium
GTCTTGTATCTTAATTCCATGAAGTAACGTCTATAGGAATGTATCGGGTGTGATTATTTTATGCGATAGGGAAAATCACAATCGAGACAAAAGTATTATTGCGCGCAAAAAGAGTGTAATCATGGAGTAATAGAAATGAAAGTACAGATTTGGATAGCGGCAGGATTGTGGCTGATATTGACTGCGATGGGATTTGCTGGACAGGAAGCCCAGCAGACGCCCTATGGTGTATGTGCCCATGTGTCACGGTCCAGCGATCACAAGCTGGCCGAACAGGAATTTCCATTAATGCGGGCGGCGGGGATTCGATGGGCGCGAACAGACTTTGACTGGACGACGGTGCAGCATCAGGCCGGCGGGCCGTGGGATTATACGATGTTTGACGAAACGCTGCGCAAGGCGGAGGCGGCAGGGATTACGATTCTGCCGATTCTGGCGTATGATGTGGCGTGGGCGCGCCCGGCGTACCAGCATCTGGATTTGTGGCGGGAGTATGTGCGGAATATGGTCAGCCGGTACAAGGGACGGCTGACGTACTGGGAGGTGTGGAATGAGCCGGATTTGGAACAATTCTGGAAAGAAAAACCCGACCCGGCCAACTATACGACGCTGCTGAAGGCGGCATACGAAGAGGTTAAAGCGGCGGATCCTGAGGCAAAAGTCTTGCTGGGCGGGCTGTCGGGAATACCATTTGAATTTATCGAGGGGATTTATAAAGCCGGCGGCAAGGCGTACTTCGACATCATGAATGTGCATCCCTATCGTTATCCGAAAACACCGGAGGGGGCATCGTTAAAGGACGATCTGGCGAAGCTGCGGCAATTGATGGCTAAATATGGCGATGGCGACAAGCGGATTTGGATTACGGAGATTGGCTGGCCGACCCATCAGAATGATTCGGCGCTGCTGGGCGATATTGTACAAGCGGGGTTGAAGGCGATCGATGCAAAGAAATCCAACTGGACGCTGGCGGTCTTTGATGACCCGGGATATGAACTGGGTGTGCCGCTGGCGGATGCAGCGCTGCGGGACATGCTGCCGGGCGGAGGCAAGGTGGTGCGGCTGACTATGGCTCAGATGAAGCAGCTGAGTCCTGCAAAATATGATGCCCTGCTGCTGCCGCTGGAGGAAGCGTTCCCAGTGGATTGGTTTGATGCGATGGAACAGTATGTACGTGATGGGGGAATCTTGATTTTAGGTCATGGGGTACCGTTGTATTATACTGTAAAACGAAGCGAAGATGGACACTGGCAGCGTGAGGGTGCGGAGGAATCGTATCGACAGCGGCTGCATATCGGATGGGAAGCGTGGTGGACGCGGCAGGGTGTACCGAAGACAATAGCGACATTGAATGTGCCGGAAGGAATGGCCGGACAGATTCGGATAACCCAAGGCGCGCCGGAGGCAGCGCGATTTTTGACCGATGCGAAGCTGAAACCGGGGGATCGATTTATTCCATTGCTGCAGGCAGTCGAAGGCGATTATGTCGGGACGACTGCGGCGGTGTTTGACTTAAACAGCGACATGAAGGGGGCGGTGATTGTGTCGTCTTTGCAAGCGGAGTATCGCGGCGTGCTGGAAGAGCAGCAGGCACTGATGCTGGCGCGGGCGTATTTGATTGCACTGCACAGCGGCGTCGAGCGGATGTTCTGGTACAATTTCCGGGCGTTCGAGAATAATCCATTCTATAACGAGGACCATTTCGGGATGGTGCATCGGGATTTGTCGGCCAAGCCGGCTTATCGTGCGATGCTGGCATTGAACCGGGCGAGGCCTGCCGGATCGGAGGCGATGGGCGACGTGCGGCAAAGCGGGACGGTGTTTATGCCGGCCTGGAAGCGGCCGGATGGGCAGATGGGCTGGGCAGTCTGGAATGTCGGGCCGGCCAGAGAGATGACGCTGAAGATACAGGGTGAAATCGCAGAGACGTTTGATGTCTTTGGCAAAACGATCTCGATTCAAGCGACCGACGGCGTGATGAAATTAACCGTTACGGATCGACCCATTTATATCGTCGGCCCGCAGCAGATTGAGCTGTGAGATTTTATCAAAGGCGGCAGGCGACTAAGGTTTTACTGGCGGGGGTGCCGGAAACCACCGGAGTAATTGGTCGGCAACAAGGTCATGGCCTTTGCGGTTGGGGTGGTTGCCCTGCGACATCAGATCTTGCAGTTTATTGCCGGAATTGACACAGTGTTCAAACTCGGCAAGACTGTCCACTAATCCAGTGTTATATTCCGCCGCCAGTCGGCGGATTTGTTCCGCATGCTGGTTAAGCGGGTCGCTGGGGTCATCAAGTCTGGCGGCGACATCGGCAGTTGGAGTCAGCAGAATCAGGGGGATGTTTGCTTTTTGGGCCAGTTCAATCATCTGCCTCCAGGCTTTTTCCGCACGGGCCAGACCCAGCGGTCGGTCGTTGAGGGCGTAATCGATCAATAGGATATCCGGGCGATGCGTGAGGACATCTTTTTCAAAGCGCACGGCGCCCTGTTCGGAATTCTCGCCGCCGATGGCGGTCACGATGACATTGACCACG
>CAZKAI010000045.1:2636-30080 GCA_964550565.1 uncultured Pirellulales bacterium
GGCGCCCTGTTCGGAATTCTCGCCGCCGATGGCGGTCACGATGACATTGACCACGGCGAACGGATACCGTTCCTTAAGGCCGACATGGAGCAGATGAGGATAAGCGTTGAAGGTATCGACGACAGGGGTTTTGAAATAGCCGGACGGGACGCTGTGGCCGTGACAAACAATATTGATCGTCCGGTTGGCAGGCCATTGCTTCTGCAGTTCGGCGACAACACCGGCCAGATAGGTATTGGGATCGGCAGTCGCAGGGGCATTCGTCTGGCCGACAGCATTGAGCATCAGGGCGGACACAAACAGACCGCAGCTTAATATGATGGCTGCGAGGATTGAATTACGATACATAATAACTCCGTTATGCAATAGGCGGTTTGCGGGTGATGAGCGAATAACTGCGCGGGTACTCAGCGGGCGTGGGGCTGATTTTGCGAATTTCGATAAGGCGGAATGCATCGGCGACGCCGGGCAGGGTGTATGGATAGGAGTGAGAAAGTGTGCCGCCAAGAAATGCTATGGATCTTTCCGCAGCGGCGCATTCGGGCTCGCTGTCCGGACCTTTGAAGGCCAGCATCGCCCCACCGACCTTGACCAGACCCAGTGAGATTTCAGCCAATACTCGCAGGTCGGCGACAGCACGAGCCAATGCCGCATCAAATTGCTGACGATAGCGAGGCTCGTGAGCGACATCTTCGGCACGGCCATGCAGGACAGTCAATGTCTTGAGACCCAGTTGGGCGGCGACTTTTTGCTGGAAATGGACCTTTTTGCCGGTGGCTTCGATGGAGACAAACTGCCAGTCCGGCCGGACGATGGCCAGCGGCAGCGAGGGAAACCCGGCACCGGAGCCGACATCAGCCACAGAAAAACGCTCGCGGCCGGCAGCCATCGCATCCAGAATCGGCAGCACCGCCAGGGAATCGAGAAAATGCCGGATGCGCACCTGCTGCGGGTCGGTAATCCGCGTCAGGTTGGTATGCTTATTTTCTTCAGCCAGCAGTTCGGCCAGGGCATCAAACGCCTGCTGATGCCCTGCCAGCAGAGCTTCCAATATATCAATATGAAGTGTTTGCGATTTCGCCATGAATTCTTTAGGGATTATTCGCTTTCAACTCTTTTGAAGTAGCAAGAGCAATAACCCGGCCCTGATCGCCGACGGCATTATAAAAATGATACACTACGCCATCGTGTTTGATGACCCAGGGCTTGTGAGCGTACTGCTTATCCCACGACTCGGACGGTTCCACCAGATGCGGCCCCTGCCACTGGGTCCAGTTGGCCAGATCATAAGAGCAGGCAAACGTATCGAACGCATTGGGCTTCCAGAAGGCCCCGAAGTAAAACATCACCCAGACGTCGCCGATACGAACCACCTGCGGATCGCCGGTGATGCCGGTCTGCTTATCCAGTCCGTTGGCAACGACTGCATCCCCGCCGTAACGTTTCCAGGTCAGCATATCACTGGAGACCGCCATGCCGATCTTCTCATAGCCGTTTTTGATCTTGCCGTTGTAGAACATGACAAAAGGATAGCCCAGCGTCTGGTTTTTGTCGCGGATGATATTGCTTTTGTACAATGTCACCCGTTCGAAATCGCGGACATCGGACTGGGTGGTGCTCAGTACCGGCTCAGGCAAACGCTGCCAGGCATGGGGCGTGCCCGGATTCTGCACAGTATAAGCAATGCCGACGGCCAGCGGGTCCGTCTCGTAGCCTTTCAAAGCCCCGCCGATATAAGACATCCAGTACTTGCCATCATAGTGCTCGAGGGCATAGCTGCCGCCCCAGGTGGTGTCCTGCAGGGCGATATAGCCGGCCTTTTGCACGGCATCCCAAGTGCCTTTGTTGAAGCTCAGCACTTTTCCCAGCGGCTTCCAGTTCAGCAGGTCGGCACTTTCGGCAATGGCCGTCTCATAGCCGGTGCCGTCGAAGATGATATAAATCATATACCATGTATCGTTGTGCCGGAACACGCTGGGACAGTCCACCTTCTTGCCTTCGTCTCCTCGCAGAATAATACCATATTTATACGGCGTCTTGACCTCGTCATAAATCTGATGCATCAGCCGTTCAGGCACCGGCCCGGCGTGCGGGGCAAGAATGGTCCTCTCTGCGTCATTGGCCGCGGTGCTTTGTGCGACAAGTCCCTGCATCACCAAACCAAACAGCAGCAGTGCAAGACTATTGATCTTGTTTGTCATTTTCATCATCGATGTTATGTGGATACCAGGCTAAAGCTTTTGTTGAGTTGCGCTGATCTTTGAATCCAAATACAAATCTCCAGTGTTTTGGATAGTCAGACAGAGGAACATCTTTATCCTCGAGCATCTTCAGGGTGTCACGACGGATGATGACGCGGGCGACACCTACGAGACATATGGGGTCTTTGGGATGATAGAATCGGTTAAAATAATAGACATCGATATAGTCCCAATCCCGAACCGGATAGCTTTGTGAAAGTGCTTTGCATACTTTAGCGGCACCATCCAGTTCAAGTTGAATCGTAGGCTCGTATTTGTTCCAGTCTTCATCAGCCCAGACTTCGACCTTGAGACCATGGCCGGACTCAGACCGGAGATATTCGCCTTTTGTCTCAAATTGCGTAATCGGCAGGTCGAGACCATATCCTATCACAGATGCAGCCACGCGCGGTGTCGGAGAACAGCCTGCAGCACCTAAAAACAACACTACCAATACAACGGCTATAACAGATAGATTATTTGTATTCATAACCGAGCTTAACTGTTCTGCCCGCAGCATTTTTTGTATTTCTTGCCGCTGCCGCACGGGCAGGGATCATTGCGGCCAACCTGCGGCTTGTCATGGCGGATCGTTTTGACGGTCTGTTCACCCTGTGGGGCCATGGCTGCGGCACGCTGACGCTGGGCGGCCTCGAACTGGCCGGTCTGATCGTGGCTGGTGCGGCTGACCTGATAGACGCTTCGCGCCCGTTCGCCGGCCTGCAGGCGGACCTTGAAGATGATGTCGGTCACGCGCTCGGCGATGCCGTTGAGCATCTGAACAAACATCTTGTAGCCTTCGTGCTTGTATTCAATCTTCGGGTCTTTTTCGGCATAAGCACGATGAACAATATTGTCTTTAAGCTGATCCATCGCATAAAGATGGTCCTTCCAGGCGACATCGTAAATCTGGATGAGCACATAGCGTTCGAGGTTGCTCAGCTCGCTTCGCATGAATTCGCGTCCTACGGCCAGCAGTTTTTCCTGGGCCTTGGTCGCATCGGCCAGCTCGGCCAGCGGAATCTCCACACCAAACCGTTCTTTGGCAAACTGGGCCTTTCGGTCAGGTGTTTCTTTGGCGTATTGCTCGACCTGTGCGGCCAGCCGCGTCTCACGCCAGCTTCGGCTTTCTTCCAGCAGCAGGTGATAGATCGCCTCCGGCTTCATTTCGGTCAGCCGCTCGGCGGTCAGGCTGGTCTGATATTTATGATTGGCCCAGTCGGCCAGCGAGTTAAAGGCATACGCATTAGGCCCCTGCTGCCCGAAGACCATGCTCATTGCAAATTCCACGGGGTATTCGACTTCTCGCTGTTTGTATTTATCTTCAATGGCGGCCAGCAGTTTCTGATGGACACCCGGAATGGGTTTGTCCTTCAGCTCGGCAGGATCGATCTGGATGGCAAATTTTGCCCCGGCCCACTGAGCAAACGTTCGCACGGCAAAATCTTCCGAGAGAAAATCCTTCAGCCGTGACAGGTCTTTTTTATCGACCAGCCCGCAGGCCGCCTCAATCAGCAGATGCTCAATCTCGTCGGCCTTCATCTGTTTGAGTTTCGAGGCCGAGACGCTGACCTGGAAGGCACTCATCGCCCAGCGGGTCAGCTCACTGATATTCCATGTATTCGGGTTTTCGTAGTCTTCGAGGTATTCCCCGAGCGAGACGGAGATGGTATTTTCGATGCCTTTCTTGGCTTCTTCGCGCAGCAGTTCTTCAATGTAGTCAGCTTCCTGCCCGCGGATGCGGCGCATCTCGAGGTCCACCCCGAATTCGGTTTTGGCCCATTCGATGATGCACTGATAGGGATACTCTGGATTAAGAATCGTCTTGCAGGCCTGTTCGGAAACCTGTCGGAGCATTTCTTCGATGACGGTGCGAAGGGCCTTGCCGGCCAGAATATTCCGGCGGCGGGTATAGAAAATCTTGCGCTGATAATCCATGACTTCATCATATTCGAGCAGGCTTTTGCGGATTTCGAAGTTGCGCTGTTCGACTTTTTTCTGAGCCTTGGCAATCCCGCGGCTGATGCTGGGGTGATAAATCGGTTCGCCTTCCTGCCAGCCGATCATCGACAGCGCCTTGACCGTCCATTCCGGAGCGAAGATGCTCATCAGGTCGTCGTCGAACGACAGGAAGAAAACGCTGCTGCCCGGGTCGCCCTGACGGCCGGTACGACCGCGAAGCTGATTATCGATGCGGCGGGCTTCGTGACGCTCGGTGCCGACGACGTGCAGACCGCCCAGTTCCTTGACGCCGGGGCCGAGCTTGATGTCGGTGCCGCGGCCGGCCATGTTGGTGGCGATGGTGACATTACCCCGCATCGAGCCGTCACGGGCGGCGTGCTGATGGCCGGCCTTTTCGACGATGAGAGCTTCGCGGGCATGCTGCTTGGCATTGAGCACTTCATGGTCCAGGCCATGCCGACGGGTCAAAGCCTGCGAGAGGGCCTCACTCTTTTCAACGCTGGTGGTGCCGACCAGAACGGGCCGACCCGCAACGCTGGTATTGTTGATTTCATCGACCAGCGCATTGAACTTTTCACGGACAGTCTTGAAGATCATATCATCGCGGTCATCTCGGACGCACGGGCGGTTGGTGGGAATCGTGACCACGTCGAGCTTGTAGATATTCATAAATTCTTCGGCTTCAGTCGAAGCGGTACCGGTCATGCCGGCGATTTTTTCATAGAGTTTGAAGAAATTCTGCAGCGTAATCGTTGCCAGCGTCTGGGTTTCTTCCTTGACCTGAACGCCTTCCTTGGCTTCGACGGCCTGATGCAGGCCATCGGACCACTGCCGGCCATGCATAAGACGACCCGTGAATTCATCGACAATGATGACCTTGCCGTCCATGACGACGTATTCTTTTTCTCTTTCATAAACCACATGCGCCCGCAGGGCCTGTTCCAGCAAATGCGGCCAGTCCATATTCGAACCGGTAAAGAACGACCCGACGCCGGCGATGTCCTGGGCCTTGCCGATACCGTTATGCGTCAAGTGTGCGGCCTTGCGATCGTATTCGACTTCATAGTACTGGGTCATCGTTTCAAGGCGAGCCTTGTCTTCATCGATTTGCTTGAGGGTCTGCTCGATAAACCGCTGGGCCTTTTCCATACGCTCGCTGTCTTTGGCCTGCTTGGCCTCGGCCAGTTCACCTTTGGCATTGGCGACAGCCTTTTCCGCTTCGTCGGTGGCCTTTTTGAGGCGGTCGTAAGAGCTTTGCAGACTGATAATCTGGCGGGCAACGGCGTCGGCTTTTTTATAACGGGTGACGTCATCCTGGGCCGGGCCGGAAATAATCAGCGGCGTGCGGGCTTCGTCAATCAGAATCGAGTCCACTTCGTCGATGATGGCATATTCGAGCGGCCCCTGCACCATCTGGGCCAGCGAGGACTTCATATTGTCGCGGAGATAATCGAAGCCGAATTCGTTGTTGGTGCCGTAGGTAATGTCGCATTGATATTGAGCACGGCGTTCTTCGCCGATGGTATCCATATCCGACTGAATCGCCCCGACCGTCAGGCCCAGCGCCCGATACACCGGTCCCATCCACTCCGCGTCGCGCTTGGCGAGGTAGTCATTAACGGTGATAACGTGGACGTGCTTGCCGGTCAGGTGAACCAGGTACGCCGCCAGCGTTGCAACGAGGGTTTTGCCTTCACCGGTCGCCATTTCGGCAATCTTGCCGTCGAACAGCACGTTGCCGCCGATGAGCTGCACATCAAAATGCCGCATGTTATTGTTCCGCCGGGCAGCCTCGCGCACGACGGCAAACGCCTCAGGCAGAATCTGGCCGGGCTGCTGTCCGGAGGCCAGACGCTGTTTAAATTCGGCAGTCTTGGCCTTGAGGGCTTCATCATCCAGCGCCTTGACCTGTTCCTCGAAGGCCCCCGCCGCCAGTGCATCACGCATATACCCCTTCACCAGCCGCTCGTTCCGCGACCCGAAAATCTTAACCAAAAACTTATTCAACGAAAATGCCATCTGTCTATCCTTAAATTACTTAAATCATTATTTCATATATATACTGATTTTACTTGAAATTATCTGTTTCGGCGCGGCTAAGTACAGTGACATCAACCACGTGCTTCTTTATCTCGCGGAATAACCATACCCGTTGGGTATATATCGACATTATCCCTATTATAGACGCAACATTCTACCCCGTTTTCCCATAAATTTATACCCTGAAATTGTTAGAAAACCAGCAGCAGTAAAGGGATTGATTCGATGTCATTCTGCCCAAATCTTTGAATTTATAAGATGGATTGGCAAACCATCGATGTTATATAGTAAGTCTGTCCTGAATATGCAGTTATATTCAATAAATAAGTCTTTGAAATTTCAGGATGAGTCGAGTATTTTGTGATACTTTATAATTGAATCGAACAGAGTAATTATGACGTTAATATCGTTTCGTGAAATCCATAAATCCTACGGGCCGGAAGTGGTCTTTCATAACCTGAATGCCCAAATCCATCCCCGTCAGCGGGTAGGATTTGTCGGGCCCAATGGCTCAGGCAAGACGACCCTGTTTCGCCTGATTACAGGCCAGACACATCCGGATATGGGTGAAATAAATCGCGCGCGGGATTTGAAAATCGGCTACCTTGCCCAGGAACCGGAGCTGGATTTAAACCGCACCGTACTGGAAGAAATGCACGAAGGACTCGTCGATATCCTCAGCATGCACAAGCGTTTAGAGATATTATCACACGAGCTTGGCACCCTGTCCGGTGACCGGCTGAATTCGGCTATGAAAGAATACGACCGCCTTTGTCACCAATTCGAAATTGACGGCGGCTATTCCTACGAAACACGAGTTAAAAGCACACTGGCCGGATTGGGCCTGCCGCAGGAACTGTTCGAGGAGAAAATTTCTGCACTTTCCGGAGGTCAGAGGTCTCGATTATCACTGGCCAAGATTCTGATTGCCGATGCCGACCTGCTGCTGCTGGACGAGCCAACCAATCATCTGGATTTGCAGGCGACACAATGGCTCGAAAAATTTCTGCTGAACTGCGAAAAAGCGGTATTGCTGATCAGTCATGACCGATTTTTGCTGGATGCGGTGGCTGAGCGAATTCTCGAACTGGACGGCAAGCGGGCGCGGTCCTGGCGGGGCAATTACAGTTGCTACATCGATACCAAAGCAACATTGCGGCTGCAACTGGAACGCCAGCACCAGAAACGGCTGGAGTTCGTAACCCACGAGCTGGACTTTATTGCCCGCAATAAAGATAAGGAAGGGATGCGATTAACCGCTCGCGGGCGGAAAACCCGCCTGCTGCGGATGCTCAAGGAAAATCCGGACTATCTCGACAAGCCGACCGATCAGAAGACGATTCGATTTTCCTTTTCCGACGCCAAGGTGCAAAGCGATATCATCTGCCGGGCACAGGGTTTATATAAAGCCTTCGGGCCGATCGTGCTGTTTGAGGATTTAACCTTCGACCTGTATCGCGGCAGCTTTCTGGGCATCACCGGCCCCAATGGCACGGGCAAGAGTACCCTGCTGAAGATGGCGCTGGGACAGATGAAGCCGGATCAGGGCTCGGTCAGGCTGGGTAAAAACTTACGAATCGGTTATCTGGACCAGCATGCGACAGTCCTGGATCCGGAGGCAACAGTCCTGCAGGAAGCGGCACGAATTCGCCCTGACCTGACCCCTGAACAGCTTCGCGGTAAACTCGGCACCTTTTTATTTTCCGGCGAGGATGTCTTCAAAAAGACCGGCAACCTGTCCGGCGGACAGCAAAATCGGCTGATTCTGTTCCGGCTGGTTCTGTCGGAACCGGACGTGCTGGTACTGGATGAGCCGACCAATCATCTGGATATTCCAAGCCGTGAGATGCTGGAAGAGGCTCTGGATGGATTCAACGGTGCGGTAATCGCCGTCAGCCACGACCGCTATTTCCTGGATCGACTGGCCGACCAATTAATGGTAGTCGGGTGCGATGAATTCGGCGACAAGCAGATGGGCCGGTGCGAGATGGTCTGCCCCCTTGAAAACAAGGGCGTATGGAGCACTTATACCGAGTTGCTGCAGAAGCGCCGACAAACCGCCGCCGAAGAAAAACAGAAAAAATCCGCAGCCCAGAGCCGCCCTGACAAGGTGCGTGTTACCGCCCCGCCGGAACTGAAACGCTTCAACCGATTCACCGTCGAACAAATCGAAACGATGATTGCTGAACTGGAAGGCAAGATCGCCAAAATGCAGGAACGCTTCGGGTCCGACGAAGTCTATCGCAGCGCCGAAAAATTGGCCGCATTACAGACCGACTTCGAGGCTGCTAAGGCCGAACGCGAACTGCTGTATCGCGCCTGGGATTTCCGCTCGCAATAAACAAACTCCGCCCCCTGCGATTTCATTTCCGATTGCATTACAGCGCATCTGCCAGCGGTTCATTCCACCATTTCGGATCGCGCAGATAATGCTTCATCCACATCGCCGCGTTGACGCCATCGGCCACCGCCGTCACAAGCTGCATCGCCGCACCGACTCGACAGTCCCCTGCCACAAACACACCGGGAACGCGTGTTCGCAGATACGCCGGATCGCAGCGGATGAATCCCGCCTCGGTCAAATCGACAAAGCCTTTCAGAAAAGCAGTATTGGGAACCATACCGACGAAAATGAATACTCCATCACAGGCCACGTCGGTGGTCTGGCCGGTCTTGACATTTTTCATGATGGCTTTTTGGACCTTGCCGCTGCCTTCGATGGACGCCAGCGTACTGTCGAGCATCAGGCTTAGATTCGAATCCGGCGCATTGACTTTGGCCATCAATTCCTCCACAAGTACTTTGGTGGCGCGAAACTCCTGGCGGCGGTGGACCATGATGACTTTGGCGGCGTACTTGCACAGATGCAGCGTATCCTCAACCGCTGTGTTGCCCCCGCCGACAGCAACGACAGTCTTGCCTTTAAAGAACGGCGCATCGCAGGTGCCGCAATAACTGACGCCGGCGCCGGCATTGCGAAATTCCTCTTCGCCCGGCACGCCGAGATGCCGATACGAACTGCCCGGCGTGAGAATAACAACTTTGCCGATAAAGATATCTTTATCACAGGCGACTTCAATCATGCCGTCGTCGCGGCGACGCAGCGCGGTGACTTCACTGCCCGTGCGCAACTCAGCGCCAAAAGCGGTGGTCTGTGCCATCATTTTTTCCGTCAAATCCGGCCCGCTGACTTCAGCAAATCCCGGATAATTCTCTATCCGGTCGGTAGTAATGATTTGTCCGCCCGGGTAAAATTTCTCAAGAATGATGGTTTTCATGCGGTCGCGTGCGGCATACAGGGCTGCCCCCAGTCCCGCCGGCCCGCCGCCGACAATAATACAATCATACTGCTGCTCAGCCATAATCGTCTCCGTAGTCTCATTACAAGAATTATTTGTTTTCGAAATTCGGCAGCGATACCGTGGACCATTGCCGGACTACCGGTCCGCTGCGCTGCGGTCGGGTATCAAAATACTTGTCTATCTCCTGTCGGCTCGACGGCTCCCACAGCAGTGCCCCACCGCGTCCGGCGGTCGTTAATTTCCCAAGAAGCTTTTTATCTGCCGCATAGTAAAATTCCATCTTGCCGCCGCTGATCAGGTTCACACGAACGGCATAGGCCAGGTCATCGGCTTTGGCCGTACTGTCGGATGCGGATATGGCCTCAATAATCGCCGGCGTAATCCGGCCTTCCGGACTGATGATGTCCAGCACAATTTTGTCCTGACCGCTGTCCAGAAAAAATGGAACCAGCCCATCCAGCAGCATTTCACTGACCGCCGACGGCCCGGGTTCAAAGGTACGGGACTGCCCGGCCGGTTCACGCACCGTCAGCAAGCCATTGCTGAAATCCAGTTGAAACAGACTGCCCTGCCCGGATAAACCGCTATGTCGGTTCTGCCAGCGGAATCCGCGGAAGGGATTGGCGCTTTCAAAGGTTTGCTCTTTGCGTCGGATGGCGGCGGTGTTGACGACGGTTGTTTTATCAATCCGGAGATTGCCTTCTGAATCCTGCTTGATCTGAGTCCGTTCGTAGCCGCGGACACTGCGGGCCGCATCACGAACCAGTAAAGTTTGTCCCTCCTCGCTGGGAAAAAACTTGTCCACTCCGAACCGCTGGGCATTTTCAAGCAGCTCAATTCCTGCCGACAGCTCCGAAGGCAGCTTGTATTCCATGGTTTGGGCCAGGGTAATGAACACATCGCGCCCGTAAAAAACATCCTCCGCCGACCGAACTTCCAGCATCAGTGCCCTGCCGAAATCCAGAACCGCCACACCAACAAACCGGTCTTCTTCGGTTTTCGGGCTGACCAGGTGGGCGAATTGCATCGGACAGGGCCCATCCAGAGTAGTGATATCTTCCAATTTGCCGTTGGATTGTTTGGCGATGAGCTCAAGAATATCTCGGTTGTTTTTCGCTGGGGCACTCAGGCAATAGCGCCATTGCACCTCGATAACCGGACGATTCAGACGGGCAAGAATCACAAAGCAATTGTTCATCTCGTATTGCCATTCAGTCAGACCCTGCCAGCCTCGCTCGGCAGGCAGGTGTATCGTGACTCCCGCCCCCCGCAATTCCACAGGAGGTCCAACCTGGATAAGACTTCGCATCTTGACAATCAGATTGGCCGAAAATAATCCGATTGCAAATATCGCCAGTAAGGCCAGTTCCGAAAACGAATGTTTATTGAATAATCCTTTTTTCATACCCCCTCAATCATACGGGCCCAGGGCTGTTTTTGCAATCCCGCTCTCAAGAAAGCTGTGTTTTCTAATGATTCCCTATTTTTGATTTGGGTAGATGTGGAATGGTTTTGTATAATTTATCAGGAGTCAGAACTGTTATCTGAAACAATTAAACATTATCGGACTTGATGTAGAAGCAAAGAGATATCGGATTTGTCGTTTTCAGAAGAACTGATAACTCAAGATAGAACAATAATATGCCGATGAAACATGCATCTTAAAGTCTGAGCAATTCAAAACATAAATAGTGTTTCAGGAATAGACAGTGAACAGCCTTTTTATGAGCAAAACAGAAATACTCAAAGATGTCAGAGTGACTGAGACTCTACAGGAGGCTGTCCAGCAAAACCTCAACGCTAAGATGTGCCACATGATAGGCGGTATGTGGATACGCAATACCGTCTATTTGGTGGAATTGTCTGCAACCGGAGTGGTCTGCAGGACGTTTGAAGAAGACCATTGCCATTTCGAAAAATTACAAATAAACCAACCAGTAGGTATTTCATTCCAGATTGAGCACGAAAAATTCATTTTTGATACCACAGTGATGGGTTTTGAGTCTTCAGTGGCAACCAAAGGCGGACGTATCCTGCTTGAAATGCCTGACCGAATCGAAAAAATGCCTCGCCGCGCCTATGAACGCCAGTCTGTCCCCGAAGAGCTGAATGTTCATGTTTTATTCTGGCACAGAGGGCACATTGATAACGTAAATCATTCACCTACAGAAAGTTACTGGCAAGGCAAGATGATAAACTTATCTGCCGGCGGTGCCCAGGTTGCCGTCTCATCTTCTCTGGCGGATTGTTTTACCCCCGGCCAGCTCGTCGGCATGCAGTTTACCCCAATGTTCTATCAGAAACCTATTTTGGTGGAAGCACAGATTATCCATTTAAAGCCCGACAATGATTCGGGAAAGCTCTATCTGGGTCTGGAATTCCTGGGATTGGAAGTCAGCATCGATGGGCGTAATATCCTCCATCGCCTGATGGATGTGGTTGAGGAATATGCCAAGATGAATAAGGATAAAAATTCAGGCGTTCAGGACATCGTTGACTGAACAGTTGATATAATCTAACAGATAAAACCGCGATATCGATACTGATATCGCGGTTTTTTTGTTATACAGATTAGGGCCTGTAATCTCTGTTTGCCGGATGGGCAATCAGGAATTCCGTGATGAGCTTGATGCAGTTATCCAGGTCTTTGGTGGAGATCACCTCGACCGGCGTGTGCATATAGCGGTTGGGAATACTGATAAGGCCTGTGGCCGCCCCGCCGCGTGAAAGCTGAATCGCGTTGGCATCGGTACCCGTCGCACGAGCTTCAGCGGTAAGCTGATATGGGATTTTCTTGGCCTTGGCAACCTTAAAAAGCTCTTTTTCGATGATGGGATTGATATTGGGACCGCGATGCAAGACAGGGCCGCTGCCCAGCTTCACAGTGCCTATTTTCTTTGGATCAGTTTCCGGATGATCACTGGCGAAAGTGACATCAATCGCAATGGCCGCCTGGGGATTGACACGATAGGCTGAGGTAATTGCACCCCGCAGACCGATTTCTTCCTGGACGGTTGCTACGCCGATGACGGATATATTTAACTTCTTTTTAGATAATGCCTTAAGAACTTCCGCCACGACAAATGCCCCGGCTTTATCGTCGGTAGCGCGCGATACAATTTTATCCCCATTCAGCGTTCTGCAGGGTACATCAATAACAATCGGATCACCAACACTAACACGTTTTTCAGCCTCTTTTTTTGTTCCAGAGCCGATATCAACCCAGATGTTTTCCATTTCAACGCCCTTTTTGCGTTCATCAGGCTGCATCTGGTGAATGGCTTTGCGTCCGATAACGCCCAATACTGGGCCTTTTTCGTTCATAATAATCACGCGCTGCCCTACCAGAAGCGCTGGATCCATGCCTCCGATTTGAGCAGTATAGATGTAACCCTTTTCATCAACGTGAGTTATCATCAGGCCGATTTCATCGATATGCCCTGCCAGCATGAATTTAAAGTCTGCTTTGGGGTTGATGACGGCAATGCTGTTGCCGTGAACATCCGGGATGAGTTCATCTGCGCTGTCTTTGACATAATCACGCCATAGTTTTGCTGCGGGCTGTTCATAACCCGATGGACTGGGTGCTTCAAGTAATGCTTTCAAGAAATCATGAGATGGTTTGTTCATTGTAAATCCTTTATATAGACATAGTATATATTATTATAGCATTTCATCTGAAGATTTTAGTCCCATACGTTCAGTTAAGCGTTCAAAATCATCAAGGCTATAGTATTCAATAACAATCCTGCCCTTATGGGTACGCCTGCCGGACTCGATTCGAACCTTGGTCCCTAGGATTCTCTGTAATTGTTCTTCGAGATCAACGATATGGGCTGCCTTTTCTTTCTTTTCTGGGGCTGTTTTTTTATTATCATCCAGATAATTCTGCACGACTCGTTCGACTTCTCGGACACTGAGCCGCCCTGCCAAGGCTTTGTTGGCTAGGGTTCGACGAAGCTGCTCTGTTGGAAGCGCTAAAATTGCTCTGGCATGTCCCATCGATAGCTTGCCTTCAATCAGCATATCCTTGATATCCTGCGGTAAATCAAGGATACGCAGATGGTTAGCAACCACCGAACGGTCTTCTCCAAGGCGTTCTGCGGCCTCCGTTTGGTTCAAATTGAACGTTGTAATGTAATTTTGATAGGCTTTTGCCCGTTCAACAGGGTTTAAATCAGAGCGATGGATGTTTTCTACCAGAGCTAATTCCAGCATCTGCTGGTCTGTAGCCTGACGAATCATCACAGGAACAGCCGATAATCCCGCGAGTTGTGCCGCCCTGAACCGGCGTTCGCCGGCAATGATCTCATACTTGTGGTCCCCGGTCGGACGTACAATAACAGGCTGCAAGATACCGTTTTGCCGAATCGACTCAGCCAGACTGTTCAATTCTTCATGATTCCATGCCGATCTGGGCTGAAAAGGATTTGGTTCAATCAGGGATACAGCCAGTTCCTTGGTGCTTTCCTGCAAGGCTTTGTCAGGAGGAAAACTCGGTTTTGTTTCGCTCGCAGGGGCTTCCGGATCAGACACTGTTGCAGCAGGAGGAAAAGTAATTGATCCGAGAAGGGCCTCAAGCCCTCGCCCCAAATGAGGCTTTTTGACTTTCTTATTATCCATAGTATTTTCTCTCCATTCTCTCTATATTTCTTTTCGGACGTTTTATCAAAAGATGAACAGAAAAACCAGTGGATTCTTGAAATTGTTTCACGTGAAACAAGAAATAAATATTCCTGAACCTGACAATCAACGAATGCTATAAATCAAGAAGCCAAGAAAAACCGTGACAAAAAAAGACTGTTTCACGTGAAACAGTCTTTTATACATCTATATATCTATGTTGTATATATTATATATTCTTTAATGATGTAATACCATAAATCTGTCCAATTTGTGCATCGTATTGCACAATATTTTGTCGTGGTATTACGACTTTAGGAGCATTCAATTCAAATTCAATCACTTCAAACGGATCGTCAGGATTTAACTGGCGGGCTTTCAGAATGTCTTCAAATGAACGTATCTTCATTCCATTCCAAGTACTTACGACAAGTCTGCCGAGGTCCTGGTATCCCTGATTGATAGGAGCTGGCAATACATAACTTAAAATCACAATATCCCGACGGTCATCAGATGGATTGAATGCATTATTGGAATAATATTGATACAGATGAGGTGGAACCTTGCCGGACCAGTTATCACCCCACAAAGCAAAGTAATTTCGTGTGAGTTTTTGGAACACATATCCCCCAGTGACTAAATAGGATGGCTGCTTGCCATATTCATAATAGGGCACCAGCATCTGGTCCATTAAAAAATTCATAACCTCCACATTAACATTGATTTGCACTCCGTCACGAAACACAAGAAATTCCAATGTGTCACCCGGTTTTTTTTGCGATATCAGATAATCCAAATCAATCCGGTCGTATTGAGTATGCAGATATCGCCCATACGGATTAATAGAATAATTATCTATCGATAGAACCACATCGCCGGTTTTAAGCTCTTTTGATCCAGTCCCGAGAGCATGTACTTTGCTGACATACACGCCGTGCTTCATATCCTCAGGCATTTTCAGGTGTTTGCGAATCGTCGGATCAAGCAGTGCGGATATGCGGAACCCAGGAACGCCAAATCCATTATATACAGGCTCTTGTGATTCTTTCAGGAATCGATTAATCATCTCAGCCGGGATAACACCTAAATCAGTATCGTCGGAAAAACCGACAATTCCCACGGTTTTATCCTGGCAGCAAACAACCTCGGCCTGATTGGTTGCACGAGAGGGATTAGTAAGTATATAATATAGATTGTCTGTAAATGAAACAGGATTAGATTCGCACTGAGCACGATCCAGAATACCGCGAGCTTCCGTCAAATGCCCGCCGCCGGATAACCAATAGATGGAATGTTCCTGGCCCTGTGTATATTGTTCGACAAATTGAATTGGTTCAAAAGGCTGCCCGGCCGTGTTCGGATCCAGTTCCAAAAGGCATAAATCATACTCATAATCAATCGTTTTTATAGTTGCTGGAATCCATTCATTCTTTTCATATCTTCTTGTCTGGACCATAGTTGCATTCGCAACATTATCTGCTGTTGTCAGAATCAGATAGGGGCCTACCGCGCAGCCATAACCGGATTGCTGGGCGACTTCGCGCTGCTTCCAGGGCTGAAACTGCTCATATCCACCAACGGAAATCCGCAAATTCACCAGGCTGTTTTTCATTTTCTCAGAGGTGCTTACAACCTCAATCTTTTTTTCGGTTTTGGCACAGGATGTTAAAGTAACGATAACAGTACTGATAATCAGGGTTTGTAGTATTTTCATAAGTTATTCCTCAATATAAGCATCGGAAGTGACCTGGTATTGTTCAAGAATGGCTTTTTGTTTTTCAATAGCTCTGGCTGCATCCAGAATCAGCGGCATGTCGTTATTCAAGAATTGAATCTGATGGCAGCCGCCTTCGGGAGTTTTTGAAAGCTGCTCCCGGACATCTTTCAGTGAATAAATCATCTGACCGTTGATTTTTTCAACCACCTGGCTGACGAACGGATTGCAATAGGTGTTCACTTCATCAGGCAGGATTTCGGACAGAACAACATATTCATGCCGTTTTGGATCTTCGTTGAGTTCCATGGAGTTATGAAATAGGTAGCGTAATGTAAAGGGGATCTCGGTAAGCCAATTTCTCCCGAATGTCTGCAGGTAGTTTCGGCTTAGCGGCGTGAATGTAAGTCCAGCATAAACATAGTATTGCGGTTTTTTGTCAAATTGGAGACTCCACGGCAGAATAGGCAAATTCAGAGCGGCTTCCATGGTAGCTTTACTCGGTTTGCCCTCCCGGCAATAGGTGATTTCAACCGATTCGCCGATTTGTTTGGCCTCCAGCGCCTCGGCCCAGTTGAGAGAGAGGCCGTAAATCTTAATCATGCCATCATTATCAATATTGAAACCGTCGATTTGGGTGATGACATCGCCGGGCTTGAGGATTTTCTCGGCAGTGCTGTTTTTTTGAACCAGCAGCACGACGACGCCTTCAACGAAGGCGGGCAGCTTCAGATAATATTTGTAGGCAGGATTATGCAGCCCCTCAAAAACAGCAACGGCAGGGGAGGGGAAACCATCATATTTCTTATCTTCTATGTCCTTAAGAAAATGCCGGATTACAGTTGTGGGTATCATGTATCCGATATTGTCGGCAGTCTGCAGGCCCTGGAATGCGACACCGACGACTTTGCCATTTTGAAGGACCGGCCCGCCGGAGTTGCCGGGGTTGATTGCCGCGTCAGTCTGGACCAGCAGGTGCATGTCGGCTTGGGTATGGCTGTAGTTTCCCACTTCGATACGCGACACAACTCCTTTTGTAATAGAGACTTGTCGTCCGCCTACGGGAAATCCGCAGGTGGTCACGGTGCTGTTGACTCGAGGGATTCCTCCCAGCTCCAGCGGAATCATATCCTCATAAAAGGTGGGGTCTTCAACGTCTATAATTGCCAGATCGCAATCGTGGCCGACGAAGACTGCTTTGGCAGGGAACCGCTTGGCAACATTCTGTTTCTTGACTTCTAAATACTTGATGTTACTGATGTTATGGGCATTTGTCAGGATTCTCTTGCCGTCGATGATAAAGCCGGTTCCGACCCCCCGAGCCATTGCTGATTGCTTCCATGGGGTTTTATAGTCCCAATCCTGCTGAACCACTTCAAGCATGACCACAGACTTTTCATAGGTCAGGTCTTCGGGGGCTTCTTCGACAGTAGCTGGGGCGGCGACAGGTGCTTCCGTTGATTCCTGTGATTCTGTATTCTGAACAGCCTGCTGGGCTTCCTGTTCTTCTGCGACCAGGCAGGGGGGTAATATCACAAGGAAACTAAGGATAAACAGGCTGCGAATTATCCACATTGTTGACTTTTTCTTCATTGGCGCATTCCTTATTATATAGGGATTATGGATTACTCGAAGTCGTAGTGTTTTTTGACGGCTTCGATAATATGCCAGACACATTTAAGGCCGAAGGGAAAGATGACATAATCGCCGGGACCAAAGCTGACGGACTTGCCGGCGGCAGGGCGGTCGTAGATGGTGACCTTCCCCTCGAGAATCAGGCATTTTTCGGTCTCATTATATTCCCAGTCGAACTTATCGGCCTTGTGAGTCCAGATCGGCCAGGTTGCGGCCTGCTGACTCTCGGCGGCAGTGGGTTTTCGAATGATGATATCACTGACTGTGGGCATTGCGGTTCCTTCCAATATTTTGAGATTTTTATTCCGTTTTTCGGATTGTACGATGTACAATGGAAAATGTAAATTTTAAAAATCGGTCAATACACAAGTGCGACTAAACAGATCGGACAGAATGGTTTGTGAAAGGGGTGGTTTATGAAAGGGCAGCTTTTTGTGGGGGTGACGTTTCTGGTTTTGATTTTTCTGATTGCGGGGCAGTATTATGAAATACATCATCTGCGTGTAGCCAATCAGCGATTTCAACAACATAACAGAGTCCTTCCTGTTGAACAATATGCCGCAGGGATGACAGCGGCAATCGATCAGCAGAATCGTGAGCTGATGGAAATGCTTTCACAGACACTTTGGGCGACGCGTCGGCTTGGGGCCTGTATCAAAGCGCTGGAGCTGCAGCATCATCTCATTTCACCATACCATGATGATTTATCTTTCATTTATTTATCCCCGCGCTGGTCCATTCCTTCTGTCTGGAAGCCTCCTGTATTCGACAAAACACAACCGACTTTGGGCGGCATGCCTTCCATGGATCCGATGTTCTTGATGCCGGGACAGCCGTTTCAAAATGAAACTCCGCTTGTGTTTTATGAATCGTATCAGCCGCACGATCCAAATTCTTTATATTATGTCGCTCAATTCGGCGGCGGAGAAAACACCCTGGATTATTTATTATCCTGCCTGCAGCAGAATAAAAATTCATTGAATTCACTGAACAGTGAGTATCACAAAGTAATCGAACAGTACGATGCACGACTGAAGGTTTTATATAATACGCTTAAGGAAAAGAAGCTGCTTCGTGAGCCTGAGAACCCGCCCGGCATGATGGGGCCTGTATTTTAGATGGGAGCTCATATCACTCCTTATAGTCTAAATATACGGATGAATCATTGTTTGCAGGTTCTTCGTCGGCTCAGACCACTTATTTCAACACAATTGGATTCGTCCAGGCATGTCTGCCATCTGCATCGATGACTTCAGCCCTGACAAATGTGCAATTGTCCGGCACTTTCCATTGGGCGGCAGTCAGCGGTTTGCCGTCTTTTGCGCTGACCACCAAACCATAAGAACCTTGTCCGCCAAAGCAAATCTTAGCGGCGGGAGAACATTTGATTTTTACAACACCCTCTTCCACCCGGTACTCTTCGATTGTCGGTCCGCATGAAGCGTAATAGCATCCTGACTTCAGCGCTTCCATGATTGCTTTGGCCGTCAGCTCTTCGGCTTTGATCATCGTCCACCCCAGATTGATGTTTTCGCTCTTGTGCACATCATCGGTGGCGACTGCGGGCAGTATGATTCCCTTGCCCAGAAGCTGATCCCAGTGGACACTGCTGTATCCTTTGGCGATGGACACTTCACAGACGCCATTGTAAACCTCGATGCCAATATAATCTTTTACCGACAGCAGGTTGTCGAGCGTATGGCCCAGCCAGTAAGGATGAGCATAAATCACACCGCCGCCGGCAGCATTGACCATGTCGATAACGTGCTGAGCGTCGAGGTTTTTTTGAATCTCAAACCCTTCCGGCAGATTCAAGCATACGAAATGATTGCCCTGGGGGTGAGCTTCCATGCCGTTGATGACCAGAAAGGTATCATCCGACAGCCCCGCAATCGGATTGGTTTTCCAGTGGTCGGTGATGGCAACGACATCATAGCCTTTCTGGCGGTATTGTTTCATACGCTCCGGCACCGTCACATCGCCATCGGAGGTCGTACTGTGGACATGCAGTGCCGCCTTATACCACCGGCCCTCCTGCAGGAACGGATTGACCAGTTCGGCAGCCGATACCTGAGCCGCCAATAGAATTATCATGAAAGCAAAAATACAAAATGACGAACCTTTATTCTTCATTGCAAAATCATTCTGATTCATCCCTATGCGTCCTTTCTTCAATGATTTGCTGGAAATCGATTCACACGATATCGTTTTGGATTTACTTATCAGCTTTGCCTGGTCAAAAACAAATGTGAGCTATACAGACCCTGCATAACTTATCATATCCATTTAAATCTTTTTTGCACGTATTTATCCGGAAAAAAATGAATTCCTATTTATTTCCAGCCAGAATATTTAATTCCGCAATATTTTGTGATATAGTATGATTAGTCGGCGCCGAGCCGGTGCGGAATAATTATATTTTTTAGCGGAGCGATCCGACTTGTCATACCCGCGCAGGCGGGTATCCAGTTTTGATTTCGTGATGTGGATTCCCGCTCTCGCGGGAATGACAATCTGTAGTATTAGCCTTTTGGAACTCAGTCAATATCAATTACTTTTTAAATAAGAGTTTATGGAACAAAAACAATTTGATGATCTGGTGCAGTGGTTTGGCGGCTATATTCAGCGCTATTTCAGCCTCGATGGCGATACGTATCTGAATAATAATCTGCATTTAAAGGAATGTCATACGCATCGGGTCTGCGGCGAGACGCGGCTGCTGGCCAGGGCCCTGAATCTGGGCGCCAACGATACTCGGATTGCCGAAACGGTCGCCCTGCTGCATGATGTCGGACGGTTTGAGCAATTCAAGAAGTACCGCACGTATAAAGATTCCACCAGCGAGGACCATGCTGTCATCGGTCTGCGAATTATCCGGCTGGAACGCATCCTGGAGGGACTGGATGCCCACGAAAGACACTGGATTGAGCGGGCGGTGGATTATCACAATAAAATGGCACTGCCGGCCGGGCTGGATGAGAAAACCGCACTGTTCAGTAAAATCATCCGTGACACGGACAAGCTGGATATCTATTACATCGCGATGGAAAATTTCCGTCAATATCATGAGAATCCCTGCACCTTCCAACTGGAAATCGAATTTCCCGACGAGCCGTGCTGCTCGCCGGAAATTCTGGATGCGGTTGAACACGGAAGGCTGGTCGATTATCGTTTACTGCGGACGATGAACGATGTCAAGCTGCTGGAGCTTGACTGGGCGTATGATATTTATTTTGGGGCGACACTGCGACGTATTGTGGAGCTGGGGTATCTCAAACAGATTATTGCCTGGCTGCCGGATACCAAAGAGGTCAAGCGGGCAACCAGTGCAGTTATGCGATATGTAGATAAGCGTATCAGCCAGCCGGACGCTTGATTAGCCTGTTTATTGTCTTTTTTGTACATCGAAAATATACAGGATGTCTGATATGAAGAATAATTTTGTTGAAATTTTATTGACATACTATATATTGAGTCTAATAATGTGCCTGACTACATATTGATACCCGCAAGGTGAAGCCGTGAGATGTCCATACTGCAAGGAAGACAAAGATAAGGTCATAGACTCCCGTTCGAGTGACGGCGGGCGGATTATTCGCCGGCGGCGGCATTGCCTTGTATGCAAGCGGCGATTTACCACCTATGAAAAAATCGGGGAAAGCGTCAAGTTGAGTGTTATTAAAAAAGACGGCACCCGGGTCCCCTATGAGCGAAGTAAAGTAATCTCAGGCCTGCAGAAGGCCTGCTATAAACGTCCGGTTTCGGCTGAGAAGATTCAGGAAATTGCCGACATTATCGAGGAAGATATCTTCCGCAATTTTGACAAGGAAGTGTCATCCCGGTTTCTCGGCGAATGTGCGATGCGTCATTTACGATCGGTCGATAAGGTTGCTTATATTCGTTTTGCCAGTGTGTATCGTGATTTTACCGACGCCGGCGCACTGATTGATGAAGTTCGCCAGGCCATCCTTGAACCCGACATCCCTGAACAGCCGAGCTTATTCAGCGGCGTCCCCGAAGAAGAATGATAGTATAAAGCTGGTCTGATTGCGCAGGTCAGACCCGGCGGCAAGGCAACAGCTCTCCGCAATGCAGCAGCCACGACGGATACGACGGTTCAGAATGCGGATGCCGCCCGAATTCACGGAGGATTATCTATGAAAATCGAAGTGCTGAAAGCCGATGGCACGGTCGAGCCTTATCTGCATACGAAGGTGCTGGGGACTTTCCATAATGTCCTGTCGGCGGTTCAGGAGCACGACCTGACGGTTGTCGAGCAGATGGCCGAGGCAATTACATTCTATCTATATCGTACCGAAAATGCCGCGACGATATCCTCTGACCAGATTCATCTGATGATTCAATCGGTTTTAGCCTCCACGGGATTTGCCCATGCTGCGGATGCCTTAAATGAGCATCGCCTCCAGCGCAAACTCCAGCGCAAACGGATTCAAGTGGTCAGGATGATTCCGGATTTCGGCGAGGATGAGCCGCATTATTCGCCATGGAACAAATCTCGCATTGTCAAAGACCTCATGACGCACAAAGGCATGGATCGTCTGACAGCCCGGGCCATTGCCGGGGCGGTGGAAGAAAAGATTTTGAAGATGGGTGTGCTTCGCGTTCGCAGCAGCCTGGTGAGGGAACTTGTGATTGAAGATACCGAAGCCATTCTGCGTGCCGAAAAACAATTGCAGACGGTGTTGTAACTTTCGCAGCAGAAGGGGTTTACTGCATTATGATGCAGGCGTTATTTAACAGGAAAATACGTCCCCAGTCCGACCATCAGCATCCGGACTCCAATTGCGGCCAAAAAGACCAGCATCACCTTGGACACCGCGGTAATGACCAGCCTGCCGACCAGCCGATTGATCTGTTCGACGTAATACATCACCACACGAAACAGAATCAGTACCACTGCCACAGCAATCATCGCCGCCAGCGGACCCTGCTGCGGATTTTTCCAGATCATCAGCGTCGTCACAATGGCTCCCGGCCCGGCCAGCAGGGGGCAGCCCAGCGGCACACACCCGACCTCATCGGCAGACAGGGTATCATCGGCGGTCTTGGGGCGCCGCTGCGATCCGAAAACCAGGTCATCGATAGCCATAATCACCAGCAGGATACCGCCGGCAATTTGTAAATCCGCAATCTGTATCCCGAATATCTTGTGCAGGACGACATCGCCGGTAAATGAAAACAGCAGCAGGATTCCCATTGCCACGGCAACCGAAATCGTAAAGGCCCGCTGACGTTTTTCCTGCGGTACCCCACCGGTGACGCTCAGAAAAACGGGGATATTTCCAATAGGATCCACAATCACAAACAGGGCGATAATCGCTTCCAGCAAAGACATATCATTTTCCTATGAATCAGCGTTGGGAAACTATTCTGCTTTTTTAGCTTCTGCGGAAACCGCAGGCTCAGCAGCTTTGGCGGGGGCGGCAGGGGGGGGCAAATCGGCAGGTTTCATCGCGGCAACTTTGGCCGACAAGTCATCGAGTTTCTTTTCAATCCGGTCCAGCCGGACCAGAATATCGCGGTTGTTGGCGGCCATCCCATTGAGCTGATTCTGCACCAGCGACAGGTATTGGTCGCTGAGCCGTTCGTAGGCCTCGATCATTCGCTGGGTGTCGCTTTTGACGGCCGGCACGGTCACTTCATATTCGCGTGTCGTGGTCCGTTCGGCAATTGTGGATGCGATAAATACAAAAACAAGCAGCAGGGCACCGATTCCCGCGATTATCAGACGATGTTTCCGGCTTTTCATAGGTCAATTCCTCACAAATGCGTCATTTTGGCTTTGATTCCTTATTATATCGGCTGAAAAAGGGGCTCACCACAAGAAATTATGGACAGTTGAAAACCGCGAGGCGGTGTGGTACAAACAGGCACAGGAGTACGACAGCATGGCGATACGATTTATCCTGGGTACGAGCGGTTCCGGCAAGACACGATGGTGCATTGATGCCATCGCGGAGGCCCTGCGTCAACCCGACGACCGGCCGCTGGTATTTCTGGTCCCCGAACAGGCGACATTTCAGGTGGAACGGGCAATTTTGTCCTGCCCGGGGATCGCTGGATATAATCGGCTCAATGTCCTGTCGTTTAACCGGCTGCAATTCTGGCTGTGCAAAACCGATGCTTCCGGGGAACTGTCCGCACAGGGCCGACAAATGTTGGTGAGACAGGCTCTGTCAATGTGTTCTGAACGACTAACGCTGCTGCGAGATAGTGCTGCATCGGCGGGCATGGCAGCGGCGACGGCAGAGTTGATTGGCCGGCTGCATGAAGACAATTGTGATCCGGATTATCTGGCCGAGGTTGCCTGGCGGATGCTGGATAAAGACCCCGCCAGCCTGAGCGGGCGAAAATTTGCTGATATTGCCGCAGTGTTCAAAACCTATACCGAGCTGCTGAGCAGGCCGGACTGTGATTTCATCAACCCTGATGCCGTGCTGACTCAGGCGCGGATGCATGTGAAAGAGTCACCATTTTTAAATCACGCCCGGCTGTGGATCGATGGCTTTTCGGGCTTCACCCTGCAGCAGCGGGACGTGCTGTTCGAGATGCTGTCGGTCTGTTCGGAGGCGTCGATTGCATTGTGTCTTGACCCGCAGACGTTTGATTTGAATCTGACTGACCCCGAACAGCTTGATCCATCCTCCCTGTTCGCTCCGACCGAGCGGACGTATGTGGACCTGCTGACGATTCTCCGTCATCAGAAAATGCCGATGAGCGAGCCGGTCACGCTGACACAGCATCCGCGATTCAAAACGGCCCCGGCTCTGGCACGAATTGAAAAACAATATTTTGCCGCTGGAGTTCCCCAGCCTGTCAGCAGCGGGGGGGCGGTGGAACTTCGCGGCTGTGGTGATGCGCGGTCGGAGGCATTTTTTGCTGCCGGGACGATTCGACGGCTGGTGCGGGAAGGCCGGTATCTTTATCGTGACCTGGCGGTGATTGTCCCGCAAATGGATTTATATGCCCATTATCTGACGGCGGCATTTGAGCAATATCAGATTCCGTTTTTCCTGGATCGTCCGCAGGCGTTGCGCCATCATCCGCTGATAGAATTGCTGACAGCAGCGCTGACGGCGGTTCAGGAGGATTTTGCCGCACCACGAATGACAGCCCTGTTGAAGACCGAACTGAACGGCCTGGATTTCCGCGATGCCGACTTGCTTGATAATACATGCAGGGCATTTGGGATTGGCCCTGCGGACTGGCTGTCGGAAAAACCGTGGGAATTCGCCAATAACGATCCGCTGTATGATGCTGCCCGGATTCATGCGATACGAAAGCAGTTGTTTGAACCACTGCACCGACTGTCGCAGCAGTTGGGCGGCACAATTTCCGCGGTGCAATGCTGTCAGGCTGTTTTTGATTATCTTGAGTCGCTGCATGTCCGGCAATGGCTGACCCGTCAGGCAAAGGATGATCCGCAGGACACTGCTGCCCATCGACGCGTGTGGAAAAAACTCAGCGACGTGTTCGATGAACTGCAGCGGATTTTCGCCGGGCTGACTTTACCGACTAAAGAATGGCTGGCCATCCTGCTGGAAGCCCTCGGCACGCTGACGCTCAAGCAGATTCCCGCCACATTGGACCAGGTCCTCATCGGCTCCATCGAGCGCAGCCGTCACCCGGATATTAAAGTTGCGTTTCTGATTGGTGCCACCGGCAAGCTGTTTCCGATGCCGCTTGCGGCCGATGCCATTCTGACCGATCAGGACGCCAAAGCCGCCGCCAGAGAAGAACTACATCTGACTCAGCGAACCGAGCAGGCTCTTGAGGCCCGGCGTTACTTAGCCTATATCGCACTGACCCGCGCCTCGGACAAGCTGTATATCACGTATCCGTTGCTGGATGAAAACGCCTCGCCGAATGCACCCTGGCCGGGATTGCAAAGGCTGTGTTCGCTGTTTACCGATGTGCGGGTGCAATACGGCGACGCGCAAGACGCGTCGGCACCGCTGAAAGAGTCGCCCACTGCGATGACGCAATGGCTGTGTGCCGCGCTGGGTGCCGACAGCAGTGAACAGGATACGACCAAAGAACAATGCCGCGATGTGCTTTCGTTGTGTAAATTCGCCGACCAGCCCGTTCTGCAAAAAATGGCTGCCGAGGTGGAGTATGCCCTGTCGTTTCGCAATGCTGCTGAACTCGATCCGGCAATTGCAAAGACATTGTTTACATGGCCGATGACCGCCTCGGAAACACGACTGACGACCTTTGCGGCCTGCCCCTATAAGCATTTTGCGCGTTATGTCCTGAAACTAAAAAAACGCGACTTATTGCGGCTGGAGCCGGTGGATATCGGCGAATTTTATCACGACATATTACAGCAGTTGTTTTCGAATCTGCACGCCGACGGTTTGGATTGGACAACCGTTTCAACAGAAGAACTCTTGCGTCGGTGCCGTCGTATCGCAACTGCGCTGTTATCTGAGGATATCAAGCTGTCTGCCTTTGTCCGCCAGAGCCGCCACAACGCCTACATCATGCATCAGGCGGTGCAGCGGCTGTGCTATGTCCTGCCGACGATGGCGGCGATGAGTGCGGCAGGGCGGTTCCGGCAGCACCTGGCCGAGCAGACCTTCGGCAAAGATAGTCCGGTTACTATCCCAGTTGAGTCGAATAAAAAACTGCTTCTGCACGGACGCATTGACCGTGTGGACTGGGCCGAGGTCAAAGGCGTCCAAACGGGCATTGTCCTGGATTACAAAACCTCACCCCAGCGGATGAAGTGGAGCGAATTTGCTCACGGCCTCGATTTGCAATTGGCCGTCTATCTTCTGGCTTTGCGTCATCTGACCGTAAACGGCAAGACTATTGCGAAAGCGGCAGGGGCTTTTTATTTGCCGATTGAAACTCAGTACCAGATGACAAAATTCGAATCCTCGGACACCCAGCCCGCAGCGCCGACACTTAAGGCTCGCGGCCTGTTTGACGCGGCGATTGCCTTTGATCTGGATTCGACGGTCGGCCAGGCGGGCCGTTATAGCCGCTTCTTTGGATTTTCGCTCAAAGAAGGCGAGCCTCTTGGTGATTATGGCCGCAGTGATGTCATCACCTCCGACGCATATTCTGCGGTATTGTCCTTTGCCGAACAAACTCTCGCGCGTCTGGCTCAGGGCATTGCCTCCGGCGACATCCGTGCCTATCCCTATCGTCTCAGCACACAAAGCCCCTGTTCGCATTGCGATTACCGAAGCGTATGTAAATTCGACTGGCAATTAAATGATTACAATATCCTGCCGTCCATCAGCAAGACCGAATTGCTGAACACGCTGACCAAAGGAGCCTCGCAATGACCGCTCCGAAATGGACATCCCCGCAAAAGCGAGCCATCGAGACCATCGGCCGCGATGTGCTGGTTACCGCCTCGGCGGGCACGGGCAAGACTGCCGTCCTGAGCCAGCGCTGTGTCGAGCGGATTTGCGACCCAACACATCCGGTCGATGCCGACCGGCTGCTGGTGCTGACCTTCACCGAGGCTGCTGCCGAAGAAATGAAAACCCGCATCGCCGAAAAATTGTCCGCAGCTTTTGAAAGCGAAGGTTCCGGCCGCCTGCGTCGTCAGCTTGTGCTGCTGGACGCGGCTTATATCGGCACTATTCACGGCTTCTGCAAACGCATCCTGACCGAATATTTCTATCTGTCGGGCCTGGATCCGCGATTCGGCATCCTTGACCCGGACCAGCGCGACATCATCCGCGTCGAGTCGATGAACGAAGCCCTCGAGCTGGCCTGGAATGATGAATCGCTGGCCGTCCAACTGCAGGCGCTGTTTGATGGCCGCAATCTGCGAAATGCCAATTCCTCTTTGCCGGCCTCGCTGCTATGGGTGGCCAACTATCTGGACAGCCTGCCCAGCCGGGAGGCATTTTATCAATCCGCCCTCAAGGCCGTCAGCGATGACCCG